>DATDPC010000042.1:0-10102 GCA_035292965.1 Dehalococcoidia bacterium | reverse complement strand
GCTTCTACCAGGCCGGCAGCAGCGAGATGTTCGGCGACGCGCCGGCGCCCCAGAGCGAGGCCACCGTCTTCTCGCCCCAGAGCCCCTACGCGGCGGCAAAGCTCTACGCCCACTGGCTGACGGTGCAGTACCGCCAGGCCTACGGACTCTTCGCCTGCAGCGGCATCCTCTTCAACCACGAGTCGCCGCGTCGCGGCGCGACCTTCGTCACGCGCAAGGTCACACGCGCCGTCGCCGGCATCGTCGCCGGTAAGCAGGACGCCCTGTTCCTCGGCAACCTCTCGGCGCGGCGCGACTGGGGCTACGCGCCGGACTACGTCGAGGCGATGTGGCTGATGCTGCAGCAGGAAACGCCGGACGACTACGTCATCGCCACGGGCGAATCGCACACGGTCGAAGAGCTCGTAGAGAAGGCGTTCGCGCTCGCCGGTCTCGACTGGCGCCGCTACGTGCGCTTCGACCCGCGCTACGTGCGCCCGAACGAGGTCCCGGAGCTTTGCGGCGACGCCTCGAAAGCGCGCGCCGAGCTCGGCTGGCGGCCGCGCACCACATTCGACGAGCTGGTCCAGATTCTCCTCGAGCACGATCTCGAAGATGCCGGCGTCGACGCCGCGGACGTACTCGTGTCGACGCAGCTCGAGAGGGCAGCATGACCGTCGATCTCGCGTCGGACCGCGTGCTCGTGACCGGCGGCGCCGGTTTCCTCGGCCGTCGTGTCGTCGCCAGACTGGAGGAGCGGGGCGCCGCAAACGTCTTCGTGCCCCGCAGAGCCGAGTACGACCTTCGCGATCGCGATGCGGTCCGCCGTTGTCTGGCGGACGCGCGGCCGAGCGTCGTGATCCACCTCGCGGCGGTTGTCGGCGGTATCGGCGCCAACCGCGAGAACCCTGGCGGCTTCTTGTACGACAACGCGATCATGGGGCTGCAGCTGCTCGAGGAAGCGCGTCTGGCGGGCGTGAGCAAATTCGTCACCATCGGCACGGTCTGCTCTTACCCGAAGTTCGCCCGCGTCCCCTTCCGCGAAGACGACCTCTGGAATGGCTACCCGGAGGAGACGAACGCTCCCTACGGCATCGCCAAGAAGCTCCTGCTCGTGCAGGGTCAGGCGTACCGGCAGCAGTACGGCTTCAACGCGATCTACCTCATCCCCGTGAACCTCTACGGGCCCGGGGACAACTTCGATCCCGCCTCCTCGCACGTCATCCCGGCCCTGATCAAGAAATGCATCGATGCGCGCGAGGCAGGCGAGCCGTTCATCGAAGTCTGGGGGACCGGAACTGCCTCGCGGGAGTTTATCTACGTCGACGACGCTGCCGAAGCGATCGTTAAGGCCACGGAGGACTACGACGGCGCGGATCCCGTGAACATCGGAGCCGGGTTTGAGGTCAAGATCCGCGAGATCGTGGCCTTAATCGTCGAGATGACGGGCTACCGGGGAACGGTGCGCTGGGATGCGTTCAGCCCGGACGGCCAGCCGCGCCGCATGCTCGACACGTCGCGGGCGCGTGACCGCTTCCGCTTCGTCGCCCACACCGGCTTTCGCGAAGGCCTAGAGCGCACGGTGAGGTGGTACGAGTCGACAAGGAAAGGGGCGCTGGTTCATGAGCCTGCTTGAAGCCTTCGACGCCGAACTGTCGGAACACGCAAAGGTCGTGGACGAGAGCCGCGCCAGCCTCGGCGACCAGTTCGTCGCGATGCTGGAGGCATGGTCGCGGGCGATCCGGGGTGGCGGGAAGATCATGCTCTTCGGCAACGGCGGTAGCGCCGCTGACGCGCAGCACATCGCCACTGAGCTAACGATCCGTTACGCGCACAACCGCCCGGCAATCGCCGCGATCGCGCTGACGACTGATACGTCGGCCCTCACCGCCGCCGGCAACGACCTCGGCTTCGAGACGATCTTCGCGAGGCAGCTGGAAGCGCTCGGCCGGCCCGGTGACCTCGTGCTCGCGCTGTCGACCTCCGGTCGCAGCCCGAACATCATCGCGGCGCTGCGCACGGCGAGACAGATCGGCGTCGAAGCCGCGGCGCTGACGGGCGGAGACGGCGGGCTGCTTGTCGGGCTGGCGGAGCCGCTGGTCATCGTGCCGTCGGACGTCACCGCCCGCATCCAGGAGCTTCACATAACCCTGGGCCACATGCTCTGCGGCGCCCTCGAGCGCCGGCTTGGCTACAGGAGCGAGAAAGACGAGGTGCTGGCGGCATGACGATCAGCTGTCGCGTCTGTGGCGGAACCGACCTCGAAGCGGTGCTCGATCTGGGCAGCCAGCCCCACTGCAACTCGTTGCTCAGCCTCGAAGAGCTGGCGCTGCCGGAGCCGGTCTACCCACTGCAGCTGCTGTTCTGCCGCGAATGCACCACCGTCCAGATCGATTACACGGTGCCGAAGGAGACCATGTTCTCCGACTACCTCTACCTCACCGGCTCGACGCAGTCCCTCTGCCGCCACTTCCGCGATAGCGCCCAGCGCCTGCGCGACCGGCTGGAGCTGCAGCAAGGCGACCTCGTCGTCGACATCGGCAGCAACGACGGCACATGGCTGAAGTACTTCAACGAGCTCGGTATGGACGGGCTCGGCGTCGAGCCGGCGCACAACGTCGCCGTGCTCGCCGAAGCGGCCGGCGTTCCGACGCTGGTGCGCTTCTTCAACCGCGAGGTCAGCAGCGAGATCCTCGAGGCGTTCGGGACACCGCGGCTGGTCACCGCCGCCGGCGTCTTCTTTCACCTCGAGGAGCTGCACAGCGTCGCCGCGGGCATCGCCGAGTTTTGCCGGCGGGGCGCCGTCTTCTGCGTCCAGGCGATCTACCTGGCGGAGATGGTGCGCCAGAACGCCTTCGACAACATCTATCACGAGCACCTTACCTACTGGACGCTGCGGTCGCTCGAAGCGCTCCTGCGCCAGCACGGCCTCGAGGTCTTCGACGCGGCGGTCTTGCCGATCCACGGCGGCTCGCTGGAGCTGCTCATCGGCAGCGAGGGGCGCTGGCCGGTACACGCGTCCGTCGAAGAGCTGCGCCGGCGAGAGGCAATCGAGGGCATGGGCGAAGCGGCGACGTATCACGATTTCGCCGCACGCGTGCGAGACGTCGGTTGCCGGCTGACGGGTCTGCTGGAGGAGTACGCCGCCGCCGGGCTGCGCGTTCAGGCCTTTGGCGCGCCGGCGAAGGGCGCGACCATGCTCAACTCGTTGCAGATCACGAGCCGCCTGATCGAGGCCGCCGTCGAGGTCAACCCGCTGAAGATCGGCCGCTACATGCCCGGCGCCTGCATCCCAATCGTCGCTGAGGGTGCGCTACCGGAGCCGGACGCCTACCTCGTGCTGCCGTGGAACTTCCTCGGCAGCTTCCTGGAAAAGAAGCGCGACTACATCATCGGCGGCGGCCGCTTCATCGTCCCGATCCCGGAGCCCGCCGTCATCGACAAGTCGAACTACGCGAGCTGGGCGATGCTGAGCAATGTCTAGCCCGGCGCTCGCAAGCGCGTCGATGTCACAGGTTGGCGAGCGGCCGTTCTTCACGCTCTGCCGCACGCCGCTGCGCGTCAGCCTGTTCGGCGGCGGGACGGACTACCCGGAGTGGTTCCAGCGCCAACCCGGCGCCGTCCTCGGCTTCACGATCGATAAGTACATCTATATGTCGGCGCTGCGCCTTTCGTCCTTCGTCGAGTACCGGTTCCGTTTTGCCTACTCGCAGACGGAGCTGGTCGAGGCGCCGGCAGACGTGAGCCACCCCGTGATGCGCGCCGTGCTGCTGCGCGAGGACTACCGAGAGCCGCTCGACTGCAGCATCCAGGCAGACCTGCCGGCGAGCGCCGGGCTCGGCAGCTCCTCCGCCTTCACCGTAGGCTTCACGAACCTCGTGTCGGCGCTCAAGGGCGTAAGCCGCTCGAAGCTCGAGCTCGCGCGGCTGGCGATCGATACGGAGCAGAAGCTGCTTGACGAGCGCGTCGGCGTCCAGGACCAGCTGCACGCTGCCTTCGGCGGGATCAACCGCTTCAACTTCGAGGGCGACAAGATCTCGATCGAGCCGCTGCACATCGGCGCGACCGACGTCGACAGCCTGTCGAGCTGGATGGTGCTCGTCTATACCGGGCTCAAGCGCAACGCGTCCGAGGTCCTGTGCGAGCAACTCGAGAACACGACGGCCAAGCGCGTCGACACGGAGCTTGGGCGGATGGTGCAGCTCGTCGGCGCGGCGCAATCGATCCTGGAAGGGCTGCACGGAGACGAGCTGCCGCGCGAGCTGGCGCGATTGCTGTGCGAGGGCTGGCAGCTCAAGAAGAGCCTCTCCAACCGCGTGACCACGCCCGCCATCGAGGAGCTTTACGACGCTTGTCTGCGCCACGGCGCGCTCGCCGGGAAGCTTTGCGGCGCCGGTGGCGGTGGCTTCCTCCTGATGATCGTCCCTCCGGACGCCGGTCCCAGCTTCACGCAGGCGATCGGCGCGGACCGCTGCGTGCCGTTCAAGATCGAGCAATACGGCTCCACGATCAGGGAGTGCTGGTGACCCCCATGGCAGCGCGCGGCCGGCCTCGCATCCTGATCGACGCGCTCGCCTACGACCCGCACGACGGCGGCTTCGCGACGGCGCTTCGAGGCGTCTTGGACTCGTGCCGCGAGATACCGGAGATCGAGTTCGTCGTGGCCCATCACACGAGCCACGGCGACTACTTCGAGAGCCTCGGCCTCGGGTCGGTTTCGCTGGTGTTCCCGTACAAGCTGCGCTTCTTCGCGTCCTTTGCCTATCTCCCCTGGCTGGCGCGAACCCTCGAGGCGGACGCGGTGCACTGCGAGATTTCGGCGCTGCCGGTCGGTCTCGGCGTGCCGGGTTCGGTCACGGCTCACGACCTGTATTTCATGTCGCAGCCGGAAAGCGCTGGCCGCAGCGTCGCCAGGCGCTTCACGACCGAGATCTACTGGCGGCGGCTCTTCGTCCGGTCGCTGAAGCGCGCAACCGTCGTCAAGGCGATCTCAGAGACAACCGGGGACGATATCCGCCGCCTCCACGAGAGCGCGAACGTCACCGTAATCTCGCCTCGCATCGAGACGGAGTGTGGACCGCCCTCCGAGCGCAGATGGCCAGCTGATGGCGAACCGCTACGCATCCTCTTCCTCGGCAGCGTCGTGCCGCGCAAGAACCTGGAACTGCTTCTCGAGGCGTTGAAGCTGGTCGACCGGGAGTGGCGTCTCGATATCGCCGGCAACCTCTGGTGGGGCAAAGAAGTCCTTGACGAGGCCGCCGGCGACCCGCGGATCGAGGTACACGGCTACGTCGAAGACGCCGAGCGCGACCTCCTTCTCGACCGTTGCCACGTGCTCGTCGCGCCTTCGCTGTACGAAGGCTTCTGCTATCCCGTCGCGGAGGCGATGACCAGGGGCGCGCTTGTCCTCACATCCGACATCAGCGCCTTCAGAGAGTACGTGCCGGACGAGTGCCGCTTCGATATCTTTGGCCCCGAGCCGCTGGCGGCAGCGCTCAGCGCTCTCTCCTGCGAGAGCTACGAGCGGCTACGAGGCCTCTGCCGGACGGCGGCGCAGCGCTTCACGCCGGCGGCCCACGTCGAAGCGCACCGTCGCTTGTTCAGCGAGCTCGCGGGAGTCACGGCATGAACGCCACGAGTTGGCCGGAGCGAGCGATGCAGTGGGCGCGGCGGGTCGGCCGTCTGGCGGCGAGGCGGGCGCTTGGCTCCACGGGCGAGCTCTTCGCCCATCGCGCCTATCACCGTTTGCTCAAGGCGACCGGTCGCTTCGCACCGCCCGAGAGCGCACAAGTCCTCGGGCTACTGAGCGGCCTCGCGGCCGAGATGGGTACCCTCCTGGACGTCGGCGCTAACGTCGGCCGTTACTCGAGCTTCCTGAGGCGCCATTCGTCGCCCGGAGCGATGCTCTACGCGTTCGAGCCGAACCCGTTCGCGCTCGCCCTCCTGCGCGCCAACCTCGGCTCGAGGCCGGACCTGCGCTGCTTGCCGTTCGCCCTCGGCAATCGAGACGGTGAAGCGTTGCTCAGTGTCCCGTCTGATCCTTCCGGTAACCCCGTCAGCGGCCTCGGCCAGATCGTCGAATCTGCTGCGGTCGAGACAACCCTTTTCGAAGTCGAGCTGCGCCGCCTCGATACGCTGGTCGATGACGGCAGCGTCAGTCTGACGGCGCCGGTCTTCATCAAGGTGGACATCGAGGGGGCGGAAGCAGACTTCATGGCCGGCGCGGCCCGTTGCTTCATCGATTACCGGCCGCTCGTCTACTTCGAATGCGAAGGCGGCCATCTCGCCCGGCGAGGGGTAGGGTACGAGCCGGTCTGGCGATTCCTTTCAGACCTCGGCTACAGCATCTTCGCTCCCAGCCGGGAGCTCGTGCGTTGCGATGCGCTGCTTCCCGGCGCGTCGAACTACCTCGCCGTGCCGTGGAAGATCGCCGAGACGGCGGTCGAGTACGACGCCTTCCTGTCTCGAATCCGGCAGCTGCTAAACGAAGGGCCACGCATTGACGAAACGGAGCGACGCCTCGCCCATGCTCGCGGGTAACGGAGCCCTGGCTGCAGCCGGCTCCGTCGCTCAGACGCGCGTGGGCCTGCGTCCGCCGCGTTCCGGCGCGTCGCGGTTCCGGTCGCGTCCCGCCGGCAGAGGCGAGGCGCTCGCCGTCGTCACGATTGCGACAGCGGCAGTCCTCCTGACGGCAGGCTTCGGCGACGGGATCGCCTTCGGTCTCATGGCGACGTTTGGCATCGCGAGTCCCTGGCTGTTCCTCTTCCCTCCTCTGTTCGGCGGGCTCGCCTACTGCTGGCTGCGCAATGCCCGACCCGGGCGCGAGTACCTGATCGAGTGCTACCTGATGCTGGTCTTCATGGTCGCAGCGCTGACGCTGCAAAGCTTCGTCTTCGCCGAGCTCAATCTGTTCGGCCTGCTGCAACTGATCACGTTCATCATCGTGCTGGTCCTGCTGCAAGGCGTCTTCGCCAACGCACCGGCGTGGCTGAGCGAGGCGTTTCCGCGCGCCATGCGGGGCGCCCATTACTTCCTTTGCGGCTGCGTCGTCATCGCGTTCCTTGCCTGGCACTTGCTTGGCATCGATCTCAGCCTCGTCAAGTTGCTGAACCCTGCAGGGACTGACGCTGCGTTCACGTCGTTCCGGCCGACGGGGTTCAGCAAGGAGCCTCAGTGGGCCGCGTTTGCCCTGGGCGCCAGCTACATAGGCGTCTACCTGCTGTTTCCAGCGGAGCGGCTGCGGGCGTTGCTCGCCATGAGCGTCGTCGCCGTGCTGCTGCAGTCCGGGACGCTGCTCCTGTTCTCCGGGCTGTACGGCGCGGCGGTCCTCTGGCAGACCGAGTCGTCCGTGAAGCGCACGGCTTCGGTCATCCTGGTTGCTCTCGCACTGACGGCGCAGGTGACGCTTTTCTGGGGCCGGACCAGCCAGGTGCTGGACGTTAGAGATGCATCGTTGTTGCAGCGAGTTTCGTCCGGCTCAGTCGCCTGGAGCGTTGTCGAGGAGTCGTTCCCTCTCGGCGTCGGCTACGGCAACTTTCGCGACGCCGCCGACTACAGCGATCCGCGCTGGAACCGCTTCCTCGATCTGAACAAGGCGCAGTTCTACAAGTCTGACTTCGTTCTGTTGAACTTCATGGCGGAGCTGGGCGTGCTCTCGCTGGTGATCCTTGTCTGGCTGTTTCAGGTGCTGGCGAGGGGAGGCAGCGTACTGCCGCTGGCGTTCTACGGCCTGACGCTGGTCCTCAGCGGCACGCTGCTGCTGCCGTCTCTGCTGGTCGTCGCCGCGATCACGGGGGCACTGATCAGTCAGAAGCGCGCCGCCGCCGAAGCACGCCCCGCGATCTCGTCCGGCTCCGGCGCGCTTCGGAGCCGCGCCGAGGTAGCGGGGCTTGGGGCATGACCCGCTGCCTCTGGCTGACACGCGTCGCGCCTTACCCGCCCAACTACGGCGGCGACATGATCTACTCCTCCCGCCTGATCGAGAACCTCAGCCGCAGCGACGTCCAGGTCACCGTCCTCTGTCACGACAGCTCGGGAGCGACGAGCCTGGCGCAGCGCCGGCGAAGCAACGCGCGCTGGCTGACCGTGGGCAGCGAGGACCACCCGGCGTGGACAAGCCTGCTGTCCCGCAGGCCATCGATCGCGTTCCGTTCATCCTCGTCGGGCATGGCGGAGAAGCTACGGCGGCTGCTCGAGGAGGACTGGAACGCGATCGTCTTCGACAACCTGGCGACCGGCTGGGCGCTCGACCTCGTGCGCCGACAGGTCGATGGCGCCGGCCCGCGGCCGAAGCTGGTCTACGTGTCGCACAACCACGAAGAGAGCGTCCGTCAGAGCATCGCGGAGAGCTACACGGGCAGCCGCCTCAAACGAATGGCGATGCTGATCGACGCGGACAAGGCAGCGAAGCTCGAACGCGCCATGGTCGGCGCCGCAGACCTGGTCACGGTCAACACGGCCGCCGACGCGGCGCTATACCGGGCGCGCCGTCCCGACAAGGACTACCTCATCCTGACGCCCGGCTACGACGGGCCGGTCCTGACAGAGCGAACGGTCAACGCCGAAACGCCGCCGCGCGCCGTGATCGCCGGCAGCTTTGTCTGGATCGCGAAGCAGATCAACATCGAGTCGTTCCTCGAAACCGCCGCGTCGAGCTTCGACGCCGCCGGTATCGAACTGCAGGTCATCGGCTCGATGCCGGAGCGTTTTCGGCGCCGCCTGCGGTCGCGGTTCCCGTCCGTCGACGTCGTTGGGACCGTGGAGGACTTCAGCCCGTATCTCAGACAGGCGCGGCTCTGTATCGTTCCGGAGGCGCTCGGCGGCGGTTTCAAACACAAGCTGCTGCAGATGGCGTTCAACCGCGTCCCGATCGTCGCTCTCACCGGGACGGCCGAGGGCACGCCGCTCGTGAACGGCGAGAGCATCGTCGATTGCGACGACATCGAGACACTGGTGCGCGCGGCGGTTGCGCTGATCGACGACCTCGATCGGCTCCACCGGCTGCAGGAGGCGGCGTTCGCTGCCTGCGAGGGACGCTTCGACTGGGCAGAACGCGGCGCGATCCTCGCATCGGCGATCGCCGGCGTAGGGTCGTCGGAGCAGGCAGAAGCGGCATGAGCTGTCGCGCGAACCCGGCGTGGCGCCGGCTGCTCGATCCAGCGTCTGTCCTGACGCGCTACCTCAACCCGCGGTACGCGTGGCTGCCGGACGAGGCCCTGGAGCAGCCGGTGCGAATCCTCGATGCCGGCTGCGGGCCGAAGGACGGCCTCATGGCGCGCCGCCTGTTTCGCCGCGGCTGCTGGTACGAGGGCGTCAGCCTCTGGCAGCCCGACCCTGCGACTCGCGAAACGAGGGCGTTCGATCGCTACCACCAGCAGGACCTCGACGCGACAGAGCTCGAGTTCCTGCCGCAGCGTTCGTTCGACTACGTCGTCTGCTCCCACACGCTCGAGCATCTCCAGGACGGTCGAGCCGTTCTCCGGCGCCTCTGTGACAAGGTGCGCCCGGGCGGCCGGCTCTACCTCGAGTGGCCGTCGCTGGAGTCGCAGACGTTTCCAGTTTGCGGCTACGGGCTTAACTTCTTCGATGATCCAACCCATCGTCAGACGTACGGGCTGGACGTCATCAGCAAGATCATCGTCGAATCAGGGTTGGAGATCATCTTCGCGGGCAGAAGGCGCAACTGGCTCCGGATGCTGCTTGCGCCGTTCCTGACCGCGTACCACTCTCTGAAGGCGCGGCGGCTGCTTCTCTACGACCTGTGGGACTTCACCGGCTTCGCCTACGTCGTGACGGCGAAGCGCAAAGCTGGGGACGCAGCCGTTGACACCGAGGCCGCCTAGCGGCTTAGGCGCCGCTTGCCCTATCCCAGGCTTCGAACCAGGCGCTCACGTCCAGACCGATCAGCTCGCGCAGGCGCTCTGCGTCGGGGCGGTAGTGCTCGGCGAGCATGGCAGCAGCGCGGGGCGGGATCACGTCGCCGGAGCGCTTGTTCAGCCTTAGGATCGTTTGGCCGATCAGGCGGCGCAGCCTACGCACGGGGACAAGGCGATGGGCGAGGTGTCGCGCGCGGCCGTGGCCGAACGCCGTCGCGGCCAGCCGATGCGAGCGCGGCAGGCCTGAC
>DATDPC010000041.1:0-9735 GCA_035292965.1 Dehalococcoidia bacterium | reverse complement strand
AGCAGGCCGAAGACGGCGCGGTCAGGCTCCGCCTCGGCGTGGCGCTGGAACGCCTCCGTGTAGACGTCGCCGCCGTTCAGCTGCGCTACGGCAAGCGGCGTCACGACGATGAAGACGCCGAGGACGAAGATCGCGATCGATGTCGCGTAGGCGCGCGCCGTCTGGGTTATCGAGGCCCAGATGTCGCCGCTCTCGACGGCGCGCCGTCTCACCGCGATCGCCAGCGCTGTGAGTAGCGCTGCGGCGATGAGGAACGGGACGTGCCGATACGAGACGTACTCGTAGTTCAGGGCGCCGGTCAGAAGCGCGAGGCCGAGGACGGCAAGCCGGCTGCGCGTCTTCAGCACGACGACCAGCAGCAGCGCGGCGAAGATCGTCAGGCTGGCGCCGAAGAAGAGCTCGTCGGCGAAGCGCACCGAGAGCGCCTGCCAGCGGCAGACCGCGAGCAGCGCCGTCGCGAACAGGGCCGCAGGCGTCGAGACGAGCAGCCGCAGCAGGACGTAGAAGGGCAGCAGGCTGGCGACACCGAGGATCAGGAACGGCAACCGCATGCCGTCCGGCGTGTAGCCGAAGACGGAGAAGCCGAGAGCGGCGGTGTAGTTGGTGAAGGCGAACTCGAGCGGGCGTTTGCCATCGTTGAGGATCCGCCAGGCGAGGCCGCCCGTCTGGTTCTCCTCGAGGCCGGTGCCGTGCGTCGGCGGCAGCGTCCCGAAGCCGTAGAGGCGCATGAATACGCCCGCCGCCAGCACGAGGCCCAGCAGCGCCAGCTCGACGCGATGGCCGGCGGCCCAGCCGCCCGCGCCGCGAAGCCGCGCCCCGTCGATCCGGACCGCCGGCAGCGCGATCGCGACGAGCAGCAGCAGCGCGGCGGCGTCCCAGCCCATCGCCGCGTCGAAGTTGGCCCCGTTCTCGTCGAGCAGCGACCAGGCTTTCGCGGCGCAGGCGGCGGCGACAACGAACGCGAGCAGGCGCGCTGAAGGAGCGAGCCAGGCAGGCACGCGGCTCATACCCTAAATAGCGACGCGAGCGGCCGAAACCTACATGGGCCCCGACCCGCATTTCCCGATCAGCGGCCACGACATAGACTGGGCGCATGGCCATCACGGGCCGACCCCGCACCTACCTGACCGGCTTCCTAAGCTGGCGCTGGCGCGACTACGCGCTGCTTGCCGCCCTCTCGGTCCTGATCTCCGCCGCGAACGTCGCCTGGCGCCTCGAGGAGACGCGGCCGCCCGATTGGGACATGGGTCGCCATCTCGGCGATAGCATCGCCTACCTGCGACGGCTGCAGCATCTCGATCTCAAGGGATTCCTCACCGACTACCACTACTACCCGCCGTTTATCTCCTACGTCGTCGACCCGTTCTACCTCGTCTTCGGCACGGAGATGTGGGTGGCGGTGCTGGCGAATGCGCTTTGGGTGGCGCTGCTGGCCTGGTCGACCTACGGGATCGGCAGGGTTATCTGGTCGCCGATGATCGGGCTGCTGGCGACCGTCTTCCTACTGGCGACGCCGATGTTCGTCGGCCAGTTCAAGCGCTACATGCTGGACGCGCCCTTGTCGGCGATCGTGGCGCTCGCGATCTATCTGCTAATCCTCAACCAGGAGTTCAGCAACCGGCGCCTCTCGATCGTCCTCGGCGTCGTCATGGGCTGCGGGATGCTTGCGAAGTGGACGTTTCCTATGGTACTGGGATTGCCGCTGGCTTACGCGCTGGGGCGAGGGCTCTGGCTCGCCTGGCGCAGCGGCGAAGTAGAGCGCGCGAAGAACGCCGCGATCTCCCTGGCGATCACGGCCGTGATCGCGGGACCGTGGTACCTGACGAACGCCCAGAAGATATACAACAACATCACGGTCACCTCCAGCGGCCGCGTAGACCCGCCCGTCTGGTCGATGGCGTCGAACGTGCGCTACTTCTGGCTGATGGTCGACCACCAGCTCTACGTCGTCCCGTTCGTGCTCTTCCTCGTTGGCGTGGGGTTCCTCTTCTTCAAGCGCGAGGCGCTGGGGCGGCAGAAGTACCTCTTGCTGCTGATCCTCGGCACCTATGTCCTCTTCACGTTCGTCCAGAACAAGAACGATCGCTACACGATGCCGATGCTCGTCGGCGTCGCGATGATCGCTGTCTATTGGCTCTCCTACGTTAAGACGCTGCCGAGGCTCGCCGTTTCGTCGGGCATCATCGCCTACTCGGTCGTCGCCTTCGTGGCCATGAGTTTCGGCATCGGTTTCCTCGATCGTGAGGACACGTTCGATCTCGGCGGCCACGAGTTCGTCCTCTACCTGCAGCGCGGCGGCGGCGCCGGCCCGCCGGTCGACGTGCAGTGGTACCAGGCGGAGGTCTTCCAGGCGATCCACGACGACGGGCTCCAACCGAGGACGGTCTTCTACGACAACCAGGCCGGCGACAACCCCGGCTACTTCAGCGGAGGCGGCATCCGCTTCTATACGCTGAAGTACGACCTGACGCTGGTTACGGCGAAGAAGAACCCGAATTACATCCTGATCAGGGACAAGCAGCCACCGACGTTGCCGGCTGGCTTCGAGCTGATTGAGCAACACGTGCTGCCTAACAAGAACTATGTCGTGGTCCTGCGCAGGGTGGCGACCTTGGACGACAACTAGGCAGAAAGCGGCGCCGGAAAGAACAAGAAGTGATCTAGGGCGGCTTCGCCTCGATGTCGCGGCACGACTGGCCTTTGCACGACTTGAGCTCGTTTAGCCGCGCCGAGAGCTTCGCTACGACGTCCTTCTGCGTGCTTGCGATGTTGTCGAGCTGAAAAGGGTCCGCCTTCATGTCGTATAGCTCGCGCTCGCCGGTGGCGTATTCGACGTAGAGCCACTGGTCGGTACGCAGGGCCTGGTAGGGCGGCAGGTCGGGTGGGTTGCCATCCAACTCGTCATCGCTGACGGCTCCCTGCTGGATCAAGGCCAGCTTGCGCCACGAGCTGTCGTCCTGCCCCTTGAGGAGGCGTGGGCCGAGGGCGCGGCCATCGAGGTCCGGGCGTACGATACCGGCCAGCCCGGCCCAGGTCGGCGCCAGGTCGATGTTGTTGACGAGGTGGGTGTCGTGCGAACCGGCCGGCACGCCGGGGCCGCGAACGTAGAGGGGCACGTGGATCGAGTCTTCGTATGGGACCCGTTTCACGTGTGAGAGGCGATGGGCGCCGAGCACCCAGCCGTTATCCGAGGTTAAGAAGATGTAGGTGTTGTCCAGCTGGCCTGTCTCGGTCAGCGCCGCGATGATCGCGCCGACCGCATCGTCAACTGATTGCAACGCCTCAAGGCGCCTCTGCCAGTTCTGATCGATGTTCCCCGTACCGGCGAGGCGCAGGTTCTTGACGTAGTCGGGTTTGTCACTAACGTCCGCCTCGTTGAAGTTGGGCGGTCGCGGCGCTTGGGCGTTGGCGTACATGCCTTCGTGGCGCGGCGCGGCCCTAAGCGGGCCATGAGGCGCGTTGAAGGCGAGGTAGAGAAAGAAGGCATCGCCTTTGGCGCCGGCGTCTTTGATGAAATCGACCGCCTTCCGCGCGAAGACGTCTGTCGAGTATTCCTCGGGCGTGTCGCCGTAGTGGACGCGCTCACCGTTCTCGGTCAGAAAGTAATCGTAGAAGCGGTTTGGCGTGATCACCGCCTGCCAGTCACTCCAGCCGGGAGGAATGTAGTTAGCGTCTGCGCCGGAGGGGTACTGATTCAGGTATTTACCCACGAGCGCGGTACGGTAGCCGGCATCGTGCAGCCAGACCGGCACCATGGCTTCCTCCAGTTTGTCCTGATAGACCTTCGTGAAGCCGCCATCCGGCAGCTGATTATCGAAGATGCCGGTGTTGTGGACGTACTGGCCTCGCAGGATAGACGTGCGGGAGGGGCAGCAGAGGGAGTCGTTGATGAAGAAGTTGTCGAAGGTCATGCCCTGCTGCACGAGTAGCGATTGCACGTTCGGCATGTAGGCGAAGCTGGCGGTGTCCTGGTCGTCCGTGAGGATGAAGATGATGTTCGGGTGGTCCTCGCCCGCGGCGACGTTCTCCTCGGGCTTCGACGACGAGGAGCAAAGGCCGATGAAGAGCGCAAAGGCCGCGACGAGAACGAGAATCATACGGCTGCGACCATCTTACGGTAGCGCTGCCGCGTGGGTCTCTAAAGAACTACCGCCGGCAACGCCGGCGGTAGTCAATCTAGTAGTGGGACGCGAATCCCTGGCTGCTCGCTATTCGCAGCTGGTGAGCGTCTCGCCGGTGGTGCATGAGTCGGTACCCGCGCCGCCGATAAGCGTGTCGGTACCCGGGCCGCCGTCGAGCGAGTCGTTCGCGTTGCCGCCCTTTAGCGTGTCGTTGGCGGGACCACCGAGCAACGTATCTGCTCCCGTCCTACCGTCGAGCGTATCGTTGCCACTTGCCCCGTCGAGCATGTTGGGGGCGCCGCTGCCGGAAATCGTGTCGTCGCCGCAGGTGCCGACGACGTTCTCAACGCCGGCGATTGCGCCGCTCCCCTGCGGGCCCGAGATCGTCCCCGCGAGGAGGTCGATCGTCACGCTGCCGGACACCGGCGCCGAGCAAACGCCGCTCACGGTCGTGCTGTAAATCACGGTGTCGAGACCGCCACCGCCGTTCATCGAGTCGTTGCCGCCGCGAGGCTTGAACGAGTCGTTGCCGAGGCCGCCGCGGAGGTGGTCGTCGAAACTGGAGCCTTCGACACCCTCAATGTTCGCGAGCGTGTCGTTGCCCTGCTTGCTGGCAACGCCGGCCTGGAGGTTAACGGTCACGCCGATGCTGGCGCTGGCGTAGCTGACCCAGTCGAAGCCGGGGCCGCCGTTGATCGTGTCGTCATGGGCGCCGCCGCTGATGAAGTCGTCGTTGGCATCGCCGTTGATGATGTCGTTCTGGTTCTCGCCGAAGATCGTGTCGTTGCCATCGCCGCCGTTGATCGTGTCGGCGCCGTCGCCGCCGCAGATCAGGTCGTTGCCGCCGAGGCCGTTGATCGTGTCGTCGCCACCGAGGCCGGCGATGACGTCGTTACCGGAGGTGCCGTTGATCGTCTCACCCGCCGCCGTGCCGACGATCGTCGCGCTGACGCCGTTGCAGGAGCCCGTGGGTGGCGGCGGCGCGCCGGGCGGCGTGAAGCGGATGCGGAAGCCGCCGTTAGAAAGGGCCTGCATCACCTCGATTTCGATGTCTGTCACCGGGTCCGTGTAGGTCTCGCCCACGGTGAAGATCGCGCCTGAGTCGTTGCCATCGCCATCGCCGTCAGAATCGACGACCTTCGCCTGGCCGTTCTGGAAGCTGCGGTTCTTGTCGACGCGGTGGAGGACAACGCCGCTGCCGGGGACGTTCTGGTCGTAGTTCTCCTCGCTGTTCGAGGCGCGCCGGCGCACCTCAACCGTGAGGAAGCACTTGCTCGGGTCGGCGCTGCTTTGACAGTTCGAACCGCTGGTCGCCGGCCAGTTGACCTGCGCCATCAGGTAGGTGCCGCTGCCCGGGATGCCGTCGCCGAGCGGGTACATATCGACCGTCGTCACGACGTTCGTCCCCACGGCGAGCGTGAGCTTGTTCGCGCCCGGGATCCAGCCCAGCAGGTCTTTGTGGAAGGCGATCGTGCCCGGGCCGTAGCACCAGTAAGGCGCTCCGTAGCTCGACTGGCCGCTGGCCGAGCAGTTGCTCATGATGTCCCAGTCGGAGTCGTAGGGCGCGCCGCTGCCGGGGCCGTAGGAGTGGGGCAGGCCGAGCGCGTGACCGAGCTCGTGGCCGTTGAAGCTCTGGTCGAGGTAGACCTGGCCGCTGATGATGCCGGGCACCCAGGTGAAGCCGTACGTCTTGTTGACGCCATCGCGGGTCATGTTGAAGCTGCCGCCGTAGCCGCAGCAGCCGAGGTCTGAGTTCACGAGGACGGTGATGACCTCGAAGGAGGGGAAGTTGACCGCCGAATCGTGCAGGTTCATGCAGTCGTTCGCGAGATTGTCCCAATCGCTGCCACCCATCTCACCGCCCGAGCTGAGGTAGTAGGACTTCGGGTGGGTCAGGTTCAGCCAGTTCCTGGCCACGCTGCCGTTCAGGTTGATGTTGTCGTAAGAGATTTGGCGGAAGTAGTGGTCGAGGCTCGGGTAGACCGAAGGGCTTGTGTTATCTCCCTGCAGAGTGTCGACCTGCGCCTGCGTAGGGCTAGAGCCGCTGAAGTCTGAGAACCTGCACATGAGGACCAGCCACGGCTTCGAGCCCGTCTGCGCAGCGATCGGCGCGGCGCCGACCTTGTTCGCGGAGATCGGCGCGAACTGGATCGCGTCGGCGAGGAAGACGTTGTTGCCGTTGAGCGTGCCGGGCGTGCCGGTGATCGTGACGCGGCGGCGGTTCAGCTCCGCCGGCGTGTGCTGGGCGAAGGCGCTGCCGCCGGGGATGACCTGCATTTTGGCGCCGGTGTCCGGCGTGATGAAGTAGAGCTCGCCGGGGCCGCGTACGGGCGGCGGGTCGATGTTGATGATCGTGAAGATGCCCTGAATCGTCTGGCTGGAGGCGGCGCTGCCGCTGTCGGCAGTCCGCATCGCGCCAAAGGCGACGAGGGCGACGAGCGCCAGCGAGACGAAGAAACGGGGCTTAAACATAGGCGCTATTTCGGCACTCCGTACGTAGTTTCTCTTAATCATCTTCGGACGGAATGGCCCGAATGAGCATAGGCGGGCCGGGCGAAGGGCGTCAATTTTCGAATACGTTCAAGCCGGGGGACACCCCGGGCCCCGCTGAAGACGGGTCGACTGCGTCTACGCCACGTGCCGGGGACACCCCGGGCCCCGCTGAAGACGAGTCGACTGCGTCGACGCCACGGGCGACGCCGCGACCAGAAGCCGGCGGCATCACGGCAACGGATGCCGGAAGTCGAACGACTCTTTCGAATCTACAAGCGTCTTCACCCGTTCTCGCAGGCCGCAGTCCTCGATCGCGACGGCCTGCTGCCAGCCGTCGAAGATGCTGATATCGCCGCGGCGCGCGAGATAGGAGAGGGGTACAGCGTGAAGCGGGTGCCCCGGCCGTGGACGCTTCTGGAGCAGCGTCTCGTTCGGCAGCGAGGCGATGTACGCGTCCGTGAGACCGACGATGTCGATCACGTCGACGACGTCGCGAGTCTGGTAGCCCAGGGCGCCGATGACGACGGCGTGAATCGACACCTCGCCACAGGCGGCTTCGTACGCCTGCAACTGCTTGGCGAGCCGGCCATTGATCAGCAGCCGCCCCGTAGATATGTAGTTCGTGAGGTGGTAGCGCTCGTAGTAGACGCGCTCGTTGACGATGCCGTGGCGGATCAGGTCGTCCTGGGAACGCTCCATCGCTACGAAGACGCCCGTCACCGCCAGGATCACGGCGCCGCAGCCAAAGACGGCACGACGAGGCACTCGCAGCGATGGCGCCTGGGCGATCGTCGCCGTCCCGAACAGCACCGCCGTCACAAACGCCGCCATGATCAGGCGACCGCGCATGAAATCGCCGCCGATGCCGATGACGTAAGCGACGTAGAGCACGCCGCCGGCTACGAGGGCCAGCTGCAGCCGCCGTCGCGAGAAGATCGCCCCGATGATTGTTAGCGCCGCCGCCATCGCCGCCGGCGCCGGCTCGTAGCTGAGCCAGTCGCTGAAGTAGGCCCAGCCCAGGTCGATGCTCACCCCCAGCGAGGCGTAGACACCGATCTTCGCGTTCGCCGTGTTGGGCACGATCGTCCCGTAGTAGACGAGCGCGAACGCCAGCCAGAGCAGCACCGGCGTCGTGCCCGCGACGAGCGCCAGCAGACCCTCTCGCGTCCGGTACTCATACAGCGCCACGAGGCCGAGCGGCGCGACGAGCAGCGTCAGGTCCGGCCGCGTGACGACGACCAGCGAAGCAAACAGCGATATCCAGAACGGCCGCGTGCGCTCCCGAAACAGCTCCAGCACCAGCAGCGCGATGAAGAAATGCGTAAGCGAGTTCTCCAGCCCGCTCGTCTGGAACGACCGCCACGCCTCGCTCGACGCGAACAGGGCGGCCATGATCAAGATCGCGAGGGTTGCGACCAGCGGGTCGCGCGCCCGCCGCGCCAGCGTATAGCCGAACACGCCCAGCGTCGCAAAGGTCAACGCACCGCCGAAAACGACGGAGACGATCAGCGGGTTCTTCGTGAACACGAGGCCGAACGAGAGCAGGAACATCCACAGCGGGTGGGTGTAGCCCTGAACCTGCTCGCCGGCGTTGTACACCGGTCCGCGACCGGCGAGCAGGTTGGCGGCATAACGGAACGTGATCATCGCGTCGTCTGAGACCCAGCCGTACCAGTAGACGACGAGCACCGTCATCGCCACGGCGGTAATCGCCGTCACGGCAATTGGCAGACGTTGCGACTGGGCAAGGCGTCGCATGCGCTGCATCATAGGCGCAGACTCCCCTTCCGCAGGCATCCACATATACTGAGGACAGGAGACTATCAGGGCGCAATTTAGATTCAAGCCGAAGTGGCGGAATGGCAGACGCGACGGTCTCAAAAACCGTTGAGGTTAACACCTCGTGTGGGTTCGACCCCCACCTTCGGCACCATATTTAAGCCGGGGACACCCCGGAGCCCCGCTAAAGACGGGTCGACTGCGTCGGCGCCACGGGGGACACGCCGGGGACACCCCGGAGCCCCGCTAAAGACGGGTCGACTGCGTCGACGCCACGGGGGACACGCCGGGGACACCCCGGAACCCCGCTAAAGACGGGTCGACTGCGTCGACGCCACGTCGACTTAGGGGAAGGGCCGAACGGCC
Organism: Dehalococcoidia bacterium; assembly: GCA_035292965.1. Classification (GTDB taxonomy): domain Bacteria; phylum Chloroflexota; class Dehalococcoidia; order DSTF01; family WHTK01; genus WHTK01. The sequence continues at coordinate 976 of DATDPC010000041.1, read as the reverse complement.
CCCGAGCTTTCGTCCGTTTGCCAGACGACCGAAGCAGTCTGCCGCCCGAAGATTCAAGTGGCGCTACGTGCGCTTCTAAAGATCGTCTCGGGAGGAAGAATGACGCATCAGGTCGAATTGGAGCCGCCTCGAGAGGGGCGCGTTAGCAGGCGCAACTTCCTGGAGAAGGCGCTCGTAGGGGCTGAGGTGGTGTCGGCCGGGCTGATCGTCGGCCTCGGCGGGGCGGTAATCGTAAACGAGAAGTCGCAGTCCGGCGCGACATCCGAACCGGCAACGTCGCATACCCAGCATGAGGCGGCAGCCGCAACACCGACGCCCGAAGGCGCGATGACGGCCGAAGAAATGGACGCGATGCACAAGCAGGGCATCGATGACTTCCTGCGTAACCAGACATCGCCGATTACGAAGGGGCGCGGCAACTTGCCTCTTCAGCCGACGGTCGAGAACGGCGTCAAGGTATTTCGGCTCAGCTGCGACGAGGTCGAGTGGGAGGTCAGCCCAGGCAAGGTCGTTGCGGCGCGCGGCTACAACAAGATGGTCCCGGGGCCGATCCTGCGCGCGATCGAGGGCGACCGCGTCCGCGTCATCGTCACCAACAACCTGAAGGAGAGCAGCTCCGTGCACTGGCATGGCCTTTACGTTCCGAACAACATGGACGGCGTACCGTTCATCAACCAGGAGCCGATTAAGCCAGGCGCGACCTTCACCTACGAGTTCACACTGCGCAATGCAGGCACGCATATGTACCACTCGCACCACAACTCGCTCGACCAGGTGAACCGCGGCCTGCTCGGCGCGTTCATCGTCGACCCGCGCGACCCGTCAACCTACCCCGCTTACGACCGCGAGTACGTGCTGGTGCTGAACGACCTCTCGTTGGGCTTCACGATCAACGGTAAGGGCTTTCCGGCGACGGATGCTCTAACAGCCAAGCGCGGCGAGCGCGTCTTGATCCGGTTCCTGAACGAAGGCGTGA
>DATDPC010000040.1:0-3347 GCA_035292965.1 Dehalococcoidia bacterium | reverse complement strand
ACCCTCTCCCTCAAGGGAGAGGGGGTTTCTTAGCTAGACGAGGCTCTTCTCGATCGTGTCGAGGATGCGCATGGCTGACAGGGCCTGGTGGACGCTGGCGTTTGGTTCGCGCTTCTCGTTGATCGCGGCGAAGAACTCGCGGTCTTGTAGCTCGATGCCGTTCATCGAGACGGCGACCTTCGAGAGGTCGATCTTGTTTTCGTCCTTGACGTCGCCGTCGTAGAGGTCGTCGTAGTAGGCGATGTAGGTGCCGTTGTCGCAGATGTAGCGGAAGAACGTGCCCTGCGGCCCCTTGTTGTTGAACGAGAGCGAGAGGGAGCAGATGGCACCGCCCGGCGCTTTCAGCTGAATCGCCATGTCCATGGCGATGCCGAGCTCGGGGTTAATCGGCCCCTGGACGCCGCGCGCGGCCGATACCGTCTCGCCTGTCTGGTACTGAAACAGGTCGACGGTGTGGCAGGCGTGGTGCCAGAGCAGGTGGTCGACCCAGCTGCGCGGCTGGCCGGCGGCGTTCATGTTGGTGCGACGGAAGAAGTAGGTCTCGACCTTCAGCTGCTGCAGCTTGAGCTCGCCGGCGACGACCTTGTTGTGGATCCACTGGTGGCTCGGATTGAAGCGGCGCGTGTGGCCGGCCATCGCGACGACGCCGGTCTGCTTCTGGACGTTGCAGATCTCCTCCGAGTCGGCGAGCGAGTCCGCCATCGGGATCTCGATCTGGACGTGCTTGCCGGCGCGCATGCACTCGACGGCTTGCTGCGCGTGCTGCTGCGTCGGCGTCGCGAGGATGACGGCTTCGACGCCGGGAAGCTGGATGCTCTCGGTCAGGTCGTAGGAGGTCCAGTGCGGGATGCCGTACTTCTTCGCGGTCTCTTCGGTGCCCTTCGGGTTGCCGCCCGCGAGCGAAACGATCTCGATGCCGGGGATCTCAGCGCACGCCTCGATGTGGCGTTGGCCGAAGGCGCCCTGTCCAGCGACGACGATTTTCATGGCGAGTCACTCCTCTTTAGGAACGCAGCTTCGGGTCGGGATGGTGGGCTTCAAGTATATGGGGCGAGGAACGTAGGACATAGGCATAGTACAAAGCGGCGCTGAGCCCTGCGCCGTGACATACTTCGGGCGTTAGCGGCACTCGACGCCGAGGCTGGAAAGCCTCGGCTACGTTAGACGTTTGGGGAGGATACAACGGATGAAGGCGGCGGTTATCCACGAGTACGGCGATGAGGACGTCTTCCGCTACGAGGACGCGCCCGACCCGTCGCCCGGCCCGGACGAGGTCCTGATCAAGATCCGCGCCGCCGCCCTCAACCGCGGCGACTTCGGCCGGCGCTCCGGCGGCTTCAACCCGACGAACGCGCAACCGCCGATCATCATCGGCTGGGACGTCGCGGGCGATGTCGTCGAGGCCGGCGCCAACGTCACGAACCTCAAGCCCGGCGATCGCGTCGTGTCGCAGGTGATGGGTGGTGGCTACGCCGAGCTCGTCGCCGCGCCCGCGATCGCGACGGTCGTCATCCCTGAGGCCGTGAGCTACGAAGCGGCGGCGAGCCTGCCGGTAGCGTGGCTGACGGCGTGGATCGCGCTGCTGGACACGGCGGCGCTGCAGCCGGGCGAGACGGTGCTGGTGCAATCGGCGAGTAGCGGCGTCGGCATGGCGGGCATCCAGATCGCGAAGAAGATCGGCGGCGCCAGCGTCGTCTTTACGACGGCAGGCACAGACGAGAAGTGCGCCCGCGCCCTGGAGCTGGGCGCCGACTATGCGATCAACTATTCGACCGGCGACTTCCTCGCCGAGGTCCTGGAGAAGACGAACGGCCGCGGCGTCGACGTCGCGCTCGACATGATCGGCGTCGAGGTGTTCCGGCGGACGCAGCTGGCGCTGGCCGACGGTGGACGCCTCGTCTCGGTTGGGCGAGCCGGCGGGCTGCCGCCGGAGCCGGATATGATGATGGGCGAGGCGAGGGGCCACCAGATCACGACGGGCTGGCTGCTGTTCACGATCAAGCCGCGCGAGGAGATCAGCTGGGAGCTAACGAAGATCCTGAACGCGATCTCCGAGGGCAAGCTCGACCCGGTGGTCGACAAGGTGTTCCCGCTGAGCGAGGCCGCGGAGGCGCACCGCTACCTGGCGGGGCGCAACCAGTTCGGCAAGGTGCTGCTGCGGCCCTAGACCAACTTCGTAGCTGCAGGCCTTCAGGCCTGCTCGCGACGCTGGGGCAGGCCTGAAGGCCTGCAGCTACGTTCTGGGTTGTTAGGCGCGCACCTGCGACATGAGCGCGAGCAGGCCGCCCTCGCTGTCTTCGGAGAAAGCCATCCACTCCTCGGCGCCGTCCGGGTGCTTGAAGATCATGTGCGGCGCGTCCGTGAAGCTGACGCCTCGAGCCTGCAGCTCGTCGTAGGCGGCGTTGATCTCGGGCACGCGGAAGTAGAGGACGGAGTCGTTCTTCAGGCCGGGCACCTCGATGCCGTTGTCCTCTTCGAGGAAGAGGCGCGTGCCGCCGCAATCGAAGAAGGCGAACCTGCCGAAGGTGTACATGTGCGGCAGGCCAAGGACGTCCTTGTAGAACGCCTCCGCCCGCGCGATGTCCTTCACCGCCCGCGCGACCTGGCCGATCGACCCAACTGAAGGTCTTTCATGTCGTCTCCGCCAGATCGAATCGCAAGGACGGGCTGGCTGGCTAGACGAGGACGGCTGCCTGGTAGTCGGCGGCGCCGAGCTGATTCGCCGGGAAGATCGAGAGGTCTTCCATCCAGCGGTGCGTGCGCTCGTACATCTCGCGCGTGTACGGCTCGAAGACAATGCGCTCGCCGGTGCTGAAGCCGCGCACGTCGACGCGATCGCGGTACTGCGGCGCCATCTCTTTGTAGAAGTAGTGCTTGTAGCGCTCCGTCTCCATATCGATGTCGACCTGGGCGCGCTGGAGGGCGTCGAAGTACTTCTGGGCGTCGTCCGGGTCGGTGCCGCTCTTGAGGAGGAAGCCGATCATGAACGACGTGTCGACGACCTTGCGGAAGCCGAAGTACTCGAGGATATCCTTCTGCATGCCGAAGACGTCGACGGCGGCCATCTTGCCCTCGATCATCATGTCGAGGCGGTCGGCCGGGCTGCCGATGAAGCTCAGCTTCATCTCGGCGGGCGCGATGAACGGCTCCAGCGCCTGCATCGTGGAGAAGTGGCTGCCGGAGTGGTAGCCGACACCGATCTCGACGTTGCGCAGGTCTTCCGGCGTGCGCACGGGCGATTCCGGCGGAACGAAGACGCCGCCGGGCGTGACGCTGTAGGCGCGGCCCCACATGCGGCCGTGGTCGGCGGAGGAGGCCATGTTGACGGCCCAGTGGCAGGCGGAACT
>DATDPC010000039.1:0-4751 GCA_035292965.1 Dehalococcoidia bacterium | reverse complement strand
TAAGGCACGGATAAAGAGATGGGTGCCCGTAGCCTCATCCGTTTATCCGTGCCTTATCCGTTGTTGACCCGTTCGCCTACCCGCCTGCCCGATTGCCCCGCGAAGCCTTAACGACGCCCCGTAGCCTCTGGAAGTTTGCCTGTCTGCCCGTCTGCCTGCGGTTGGTGCGGAGGGAAGGGCCCTCACACCCGCCCGACCGCCACGATCACCATCTCGACGCCGTCCGGCCCCGGCATGATCCGCCCGTCGACGCCGAACACCTCTCGCAGCGTCTGGAGCGTCAGCACGTCGGCCGGGCGTCCCTGCGCGTACACCGAGCCGTCGCGCAGCACCACGACGCGTCCGGCGTAGCGCGCCGCCTGATTGAGGTCGTGCAGGACCATCACCACCGTCAGGCCGTGCTCCTGGTTCAGGTAGCGGATCAGGTCCAGCACCTCCAGCTGGTGCGCCAGGTCGAGGAAGGTCGTCGGTTCGTCTAGCAGCAGCACCTGGGGCTTCTGCGCCAGCGCCATCGCCAGCCAGACGCGCTGGCGCTCGCCGCCGGAGAGCGTCGACACCTGGCGCCCCAGCAACGGCTCGATCCGCGTCTCGTTGATCGCCCAGCGCACCGCTTCGTGGTCCGCCGCCGTCGGCAGGCCGAGGATCCCCTGGTGCGGGCTGCGACCGAGCCAGACCAGCTCCTCGACGTTCATGTCGTTCGTCAGCGTCGGTCCCTGCGGCAGCAGCGCCAGCCGGCGCGCCACCTCGCGCGTCGGCCACTCCGTCATCATCCGGCCGTCCAGCAGCACCGCCCCGCCGCGCGGCCGCAGCACCCGCCCCAGCGTCCGCAGCAGCGTCGACTTCCCCGACCCGTTCGGCCCCACCAGCGCCACGATCTCGCCAACCGCAACCTCAATGCTCAGACCATGCAGCACGGTGCGCGCGTGATACCCCGCCTCAACATCGCGCCCCTCGAGCGAAGGCGCGACAGCATCGGGCTCTTTGCCCGTTTGCCTGTCCTGAGCTCTGTCGAAGGGCCCGTTTGCCAGTTTGCCCGCGTCGATGCTCACGCTCTCTGCCTCACGAGGAGGATGAACACCGGCCCGCCGATCACCGCCGTGAACACGCCCACCGGCAGCTCGTGCGGGTCGAACGCCGTGCGCGCAACCGTGTCGGCGACGATCAGCAGCACGGCGCCGAACAGCGCCGACGTCGGGATCAAGAGACGATAGTCGTTGCCGATCAGCAGGCGCACCAGGTGCGGGATGATCAGCCCGACGAAGCCGATCAGCCCGGCGATGCTCACCGCCGCGCTCGCCAGCAGCGCCGCCGTCGCCGTCAGGAGCAGGCGCGTCCGCTCGACGTTCTGACCGAGGCTCGTCGCCAGCTCATCACCCAGCGAGATCACGTTCAGCTGGCGCGCCATCACCATCGCGACGATAGTCCCGGCGACGAAGTACGGCAGCAGCATCCAGAAGTCGTCCCAGTCGCGACCCAGCAGCCCGCCGATCAGCCAGCGCAGGCCGATCTGCGCCGAAAACGCCGACGTCACCAGGATCGCCGAGCTGACCGCGCTGAGCATCGAGGTCACGGCGATGCCCGCGAGCGCCATGCGCGCCGGCGCGACGCCGCCCCGCCACGCCATCGCGTAGGCGAGGCCGCCCGCCGCCAGCCCGCCAAGCAACGACAACGGCTGCACGATCGAGAAGTTAGCCAGGTGCAGGCCAAACGGAGCGGCCTCGAAGATCTCGTTCGATAGCGTCGGCGCGAAGACGATGAAGGCGATCGCGACGACGCCCGCGCCCGCCGAGATGCCGAAGATGTGCGGATCCGAGAGCGGGTTGCGCGTCACGCCCTGCAAGATCGCCCCCGATACCGCCAGCGACGACCCAACCATCGCCGCGACGAGCACTCGCGGCAGGCGCAGGTCCAGCACAATCGTCTCGCTGATCTCCGCGGTGCGCGCTTTGAAGTGCATCCCCACAAGCAGCGCGTCCCAGACCTTGACGGGGCTGATGTACACCGGCCCGATCGCCGTGCCCATGACGATCGCGACGCAGAGCGCCACCAGCGCCAGCAACGGCACCACCAGGCGCCGATCGAGGGCAAGGCGCCGCGTTGGCGCCATCACCCTCGGAGCGGCGGCTTCGTTCATAGACTCAGCGCGACGCGAAGACGGACGGGTAGAGAATCCCCGGCAGCTCGTCCAGGATCTGCGACACGCGCGGCCCCGCCGACTGGATGTAGACGAAGGCATCGACCTCATAGACGCGGTTGTTCTTCACGGCGCTCAGCCCCGCAAACGCCGGTACGTACGTCTTGATGATGTCGGACGTCTTCGGCGTCCCCGGCGGCCCGCCGATGCTCGCCGTGATGATCACGTCCGGGTTCTTCTCGAGGATGCGCTCCTGGCTGTAGTCGGTGAAGCCCTGGTAGGAGAAGTTCTCCGGGTCCGCCGTCGAGATCAGGTTCTTCGCGCCGAGCTTGCTCAGCACGTCGCCGAGATACGTGTTCGGCCGCGCCGCGATGTACTGGCCCTGACCGGCAGCGACCAGCACGATCACGCTCGGTCCCGTCGCCGGCAGCTTCGCCTTGATCGCGGCGAGCTTGTCTTCCAGCGCCTTCGCCTGCGTCTCGCCCTGCTCCTTGTGGCCCGACAGCGCGCCGACGACGCGCATGCCATGCGTCACGTCATCGAACGAGGCGACGCGGACGGCAAAGACCGGCACGCCGACCTTCGAGAGCTCGTTCATCATGTCCTTGTGCAGCACCGCGTCGGCGATGATCAGGTCCGGCTTCATCGAGACCAGCACCTCGACGTTCGGCGTGCGGCTCTCGCCGAAGGCCGGCACGCTCTTCGCCGCCTCCGGGTACGTCGCCGAAGACGGCCGCCCGATCGGCGTCGCCCCGACGGCGTACATCAGCTCGACGATCGACGGGCTCAGCGCGACGATGCGCGAAGCGTTCTGCGGCGCCGAAACGCTGCGGCCAAGATCGTCCTTCGTCAGGTCGATCGACGCGGTCGGCGTCGGCTTCGGCCCAGCGTCTTTGTCGCTATCGCCACAGGCGAACGCAAGCGCGGGTAAGAAAAACAGAGCAATCCAGAGCATGCGGAATGACTTCAAGGCCCCAATCTCCCTCAACAAAATCTCCCTAAATCTCTCTCATTCTACACAAACTTAGGGAGGTTTCAGAATCGTCGAGGCCCAGTTTCTCGCATTGTGACGCTAAGCGCAAGCGCTTCTCGATCAAGCGCCTCGAGCCAAGAAACGCTAGCAGGGGTAGCGGGGGCGCTCCTGAGGCTCTCGAAGGGCCATGCGGGGGGAGTCTGAGGGGTCTCCCCTCAGCATTTGGCTTTCCTTCAGAGCGGAGCAGCCGAAGCCGCGCAACGCGAGGCTGAAGAATGCGCAGCGACCAACGCCGCGTCCGCTAGCCAGCGCCCCGTCACGCGATCGGCGTGTCGTCCCGGTTGCCCCACTCGCCGAAGGAGCCGTCATAGTTGCGCACCTTCTCGTAACCCAGCAGCTTCAACGTAAACGCCGCCTGCGCCGCGCGGATACCGCCCTGGCAGAACGTGATCACCTCTTTGTCCGGCGTCACGCCCTGCGCCTCGAACATCGCCCGCAGCTCCGCCGCGCTCTTGAACCGCCGCTCGTCGTCCGCCGTCAGGTTGTTCACCCACTCGATGTGCACCGAGCCCGGGATCTTGCCGCCGCGCTTGTTGCCGCGCAGGTTCGTCCCGTCCCACTCGCCGTCAGACCGCACGTCGAGGACGACGACGCCCGGGTCCTCAAGCTTCGCCATGATCTGCTCCGCCGTCGCCAGCAGCGATTCGTCCCGTCGCGGCGTGAATGTCGCAGCGTTTAGCTTCGGCTCCTCCCGCGTGAGCGGCCGGCCCTCTTTCAGCCAGACGTTCCAGCCACCGTCCAGCACCCGCGCCTGCGTGTGGCCGTAGTAGTTGAGGCACCACCACAAACGCCCCGCCGTCGTCGAGCCCGCGTCGTAAGCAACCACCAGCGTGTCATCGCCGATGCCCATCGCCGCCATCTCCGCCGCGAACTGCTCCGGCGTCATCACAAACCGCCGGTTCGTCTCCGGGTCCTTCCAGAAGTTGTCCTTCACCGGCACGGCGCCCGGGATGTGCACCCGCTTGTAAGCATCGAGCGGGTCCGTATCGACGACGCGCAGGTTCGGGTCGTTCAGATGCGCCTGCAGCCACTCGCTGCTCACCAGCAGCTCCGGCCGTCCGTAGTTAGTCATCGTCTCCTCCAAATCGAAATCCCCTCTCCCTGGAGGGAGAGGGCCAGGGTGAGGGTGATCCGCGGGCCGTCATTCTAATGCGTCGCGAGAACCTCACCCTGGCTACCGCTCCTTCGACAGGCTCAGGACAGGCATCCCCTCTCCGCGGGCAGAGAGGAGATCGAAACCCGGAGCCCATCTGGCTGACGACCTCTCCCCCCTCACCTCTAATCTGCGCCACCTTCTCGCCGTCAACGGAGACGGACTAACGCTGCACCGCTCTTGGCTGACGAGGCACCAACGTCTGAGCTTCCCCCTCTCTGCGTGCGGAGAGGGGGATGAGGGGGAGAGGTCGTAACGCGGGGAGAGGCCGCTACCCCTCACCTCTAATAAGGGCAACAACTTACTTGACTCCGTAGGAGTCAGTGACCATACTTCGCGGCATGGAGGGGAACCATGCCTGATGTACCACAAGTTAAGTGCAAGGATTGCGGCTTTCTGTCGCTTCGTAACGAATTCACTGGACAACTTGA
>DATDPC010000038.1:0-4725 GCA_035292965.1 Dehalococcoidia bacterium | reverse complement strand
TGGCGCCGGATATGCACGCGCCCCTGCTCGGCATCTTCGGCAATGACGACCACATGCCGACCCCGGACCAGGTCGACCGCCACGAAGCGCTGCTCAAACAGCTAGGCAAGAACTACGAGTTCCACCGCTACGATGGCGCCGACCTTGCCGTTGGCGTAGGGCTGGGCGCGGAGGAATGAGATACAGCCGTTGACGTCGCCCATGACCTGGTCGTCGATCATGCCGCCTTCGGCGCGGGCCTTGGCGGCGGCGTCGTCGTAGCCCATGCCGGGGCTCATCTGGCGGTGGAAGAGGTGGGGGCTGATGGCGGCGTAGCCGTGCTGGGCGAACTTGCGCACGATTTCGCGCGTCCATTCATCCCAGCCGGGCATGTGGTGGATGACGACTACGCCGGGGAAGGGCCCGGGGCCGAGGGGCCGGGCGTAGTAGGCGGCGATGTCGTCGCCCTGGTCGCCGTTGACGGTGATCGTCTCGGCGAGCATGCCTTCGTAGGCCATGGATGCTCCTCCCGCGTATTCGTTTCGCGTGGGCGAATATACCACGGCGTCGAGGAGTGAAGGGCGCGTCCGAGGCGGAGCAGCCTTCGCCCGCCTTTGGGCGGGCTTGGGTGCTTCGCCCCTTTCTTGAACAAGAAATGTTAGAGAAAAAGAAGCTGAGGGGAGACCCCTCAGGCTCCCCCCGCATGGGCTTCGCCCCCGCTACCCCTGCTGGCGTCAGCAGACGACGAACCGGCAGACCTCTCGCCAGGCCTCGGGAGTGAAGGATGCCTGCGGGTGAAATTCGCGGCTTCTGGAGACGGGGCGTTGCTACGAGTGCTGGCGGTCGGGGGTGACGGTGCAGGTGCGAAGCTGCGGGTCTGACCTCGCGGGGTTCGAGACAGAAGAAGCGCTTGGGGTTTGGTCAGGCGGCGGCGGCTTTGGACGGGGCGGTGTCCGCGTCCGCGGCGGCGGGCTCTTTTGCGGCGACGCGCGTAGCGGCGGTGTGCTCCAGACGCGGCACTTCTTCGCTCCAGAGGACGATTTTGTCGCGGCCGGTGGCTTTTGCCTGGTACATCGCGGCGTCGGCGAGCTCGATCAGCTTTTCGAAGTCGTCGCCGTGGTCGGGCATTGCTGCTAGACCGATCGATATCGTGATCGGGCCGACGGGCTCGAGGTGGTCGCCGGAGAAGGGCGTTGAGGCGATCGACGAGCGGACGCGGTCGGCGAGCATCATCGCTCCTTCGGGACCGACGTCGAAGAAGATGAGGACGAACTCCTCGCCGCCGAAGCGGTAGACGCGGTCCTCGCCGCGCACGGCGTTGCGGAGGATCGAAGCGATCTTCTGGAGAGTGACGTCACCGACCTTGTGGCCGAAGTCGTCGTTGAGGCGCTTGAAGTGGTCGATGTCGGCCATGGCGACGACGGCGCGACGGCCCTGCTCGATCAGGTTGGCGAGGTCGCCCTTGAGGTCGTCGTTGAGCTCGTGGCGGTTGGGCAGGCCGGTGAGGGCGTCCTGGTGGGCGCGCCGCTCGCTCTGCTCCGTCGTGTCAGCGGCGGCGACGGCGGTGGCAACCTGGGACGCCATCATCTCGAGGATGCGCTCGTCCTCGGCGGTGAACTTGTCCGTCCGGCGCGACCAGATCGCCAGGGTGCCGACGACGCGGGCGCCGACGATCAGGGGCACGACGATGCCCGACTCCATCGGACCGCGCTCGCTGGACGGGCCGAGGGCGTCCTCCGTTTGGCTAACGACGCCGACGCTCATCTGCGCCTGGGCGCCCGAATCGATCCGAAGGCTACGACCGCGCTTTGCGGCGCGACCGGTGGGGCCTTCGCCGAGGGACACGGGCGCCATGCCTTCGACGGTGCGGCCGCTGGAGGACTGGGCTCCGACGACGACGAGGTCCTGGCCGCGGAGGATGCGCATGACTGTCATGTCGGCGTCCATCAGCTGCAGGGCCTCTCGCAGCGTGGCGCTGACGACGTAGCGCAGGCTGAGCGTGTCCGTGATCTCGGAGAAGACGTTGTAAAGGGCGCTGAGCTGGTCGTTGCGGTGCTTCAGGGAGACAGACGTCTCGCTCAAGGCAGACTTCTCGGCCTCTACCTGGCTGAAGGCGCGCTGGATCAGGCGCCCGACGAAGTAGGTGGCGCCGACCATCGTCGCGGCGAGCAGGGTCATGGCGGCGATCGTCAGAATGCGGGCGAAATCGGTAGCGTGATGGAGCGAGACCTGCTTTGCCGTCGTGCCGGCGGACAACTGCGTCGAGAGGTCGCCGAGCTCGTTCTGGGTGACGATCAGCGCGGCGAAGACGTCGCGGAACCTGGTTAGGGAGTGGTCGCCGAGATAGGCCTCGATCTTCGCCGTCAGGCGCTCGCGGTCCTCGACCAGCTTGCGCGTGTCGACTCCCTGGGCGGTCGCGGCGAGTTGGTCGATCTGGGCGAGGTAGGCGTCGATGCTGCGCTGGAAATCGAGAAGCTGGCGGTCGGCGAGGTTGATCGTCAGCGGCGGCAGGTTGGCTGTAGGCGAGCTGAAGTCGTTGAAATCGCGGAGGATTTCGGCGTTGACCGAGCCCCGCTGTTCCGGCGAGAGGGCGAGGAAGCTCGGGTCCTGGAACACCGACCAGAAGCCGGCGGACCAGAGGGTGATCGGCTGGCCGAGGCCCGCCTGGATGCGCGACGCCTGAATCGAGGCCTGGGCATGGTCACCCGCCGCTTTGGCGCGAGACTCGATGCCGCTAGAGGTGACGACGACCATCACGACGGCGACCGTCGCCGTCGCGAGGACGATAAGCGCGTAAAGACGCAGGAGACCTTTGGGCGACGAGACGCGGAGCATTCCCAGAGGCAGTCCTTAGTAATAGATCGACCCGACCCCTCGGTCGGGCCTTCAAAGAGGTATCGACTCTCTTACGACGAATCTGAAGAAGCAGCGCTGACAAGCTGTATAATCCCGCTCGCTGTTGGTTAGAGAACAAGGAGACGAGGAATGATTCACGAACTGAGGATTTACGACGCCGCGCCGGGCAAGCTGCCGGCCCTGAACGACCGTTTTGCCAAGATCACGCTCGACTATTTCAAGAAGCACGGCATCGGCGTTGTCGGCTTCTGGACGGACGTTGTCGGCGTCAGCGGCCGGCTTACCTACATCCTCGCCTTCAACGACATGGCGCACCGCGATTCTGCCTGGGCAGCGTTCGGCGCCGACCCGGACCGGATCAAAGATTTCGCAGAGACGGAGAAAGACGGGCCGCTGGTGGCGCGGATCGAGAACAAGATCATGCGGCCGACCGCCTATTCGCCGCTGCAGTAAGGACCGCATCGCGCGATACCTCGCCTTTGTCCTCGCAGGGCTGCTCCTCTTCGGCTGCGCCGGCGCCGAAGCGCCGCTGCCTGCTTCGTCCGGGACGCCGCTGCCGGCGGAGCCGAACCTGCGCGTCGCCTTCATCGGCGATCAGGGCGCGGGCGCGAACTCGCGCCGCGTCCTCGAGGTCGTGCGCGACGAAGGCGCGGACCTGCTCGTCCTCCTCGGCGACTTCGACTACGAGGACGACCCGAGCGCCTGGGACGAGCAGATCACGGAGGTTCTCGGCGGAGACTTCCCGGTGCTCGCCGTCGTCGGTAACCACGATGTCGGTAGCTGGGAGGTGTACCAGCACCTGCTGCTCGAACGCCTCTCGCGCACGCCGGAGGTGAAATGCGAGGGCGATTTCGGCGTCAACGCCGGTTGCCGTTTCCGCGGCCTCTTCGTCGTCCTCTCCGGCGCCGGGACGCTGGGCAAGGACCACGAGCGCTTCATCAGCGAAGCGCTCGCCGCTGATCCGTCCGTCTGGAGCATCTGCGCCTGGCACAAGAACCAGAAGGCGACGCAGGTCGGCCTGAAGGAGGACGAGGTCGGTTGGGGGCCTTACGAGGCGTGCCGGCGCGGCGGCGCGATCATCACCAACGGTCACGAGCATTCCTACGAACGCACGAAGACGCTGCGCAGCATCAAGCAGCAGATCGTCGACCCAGCCTGGACGAAGCCCAACGAGCTGCGCGTCGGCGGCGGCTCGACGTTCGTCGCCGTGTCGGGGCTCGGCGGGCGTGAGGTGCGGCCGCAGGCGCGCTGCTACCCGGCGCGCCCGCCGTACGGCTGCAGCTTCGAATGGGCGTCGATCTACACCGCGACCCAGGGCGCGACTTTTGGGGCGTTGTTCATCGAGTTCAACGTCAAGTCTGACTACCGCAAGGCGCACGGCTACTTCAAGAACGTCGATGGCGTCGTCATCGACGACTTCAGCGTCGTCAGGGAGGCGCCTTAGGACGCGCCGCTTTACAATGCCGGAGATGCAATCCGAAACGCCGTTTTCAGTCGAGGCAGCGCACGCTCACCTGAGGCAGGCCGACCCGGTGCTGGCGCGCGTCATCGCGCAGATCGGCTCGTTCGACTGGCGGCAGCGCGACGACCCTTACCTCGCCGTCGTGCGGACGATCATGTTCCAGCAGCTCGCGGGCGCGGCGGCGACGGCGATCATGCGGCGTTTTTTCGCCTATTACGGCGACGCGGAGGCGCCGCCATCGCCGGCGCAGATGCTGGAGACGTCTGACGAGCAGTTCCGCTCGACCGGCGTGTCGCGCCAGAAGGCGGGCTACCTTCGCGACCTGGCGCTGCACATCGTCGAGGGACGGCTCGACTTCGGCGAGCTGGCGGCGCTTTCAGACGAAGCGGTGACGACGAAGCTGACGGCCGTGAAGGGCCTGGGCGAGT
>DATDPC010000037.1:0-6950 GCA_035292965.1 Dehalococcoidia bacterium | reverse complement strand
CCCCCGCCGCGAGGGCGAGATCCTCGTTGTCGACGTCGGCGGGCCGGTGACGGTCGTAAGCTTCGCCTCGCTCGACCTCGACTCGTTCTTCCCGCGCTTTGCCTTCCGGCGCAGCTTTGCGACGCTGGGCCTGAACCAGATCTACGTGCGCGATTTCGACTTCTCCTGGTACCAACGCGGCCTCAAGTACACCCGCGGCGGCTTCGAGGGCGCCTTGCGCCTGCTCCAGGGCCAGATCGATGACCTCGGCGCGCCGGCCGTCGCGATCGGCGCGAGCATGGGCGGCTACGCCTCCGTCCTCTATGGAGCGCGCCTCAACCTCGCCGGCGCGCTCGCCTTCAGCCCCCAGACGGTGCTCGACGCCGAGACGCGCGCCGGCATGGGCGACCACCGCTGGCCGAAGGCTTACGCGAAGCTGGACTCAAGGGCGCCGCGGCCGTTCGACCTGCGCCAGGAGCTGGCCGGCTCGCCGCTGCCGGTGACGCTCTGGTGCGGCCAGGACGACCCGCTGGACGTCGCCCACGCCGAGCAGATCGCCGGTCTGGCCAACGTGCGCCTGCATATGCTGCCGGCGAAGCACGATGTGCCCCACATGCTGCGGGACGGCGGCACGCTGCGCGATGCGATCCTCGATTTCATCATCGGCCTGCCCGGCATCGACACGGACGCCGTCGAAGCTCTGCGGGCGCGGGCGCCTCAGGCTTTGGCAGCCGTCCTCGACGACTGATATCGACGCGAAGATTCTTAACGAATCGGGCGCAAGGCGTCCTCTATAATCCTTGCGAAATGCCCGCAAGCACGCGCCCCCGCCTCCGCGACGACGTCGCGACGATCCTCGATTCGTTGACTCTCGCCGCCGCCGCCACGGCGCGGCCGAGCCTGGTCGTCTGCGTCGGGCTGCCGGGGACCGGCAAGTCGACGTTTGCCCGCCGCCTCGCGGCCGAAACGGGCGCGATCGTCCTCGAGAGCGACGTCCTGCGCCGGCGCCTCGTCGACTCGCCGACGTTCTCGGCGAGCGAGAGTGTGCGCCTGTTTCGCGCCTTGCACGAGGCGGCGCAGCGCCTGCTTCAGCGCCGCTACAGCGTCATCTTCGACGCGACGAGCCTGCGCGAGCGTGACCGCACACCCCTCTACGAAATCGCCGCCGCAACCGGCGCGAACCTGATCGTCCTGCGCTTCGATGCGCCGGAGGCGGTCGTGGAAGCGCGTCTGGAGGCTCGCGACGCGCGGGACGCATCCTCGGCGGACATGGCGGTCTACAACCAGCTGCGCCACTTCGAGGAGGAGCTTTTGCACGAACACCTGCTGGTCGACACGTCGGATTCTGTCGCAACCGAGTCGACGTTGCGTGGGGTGGTAGGTAGGATGGGAGGGACGCCGTGAGCAGCAAGAGATCGAACGCACGTCTGGAACGCAGGGCAGAGCGCGAGGCGAGAGTCTCGCCGCCGCGCCGTGACCGCAACCAGACTTACAAACCCAAGGGCCGCGGTCTGCTCGGCGCTATCTCCGTAACCAGCGTCGCCATCGCCGGGGGCGTGGCGATCATCGTCGCGCTGCTCGTCTACGTCGTCACGCAGCAAAACAACGTCGACACCACCTCCGCCGATTGGCAGAAGGCGCAGCTCGACGACAGCCCCAGCCTCCCCGGTGTTTACGTGGCGCCGCACCCCGGCATCGATGGCAAGCTGGGCACGAGCGATGACCGCCAGCACTTTGTCCCCGGGACCATCATCCCAATCTGCACCGCAGCCCAGATCGAGGCAGGCGATATCAGCGGCGATAGCCTCTGCTACACAAGCAACCCGCCGACCTCCGGCCCGCACTCCAGCACGCCGATGTCGTTCAAGGTGCTCGACAACCCGGGGCCGAAAGAGAACCTGATCCACAACATGGAGCACGGCGGCATCGTCGTCTGGTACAACACGACCGACCAGGCGGTAATCGACCAGCTGAAGAAGGTGGTTCAGGGCGAGATCGACCGGCGACGCCTCGTCGTCATGACCGCCTACTCTGGCATGGAGCCGAACACGATCGCGCTGACCGCGTGGACGCGCCTCGACAAGTTCTCCGCCGGCGAGTTGACGGACAAGCGCGTCGAAACCTTCATCGACGCGCACAACAAGCGCTTCAACCCTGAGGGGTTTTAGGCCTCGTAGGGACGGAGCTTCAGCTTCGTCCGGAACGCCGCATCGGACGGGACGCCGCGGACGAAGCTGAAGCTCCGTCCCTACGTTCATTTTCGCGGCCCATGAAACGCCCCAGCGCCCGATACCCCCAACGCTGCATCGCATAAGCGAAGCAGAGGCCGCCAATCGCCGCGACGAGGCCGCCGGCGCCGTCGATGAAGTAGTGGTTGCCCGTCATCACCGTCGACGCCCACTGCAGCGGCGGGTGGATCAGCGCAAGCGCCAGCACCAGCCGGTTGCGCGGAAACGCAGCCAACACCCCAAATGAAAGCAGGAAGGCCCAGCCGACGTGCAGGCTCGGCATCGCCGCGTAGGGGTTGACGAAGAACGAGGTCGATTGCGCCTGGTAGCTCAGGTTGTTGAACACCTGCAGCGTGTCGACGAGGCCGCTTCCGGGTAAGAGACGGGGCGGGGCGATCGGGAACAGCTGGTAGCAGACGAGCGCCAGCGCGCCGGAGCAGAGGATCGCGTCGCGCGTGAAGGTGTATTGGCGGCGGCGGCGGAAGTACATGAGCAGGCCGAGCGCGGCGATCAGCGGGAAGTCGAGCCAGAAGTAGACGAAGTTGAAGAAGCGCACCGCCAGCCGCGAGTCCAGGGTCCAGTCCTGCCAGGCTGCCTCGTGGAACAACCCCAGCGTCTTCTCCCAATCGACGACGTGGCGCGCGTTCTCGATCGCCAGGTCGGGGCGGTCGACGACGTTGGCGCGGACGACGAAGTAGAGGAGAAACGCCATCGCCGCCAGCGCCAGCTCGGCGCCGACGCGCCACGCCGGGTGGCCGCTGAGGAAGCCTACAGACCTCGCCGCGAAGCTATCGCTCGTCACGTATCGATGTTACGACCCGCCTACACCTGAAGGCACCATCTCTCCATTGCGGGCCAGTCGTTAGCCTGCCTTGAGCTTGTCGAAGGGGCGAAGCAATCTTTGACGGCCCGTCTGCCGGCACTCGTGACGTCAAAGCTTGCCACGGGCTCCGCCCTCGCAATGGGGGTTCAGGCCAGGCGCTTCTCGTATTGGATCAGCGTCGTCGGGCCGATCAGCAACTCGGTCTCGCGGCGACCCGTCTCGACGAAGCCCTGCGACTCGTAGAGCGCCTGCGCCGGCAGCAGACGCGAGGACGTCTCCAGCACGAGGCGGCGGGCGCCCAGCGCCGTCGCGCGACGCTGCAGCTCCTGCACGATCTGACGCGCGTAACCGCGGCGGTGGTGCGCCACGGCGACGCGCATGCGCACGATCTCGTACGTCTCCGGGTTGAGGCGCACGATGCCGCCCATCGCCACGACCTTGCCATCGACGACGCCGACGACGAAGCAGCCGGGGTCAAAGTTGGCAGCGATATCGAGCAGGTCCGGGTACATCTGCGCGCCCATCTCCAGGCTGCGCGTCGGGTTCAAGGCACGGACATTGAGCTCGAGGATCGCGTCAGTGTCTGACGGCTCGAAGTCGCGAATCGTGAAGGAGGCGACGTTGGTCATGCGAGGCGCTTCTCGTAGTGGACGATCTCGACGGAGCCGATCGAGTACTCGCCGCGGGTGCGGTGCGTCTCCACGTAGCCCTCCGACTCGTACAGCCGGTTCGCCACCGCCAGGCCGGTCGCGGTTTCGAGGACGATGCGTCTGGCGCCGCGCTCGTGGGCGCGTTTCTCGAGCGCGTGCAGCAGCTCGCGGCCGTAACCACGGCCTCGCCGCGGGATCGCGACGCGCATGCGCATGATCTCGTACGTCTCGTCGTCGACGCGCTGGACGCCGCCCATGGCGACAATCGCCCCGTCCTCGACGCCGACGAGGAAGGCGCCGGTCTGCTGGTAGGCGGCCGGGATGTCGCGCAGCTCCGGGAAGAACTCGTCGATGACGGCATCGACGTCACGACCGGCGTCCGTCTCCAGCGCATCGAGGTTGAGGTGCAGCACGGCGTCGCGGTCAGCGGGCTCGTAGTCGCGTATTCGGAACGTCTGCGCATCTATCAAGACGAGATGCATCCTACCTGAGCTACGTAGCGTCCTTCGACAAGCTCAGGATGAGTGAAAAGACGCCTCTAACATCTTCCTGAGCTTGTCGAAGGACGCTACGCCCCATCTGCAAGACCGCTCGCCGTTCTGGCAGGGGACGCTTACTTCGGCGAGGCGCCAGCTTCGGCGGACTGCAGGGCGAGGTTTACGAGGGTGCGCACGGGGATGCCGGACGCGCCTTTGACGATGACGCCCTTCTCGGCGTTGTAGAAGTCGACGCCGGCGATGTCGAGGTGGACCCAGGGCGTGTCGCCGACGAACTCCTTGAGGAGCATCGCCGCCGTGATTGAGCCGGCCATGCGGCCGCCGCTGTTCTTCATGTCGGCGACGTCGCTCTTGATCAGGTCTTTGTACTCGTCCCACATCGGCAGCTCCCAGACCTTCTCGCCCGCCGCCGTCGCCGCGCGCTTGACGCGCTCCGTGAGCGCCGCGTCGTTGCTCATCGCGCCCATGGCGACGTTGCCCAGCGTGACGCTGATCGCGCCCGTAAGCGTCGCGATGTCGACGATCGCCGTCGCGCCCTGCTCGCGGGCGTAGGCGAGGCCGTCGGCGAGGATCAGGCGCCCCTCCGCGTCCGTGTTGATCACCTCGATCGTCTTGCCGAGCATCGTTTCGAGCACGTCGCCGGGGCGGGTCGCGCTACCGGAGGGCATGTTCTCCGTCGCCGGGACGATGCCGATGACGTTGATCCGCGGCCGCAGCTTGGCGATCGCCCCCATCGCGGCGATGACGGCGGCGCCGCCGGACATATCGCCCTTCATCTCGCCCATGTTCTCCGCCGACTTGATCGAGATACCGCCGGTGTCGAAGGTGATGCCCTTGCCGACGAGCGCCAGCAGCTTCGCGTCGCCTGTCCTGAGCTCTGTCGAAGGGCCTGTACTGGGCTCTGTCGAAGCGCCGGCGCCGTTGTAGCGCAGGACGATGAAGCGCGCCTCCTGCACCGATCCGGCAGCAACGCCGAGGATGCCGCCCATGCGCTTCTCGCGCATCCAGTCCGGCCCGTAGACCTCGACCTGGAGCCCGTTCTCCGCCGCGACCTTCTCGGCCTCGTTGCCCATCGCCGTCGGCGTCAGGTAGTTCGCCGGCTCGTTGGCGAGGTCGCGGCAGTAGTTCGCCGCCTCGGCCATGATCACGCCGCGTGCGACGCCGCTCTCCAGCGCCGCGACCTTCGCCGCGTCATGCTCGACGATCGTCAGCGTTTCGAGGTCGCCGTCTTCTTCCGCCTTTTTGTGACGCAGGAAGCGGTAGAGGCCGAGCAGCGTGCCTTCGGCGATCGCGGCGGCGCACGCCTCCGGGTCGAGCCCGGCGATGCCGGCTCCCGTGGCGATGATCGCGGCGTGCTTGATCCGGTTGCGTCGCAGATAGCGCGCCATGTCGGCGGACAGCCCGCGCACCTTGTCGACGTCGAAGCCTTCGCTCTTGCCGAGGCCGCAGATGATCAGGCGCGGCGCCGGCAGCTTGCCCATCGTGTGCACGAGGACGAACTCGCCGGACTTGCCACGCAGGTCGCCGGCGCTGATCAGCGACGTAATCGCGCCGCCCATCGCGGTATCGATGGCGCCGGTGCCGCCGCCGGGCGAGGTCACGCCCTCGAAGAGGTTGACGACGACAGCGTCCGCCGCGAACGAAGCGATGTTGCCCTGCTGGACCTTGATCTGCATAACCCGGCCTCCTGGATCCTCGACCCGAGATTCATTCTAACGGAGGCGCCGTCCTTCGACAGGCTAAGGAGAAGACCGACCCCTTCTCGCGCTGGCAACCCACTCCTGATCTCCATTGCGAGCCATCGAAGAGGCGAAGCAATCTTTGACGGCGCGCCTGTATGCGGACGGGGCGTCAAAGATTGCCACGGGCTTTGCCCTCGCAATGGCACACGACGACATTCGTAGGGACGAAGCTTCAGCTCCGTCCGTGGCGTCCCGCCGGACGAAGCGTCGCGGACGCAGCTAAAGCTACGTCCCTACGTGCGTTGTTTACGACGTGGGCTCTGGGGATAACTTACGGGGCGTTGGGGAAAACGTTAGCGCGGGCGGCGCAGGTTGAGGATCGGCACGAGGCGATCGAGGATGCGCGTCGCCACTTCGTACTTCGGCAGGAGGGGCAGGTCCTCGCGGCCGCCGTCGCGGTCGAGGATCGTCACGCGGTTCGTGTCGACGGCGAAGCCGGCGTCCGGCGCCGTCACGTCGTTGGCGCAGATCAGGTCGAGGCGCTTCTCCTGCAGCTTCTTCGCGGCGTTCTCGATCAGGTCGTGCGTCTCCGCCGCAAAGCCAACCTTGACGATGCCTTCCGGCACGCTGGCGAGGATGTCGTCCGTCTTGACGAGCTCCAGCGTCATCGCTTCTTCGCCGGGCTGCTTCTTGATCTTCTGCTCGCTGGCCGACGCTGGGCGGAAGTCGGAGACGGCGGCGGCCATGACCAGCGCGTCCGCGTCCGTGACGGCGCTGAGCACCGCGTCCTTCATCTCCGAGACGCTCTCGACCTCGATGACGTTGACGCCGTGGGGCGCCGGCAGCGACGACGCCGAGACGAGCGTCACCTTCGCGCCGCGGTCGCGCGCCGCCTCGGCGAGGGCGTAGCCCATCTTGCCGCTCGAGTAGTTGCTGATGAACCGCACCGGGTCGATCGGCTCTCGCGTGCCGCCGGCGCTGACGACGAGCCTGCGCCCGGCGAGGTCGCCGTTCTTGCCGAGCAGCGTCTTGATCGCGTCGAGGATCTGCTGCGGCTCCGCCAGCCGCCCGCGGCCGCTGTGGCCGCTTGC
>DATDPC010000036.1:0-4528 GCA_035292965.1 Dehalococcoidia bacterium | reverse complement strand
ACTGAGGGGAGACCCCTCAGACTCCCCCCGCATGGGCTTCGCCCCCGCTACCCCTGCTGGCGCTGTGTTGGATTGGCCGCTTGGCGCACAGATGTAACCTGTTGGGCCGCATCTGTCCCAGTCTCGTGCGTCTCTGCAGAGGGAGGCGTTGTTGAGCGCAGCGGCGTGCGCCCGATGACGGGGCGCGTGTGGTAGGCGCGACGGCGTGCGCCCTCACCCCGGCCCTCTCCCAAGGGGAGAGGGAGTGCCCGACGCGCCGTCGGTGAAATACAAGAGGCCCCGGATTTCCGGGGCCTCTTGTTGGTTGTTTGTGGTGTTGTCTGCTAAGACCCGGCTACGCGCGCCGGGACCTGGTTCTCCATCTCGTTGTTGAGGAAGGAGCGCGTGGTGGCGCGCACCGACTCCCACCAGTCGGCGGAGCGAGGCAGGATGACCTCGCCGGAGCGCTGGAGGTAGACGTCCGGCGTGTCGACACCCGGCGGGACGACGCCGTTCTCGCGCAGCGCCTTCGCCGTGGCGATCAGCTTGCGGCGGGTGCGGATGATCATCTGGTCGGTGGTGCCGAGGTGCTCGCGGGAGCGGTCGTAGATCGGGCCCATTGTCTCGGTGACGGCCATGTCCTGCTGGCGGACGCCGGGGATGCCGGTGAAGCTCTCGTTCTTGCGCTGGGCTTCGCGGTCGATCTTGTAGTCGTTGGCGAGCGTCTGGTCGATGTTGTAGCGGCCGAACCAGCCGGAGGTAGTCGGCAGGAAGTTCATCGTCGGGCGGGTGCCGGCGTTGACCGTCGGCGGGGCGGTGAGCTGGCCGCTGGCCATCGCCTGCGGGCGGATGAAGATCTCCCAGTGCAGCGTGTGGCTGTCGTCCATCGGCACGTAGGCGCCGATTTTGACTTCGGCGCCGAGGGTGCCCTGCGGGATCATCGCGAAGAAGGGGAAGAGCATGTGGGCGATGCGCCAGTAGTAGGTGTCGTCCTCCGCGGGCCGGTAGGCGCCGTACGAGGTGCCGAAATCGGTGTCGATGACGCTGAACTTCGCCGCTTGCTTCTTCATCATGTAGTAGTCGAAGCTGCCGGGCTTGAGCTTCTCGTAGTTGGCGTGGCCGAAGTGGAGGAAGGCGGCGTGGACGGTGTCCATCTCGCCTTCCCAGCCCTGCATCCAGTTGCAGGGACGGTGGAGGATGCTGATCGACTCAGGGCCGGTGACCATCTGGAAGGCTTCGAGGTTGGGTAGCGGCGGCGGTATTTCGCGCGGACCCATATAGGCCCAGATCGCGCCGGGCGTTTCGATTGTTGGATAAGCTCGAGCGTGAACCTTGTTGCGGAAGTTCGATTCGGCGGGCTCGGAAGGCATGTCGACGCAGGAACCGGTCTCGTCGAACTTCCAGCCGTGGTAGACGCAGCGCAACCCCTCTTCTTCGTTGCGGCCAAAGAACAACGACGCGCCGCGATGGGGGCAGGCGCTCTGGACCAGACCAACCTTGCCGGATGTCATGCGGAAGGCGATCAGCTCCTCGCCCAGGAGCTTGAGACGGACGGGGGGTGAGTCAGGCGTAGGCAGCTCGTCCGATCGGAGCGCCGGGATCCAGTACTGGCGCATGACATCGCCCATCGGCGTGCCGGGGCCGATCTGACAGAGGTATTCGTTGTCTACCTTGCTGAGCATGCCTGTCCTCCCGCTGCGTCGAATCGTTGCGAGGTATTTGCAGGGGTAAAGAATAGCACCAAAGGGGTGGCATCGAAACTAGTCAAGGAGTTGACGGCTCAGGGAGGGTGGGGCTGCTGTTGGGATTCGCGGGGCGCTGTCGGACGCAAGCCGCTGCGCGTCCTTCGGCCTCGCGTTGCGAGGTTTCGGCTGCTCCGCTGGGGTAATAAGGAAGGTGGGTTGGTTAAGGAGGGACACACCCTCCTTAAACCTCCCGTCAGGGGCTGCGCCCCTGTACCCCGCTCTTGCGGGCTGCGCCGCGGGTTCATTTCGGGGTGTCTGGCGCGCTCGGAGCGCAGCCCTCACCCTAACCCTCTCCCAAAGGGAGAGGGAATCCGGCGTGCTTCGGACGTGGACACGGGTTTGAGTGGCAGGCAAAGCGTGACTGTCCTGTTTCTAGGCGGCGCCGCTTCCTCCAGACCCCAGCAGGGGTAGCGGGGGCGAAGCCCATGCGGGGGGAGTCTGAGGGGTCTCCCCTCAGCATTCTTCCCCCAACCTCAGCGGAGCAGCCGAAGCCAAGCGAAGCGGGCTGAAGGACGCGCAGCGCCTTGCGCCCGCAGACGCCTCGCGACTCGCGGCGGGTCCGGCCCTCCGCCGCGGCGCGGGCGACCGGTATAATTCCACCGCACTATGGCTCTCCAGACCTGGGTCGCCCGCTTCGTCGTCGATCACGGCAAGGTTACCGAAGAGGGCGGACGCCTCCGCACCTTCGAGCGGCGCCGCCTCGATGAGCCGGACGTCGACCTCCACATCATCTGCGAACCCGAGGGCGTCAAGGGCGAGGAGCTGGGCGCCCAGGCGCTGGACGCGATCGGGCGTCTCTTTCTCCAGGACCGGCTCTCGATCACCGGCGGGCTCCTGCGCGCGCTGCAATCGACCCACCAGACGTTGCTTGATTGGAACCGGCGCAGCGTCCCGCGCGAGCAGGTGCGCTCCGGCCTCACCGCCGCCGTCGTCAGCGGCTCGCTCGTCTACCTGGCGCAGGCGGGCCCGAGCCTCGCCTACTTGCGCCGCGACGGCGTGCTCAAGCGCCTCGACGTCGACGAGATCATCGCGCCGCTCGGCGAAGGCGAGCTCGAGCCCGCCCTGCGACGCTTCGAGCTGCAGCCCGGCGACGTCCTGATCGGCGCATCGACCTCGCTGACGACGATCCTCGACGACGCGACGCTGGACGCGATGCTGACGCGCGGCAGCGACGAGGCCCTGCCGGAGCTGTATCTGCTGACGCGCGACCTCGAGTCCTTCGCCCTGTTCGCGATCACCTGCACCGACAGCGGCGACGACGAAGCGGAAGCGCCCGCGACGGAAGAATCGGCTTTCGCCCGCGAGCCCGTCCTGCCGGAAGAACCGGAGGAGGCGGCGCCGACATTTGTCGTCGAGACGCCGCCGGGGGCGGAAGGCCCGCCGCAGCCCGTCCTGGTTGCGCCGACGCCGTTCGACATCTCGAAGCCGGTGGTGCGCCTGCGCGGCGAGCAATCGATCGCGCGCGGCGAGTACGCGCGCACCACGGGGCCAGCGGGCGGCCTGAAGATAAACTTCGCCGACAAGCGCCTGCTCCAGATCGTCGGCGTCGCGCTCCTGGCGCTGCTGATCTTCGCCTTCGTCCCGGGCCTGATCCAGCAGAACAAGGGCGAGAAGCTGGACGACCTGATGGCCAGCGCCGACCAGCAGTACGCGATCGCCAGCAACGCAACCGACCCGGCGGTGAAGCGCAAGGCGCTCGAGGAGACGCGACGCCTGGCCCAGGAGGCGCGGCGGATCGATCCGCTCAACGCCAGCGCCAACGACCTGCTGCAGCAGGCGACAACCCAGCTCACGGTGATGGACGCGATCCTCGACCTCAGCCCGCTGGCGACGGTGACGACGCTAGGCCGCCAGCTGACCGGCGAGGTCTCGATCGAAAGCGTCCTCGTCGATTCGGCGCGCGCTTACATGCTCGACACGAAGGGAGGGCGCCTGATCGCCGTCGCGCTCGGCGCCACGGGCCCGCCGGCCGTCCTCTATCAGGACGGCCAGAGCTACGAAGGTACGCCCGCCAAGAAGCCGATCGCCTTCGCCCGTGACCAGATCGAAGGCCAGAACCGCCTCCTCATCCTCGACGAAGAACGCAAGCTATTCGAGATCCGCGGCGCTTCCTCTCCCAAGCCCATCCCCCTCAGACGCACGAACACCTGGGCCTCTGTCGCCGGCATCGCCACGTACGACGGTAACCTCTACGTGCTCGACCCGCAGGCGAATCAGGTGCACCGCTACCTGCCGGCCGCCACCGGTTTCGACAGCGAGCCGAGCGACATCCTCGCCTCGCAGCAGAACCTGAAGGACGCCCAGGGCCTCGCCGTCGATGGCGACGTCTTCGTCTTCTTCAAAGACGGCGCCGTCCACCGCTACAAGGCGGGCAGCGACGCCGGCTTCACATTCGGCGGCATCGACCGCCTGCCGAAG
This sequence comes from Dehalococcoidia bacterium, assembly GCA_035292965.1. Classification (GTDB taxonomy): domain Bacteria; phylum Chloroflexota; class Dehalococcoidia; order DSTF01; family WHTK01; genus WHTK01. The sequence continues at coordinate 386 of DATDPC010000036.1, read as the reverse complement.
GCGCTGATCGACATGGCGCTCGTCCCCGCGGCGCAGGAGGTCTACCTTGCCGACTCGGGGAACAAGCGGATCATCGTCGCCGGCGAGGACGGCATTTTCCGCCGCCAGCTTGTCTCCAGCGCCTTCACCGATCTCCGGGCAATTGCAGTGGACCCGAACGCGACGCAGATCTACGTCGTAGTAGGCGACGCGCTTCTGACGGCGCCGCTCGTGCGCTGACGGAGGGGCGCCGTGGGGCGCCCGCCGCTGCGCGTCCTTCGCCCTCGCGTTGCGAGGCCTCGGCTGCTCCGCTGAGGTAATGAAGAAGGTGAGGGTTTGGTAAGGAGGGACACCCTCCTTAGACCTCCCGTCAGGGGTTGCACCCCTGTACCCCGCTCTTGCGGGCT
>DATDPC010000035.1:0-4059 GCA_035292965.1 Dehalococcoidia bacterium | reverse complement strand
CCGGCCGTATTCTCCAGGTGAGCGCCCGCCGCCTCGGGCCCTTCGCTGCCCGCACGCGCGACGTGAGCGTTATCCACGACCTCGCCTTCCACGACATCGACGTCATGCGCCACCTGCTCGGCGCCGAGGTCACGCGCGTCGCAGCCGAGACACAGACCGGCCTCCGCACCGAGTACGAAGACTCGGTCACCGGCCTTCTGCGGTTCGATTCGGGCGCTGTCGGGCTGCTCGCCGCGAATTGGCTGACGCCGCGCAAGTCGCGCGACCTCGCGGTGCTCTGCGAGAACGGCCTCTACGTCGCCGACTACGTCGACTACCGCGCGCCGACGCTCGACTTCTACCCCTCGGACCTCAGCGAGAGCGCCGGCGCCGTCTCGAGCATCGCCGTCGAAGCCTGCGAGCCGCTGGTCAGCGAGCTGAGCGCCTTCGTCGCCGCCGTGCGCGACGGTGCGCCTATGCCCGTGACCAGCGATGATGCCCTGGGCACGCTGGCCGTCGCGGACGCTCTCGCGGAATCGGCGCGCACCGGAAAGCAGGTAACGCTTCGATGACGCAGGTGGCCGTAGTCGGCCTCGGCAAGATCGGCCTACCGTTGGCGGCGCTTTATGCCTCGAAGGGCATGGACGTCGCCGGCTGCGACATCGACGAGTCGGTTGTCGACGCCGTCAACGCCGGCGTATCGCCGATCGCCGGAGAGCCCGGCCTCGACGACGCGATCGCGAAAGGCCACAAGGCGGGCCGTCTGCGCGCGACGACGGACACGGCCGCCGCTGTCGCCGAGAGCGACGTCATCGTCATGGTCGTGCGCGTCGCCCTCGACGAATCGCGCGCCCCCGACTTCTCGCAGCTCGACGCCGCCGCCGAAGCGGTCGGACGCGGCCTGCGCCCCGGCGCGCTCGTCATCCTCGAGACGACGATGCCCGTGGGCGCGACGCGCAACCACCTCGGCGCCCATCTGCGCGACGCGTCGGGCCTCGAAGAAGGCGCCTTCCACCTCGTCTACAGCCCGGAGCGCGTCCAGTCCGGCCGTCTCTACCACGACCTCGAGACCTACCCAAAGCTGATCGGCGGCGTCGACGAGGAGAGCGGCCAGAAGGCGGCCGACTTCTACCGCCGCGTCCTCAACGCCGAGGTGCGCATCCTGCCCGACGCCGAGACGGCCGAGTTCACCAAGCTCGCCGAGAGCGTCTACCGCGACGTAAACATCGCCCTCGCGAACGAGCTGGCGAAGGCGGCCGACGCCCTCGGCGTCGACTTTGCGACCGCGGCGCAGGCGGCGAACTCGCAGCCGTTCTCGCACCTGCACGTCCCCGGCGTCGGCGTCGGCGGCCACTGCATCCCCGTCTACCCCTACTTCCTGCTCGAGACGGTCGACCAGCCGATCATCCGCCTCGCGCGCGAGACGAACGACGGCATGGCCGCCTACGCGCTCGACCGCCTCGCCGAGGCGTTGCCGGGCGGCCTCGCGGGGAAGACGGTGCTGGTCCTCGGCCTCGCCTACCGCGGCGGCGTGCGGGAGGTCATGCTCTCGAGCGCGCTGGAGCTGGTCGCTGAGCTGCGAGCCCGCGGCGCCCGCGCCATCGTCCACGACCCGCTCTTCTCAGACGCCGAGATCGCTGCCTACGGCGTCGAGCCCTCTCCGCTTCCGCCGGAGGCGCCGATCGACGCCGTCATCCTGCAGGCAGCCCACCCCGAGTACCGCGACCTCAACCCGGCGACGCTGAAGGGCTGTCGCGTCTTCCTCGATGGGCGCGGCGGCTTCGACCGCGGGCGCGTCGAGGCGGCCGGGATGCGCTACATCCGGATCGGCGGCGGTTCCAGGGAAGCCTAGCCAGGGACGCTTAGGTAGTAGCCGGCTCCGGGTCGTCCTGCGGCTCGAAGCCCGGCGTCTCGTTGCCCGGCGTCGCCAGCATGATCTCGCCAAAGCTGGCTGACTGCTCGGCGCGCAGCTCCTCCGTCTTCAGTAGTTCGAGGATCGCCAGGAACGTGACGATCGCTTCGATGCGCGTCTTGCACTCGGCAAGCAGGCGCGAGAAGCCGAGGCGGCCGCGGCGCTTCACGGCGCTGAGGATGCTCTCCTTACGATCGTTGATGTTGATCGCCTGGCGGTGAACGCGCTCCGGCTCGGGCTCGGGGGGCAGGCGATCCAGCGCCTTCGCGAACGCCTTGAGGAGCTTGCGTAGCGTCACGCGCTCCAGGCCGGTGGGCGCGAAGTCCCCCGGCGGCGGCGCGACGCGCGTGAAGGAGCGGTGGCCGGTGTCGTCCAGCTCTCTCAGGTAAGACGCGGCCTGCTTGAAGGTGCGGTACTCCTCCAGTTGCGCCGTCAGGTCCTCGGCGATCTCTTCTGCTTCGCGCTCGTCCTCGGCGATTTGCTCGGCGGTGCGCGGCAGCAGGGCGCGCGACTTGAGGAAGATCAGCTTTGCGCCGACGGAGATGAACTCGGCGAGGGCGCGCAGGTCGATCTGGTCCTGGGCGCGCAGCAAGGCGAGGTACTGGTCCGTGACCTGGACGAGCGAGACGGCGGTGATCTCGAGCTCTTCGCGCTCGATCAGGTGGAGGAGAAGGTCGAGGGGGCCCTCGAAGACGGAGGTTTTTACGGCGAGCATCGTCACGGGCTTACGCCCCTTTCACTCGCCACCGAGGCAAAGCATCGCGTGATCCGCGTTGCTATGTCAACTATATGTGAAGCTGGGGACACCCCAGACCCCGCTAAAGAGCGACGCATCCGCTCCGGGGCGATGTCTGAGACTGGGGACACCCCAGGCCCCGCTGAAGGGCGACGCATCCGCTCCGGGGCCATGTCTGACGATATCGAGGCGTTAGCCAAAGCTCGAATAGCCTCCGTCTACCGGGATCGCGGCCCCCGTAATGTAGTCGGAAGCGGCGCTGGCGAGGAAGACGGCAATGCCGCCGAAGTCATCACCCACGCCCCAGCGTCCCTGCGGGATGCGGGCCAGCGTGCGCTCGTAGAGGCCGGGGAGGTCGCGGCGGGCGCCCTCGGTCAGCTCCGTATCGATCCAGCCGGGAAGCACGGCGTTGACCTGGATGCGGTCCTCCGCCCAGGCCATGGCCAGCGACTTCGTCAGCTGCACGGCGCCGCCCTTGGACGCTGCGTAGGCAATCGCCCTCGCGCCGCCGAAGATCGACATCATCGAGCCGATGTTGATGATCTTGCCGCCGCCCTGCGCCTTCATCTGCGGGTATACGGCGCGGCAGCCAAGGAAGATGCTCGTCAGGTTGGTGTCCATGACGGTGTGATACTCGTCCGTCGACATCTCTTGCGGCGGCTTGCGGATGTTCATGCCGGCGTTGTTGATCAGCACGTCGATGCGGCCGAAGCGCTCGATCGACGCGGCGATCAGGTGCTCGATCGACGCCTCGTCCTGCACGTCTACCGGGATCGAGACGGCTTCGACGCCGAGCGCCGTTAGCTCGGCGACGGCGCGGGCGCTCTTCTCCTGGTTGCGAGCGGCGACGATGATCGATGCGCCGGCCGAGGCGAGGCCCTTCGCCATGCCGAGGCCGATGCCGCCGTTGCCGCCGGTCACAACCGCGACGCGGCCCGTCAGCTCGAAGAGGTCCACGCGACTAGCTGGCGCCGCCGGCTACGTCCTCGGCTTCCGCCTTGAGGCGGCGCTGCTCCACGGCGTTGGCGAGTGTCTCGAGGACGCCTTCGCTGTCCTCCCAGCCGATGCAGGCGTCCGTGATGCTCTGGCCGTAGACCAGCTCCTTGCCGGGCACGAGGTCCTGGCGCCCCGGCTTGAGGTGGCTCTCCACCATGACGCCGAAGATGCGGTGGTCGCCACCGGCGATCTGCTCGGCGACGCAGCGGCCGACCACGATCTGGCGCTCGTGCTTCTTCTCGCTGTTCGAGTGGCTGAAGTCGATCATGATCCGCGCCGGCAGACCGGCGTTGGCGAGCTCCTTCGCCGCCGCGTCGACGCTCTCAGCGTCGTAGTTGGGCTGCTTACCGCCGCGCAGGATGATGTGGCAGTCGTCGTTGCCCTGGGTCGCGACGATCGCCGTCTGGCCCTGCTTCGTGACGGATAGAAAATGATG
>DATDPC010000034.1:0-15061 GCA_035292965.1 Dehalococcoidia bacterium | reverse complement strand
GCCGTCACGTTCTCCCCCAACGCCACCAACGCATCGAAGAGCACGACCGCGACGTTCACGCGCGCCGGCACCTACGCCCTGCGCGCGACGATCCGTGACGCCTCCAGCCAGACCGTCACCAGCGACGTCAGCGTCATCGTGGACCAGACCTTCAGCTCGATCATCGTCGCGCCGTTGACGGCGTCGGTGCCGGCGGGCACGACGAAGCAGTACACGGCCCAGGCGATCGACCAGTTCGGCATCGCCATGACGGCGCAGCCATCGTTCACGTGGTCGGTCAGCGGCGGCGGCTCGATCAGCGCGAGCGGTCTGTTCACGGCTGGCGCCACGGCCGGCGGCCCGTTCACCGTCACCGCGACGTCCGGCGCCATCTCCGGCGCCGCGACCCTCAGCGTCACCTCGGCCGGCGGTCTCGTCGCCGCGTACTCGTTCAACGAAGCGAGCGGTAAGACCGTCAATGACGCGTCCGGGCAGGGAAACAAGGGCACGATCGCCGGTCCCAGCCGGATCAACGCCGGCAAGTACGGCAAGGCCCTCAACTTCGACGGGATCAATGACCAGGTCGATATCAACGACTCGAACTCGCTCGACCTGACGAACGGCATGACGCTGGAGGCGTGGGTGCGGCCGACCGCCTCCGGTGGCTGGCGGACGATCGTCCTCAAGGAGCAGACCGGCGGCCTCGTGTACGCCCTCTACGGCAACACGAGCCTCAATAAGCCCAGCGGCGAGCTCGCGACCGCCGCCGGCGGCTTCGATACGAATGGCACGGCGGCGCTTGCGCTCAACACCTGGACGCACCTCGCGACGACTTACGACGGCTCCGTCCTGAGTCTCTACGTCAACGGCGTTCTCGTCAGCAGCCGCACCGTCGGCGGCGCGATCATGGTCTCGACCGGCAAGCTGCGGATCGGCGGCAACGCGATCTGGGGCGAGTTCTACAAGGGCCGCATCGACGAGGTGCGCATCTACAGCCGCGCTCTCTCCGCGGCGGAGATTTCGGCCGACATGAACACGCCCCTGCCGTAGCACGCGTCCTCAACGTCATTCCGACGAAAGGAGGAACCTAGCCGAACCGAAGCCGGACTCGCGTTCACGAAGGCCTCTCTGCAGAACTGAGGACGCTCCGCGCTCAGCCAAGACGCGCCGGTTCTGCAGCGACGTCCACACCGGCGCCGCGTCTGCTCGTTCGAACAGATTCCTCCTTTCGTCGGAATGACAGAGCGCTGGCCTCCCCCGCTCAGATTGCCCCGATCGCCGGATGCCCGTTACAATCGCGGTCTCTTGACCCCGTGTGCCTTCGGTCCGCTGGCAGCTGACTGCTGAATGCTGATCCCTCGAAGGCCGATAGCTCACTGAAGGAGTGCCCGATGACCGACTGGCGAGAAGTGGAGAGCCGCGTGTTTATGACCACGGGCCGCCGTATGCCCGTCGTCGTCGTGCGTGGCGAGGGCACCCGCGTCTGGGATGACGCCGGCAAGCCCTACCTCGACTTCTTCGGCGGTCCCGCCGTCCACAGCCTCGGCCACTGCCACCCCATCGTCGTCGAGGCGATCGAGAAGCAGGCGCGGACGCTGATTCACGTCTCGAACGCCGTCTACTCGGTGCCGCAGCTGCAGCTCGCCGAGGTGCTGCTCGGGAACTCCTGCTTCGACCGCATCTACTACACGAACAGCGGCGCCGAGGCGAACGAGGCGGCGATCAAGCTCGCGCGCAAGTGGGGTCACGAGAAGCGGAACGGCGCCTTCGAGATCATCGCGGCGGTCGATTCGTTCCACGGCCGCACCCTCGCCGCCGTCACGGCGACAGGCACGCCGCGCTACAGCGAGCCGTTCGCGCCCCTACCCGGCGGCTTTGTCCACGTAGCGTTCAACGACCTCGAAGCGCTGCAGCAGGCGACGACGCCGCAGACCGCCGCGATCCTGCTCGAACCGATCCAGGGCGAGGGTGGCGTCATCATGCCCAACCCCTCCTACTTCCCGGCCGTGCGCAAGTGGTGCGATGACAACAACATCCTCCTCATCGCCGACGAGGTGCAGACGGGCATGTGCCGCACCGGCCCCCTCTTCGCCTACCAGGGCATGGGCTTCGAGCCGGACGTGATGACGCTGGCGAAGGGCCTCGGCTCCGGCGTGCCCGTCGCGGCGATCCTGGCGAAGGAGAGCGCCGCCGTCTTCACCCCCGGCGACCACGGCTCCACCTACGGCGGCAACCCGCTGATGACCGCCGTCGCCCTCGCCGTGACCAACTACATGATCGAGATGGACCTGCCGTCTCAGGTCGAGAAGCTGAGCGCCTACCTCGTCGAGAGGCTCGAGGCGTTGAAGTCGTCCTCGAAGCTCGTCAACAATGTGCGCGGCAAGGGCCTCCTGCTCGCCGTCGCGCTCAACGCCGATGCGGCTGAGAAGGTCGTCCTCGACTGCCTGGAGCACGGCCTCATCGTCAACAACGTCCGCCCGAACGCGGTGCGTCTCGCCCCGCCGCTAACCGTAAGCGAAGCGGAGATCGACGAGGCGGTGGGGATTATTGCGGGGGCGCTAAGCCGCGCGGGCTAGAACTCGCTGCCGGTTCTAGAGCCAGTAGTAAACAACGGCGAATGACACGGCGATTGCCCAGACCAGTCTGAAGACGAGTCGGAGGCCACGGAATGCGCTCGCGTTGATGGCGACAATCGCGCCCCAGAGACCTACCAGCCAGACGACTACCCATGGCATGCCAGCAAGACCGTCAGGTGACAGGTCGAGCAGAAAAGCAAGTCCGAGCAGCCCAACGAAGACCGCGGCCGCGCTTAATAGCTGAAGCAAAGTGTCGCGCGCCGTCTGCCACTGGCTGCTTCGACCTCTGTCAGGCTGTGGCCGCCACTGGGGCCACTGTGGAATCATTGCGACGCCTGCTGCAACCGCCGCGCCGTCCCCCGCCTCGAAGCCAGGATGGCACGCAGGCCGCTGCACACGAACGCGGCGATTATGCCGGCGAGGCTCAGCACCAGCCCAGCGCCGACGCTCATCGTTGGACCTCGCGTGTCTTGCAGGACGTTCAGCGGAACGAGCATCACAACCGCGGCAACGGCGGCCGTGACGTAGTTCGTGCTTGCAGCCCGTCCGAACTGCAGCAGCATGATGCCTGCGACAGATGCCAGCAGGAAGAGCGTTCCTCCATCGGTATCTGTGCCACTGCGCGAAAAGTTGGTGTCCAACCCCAGGCCAACGGGTAGCTCGACGTGCGCTGTCTGCCAGGTCAGAAGCGACCCGAACGCGGCGATACCGAAGCCCACAACGGCGATCGTTCGAAGCGCCGACGGAAGATTCGCCTCCGGATCGACTTCCTGCGTGGGTTCCGCTTCTCTTACGGGATTCGGTGGTGGCGGCGCCTGGTCGATGTACATCGCGCCGATAATACGACTTTTGCGATGTATTTAGCGCACCGCCTGCCCGGCGTTTGCTAACCTGTCGCTGCGATGATCAAGAAGGCGCGACGCTACCTCTCACTCGTCTCGATGGCGCTTGCCGCGATCGCCGTTATCGACCAGATGCGCAAGCCCGAGTCGGAGCGCGACTGGCACGGCGTCCTCTTCGGCCTCGTCCCCTACGACTTCCGGCCGATCACCTTCGGGCGCCTCAAAGAGCGCATGTGGAACCCGGACGACCCGCGATTGTTCACGCCGCAGGCGTTCGGCGTCGGCTGGACGCTGAACCTCGCCCGCGCCTACCAGCTGATCAACGAAGCCCGCGAGCCCGCAGCCGAAGAATAGCCAGAAGAGGCGACATCTCAGGCAAAACGTTGTAGGGGCCGTTCGCGAACGGCCCCTACGCTGCGTCTAACACCAGACGCCGCCGAAGATGTAGCGGCCCTACTCCAGCGGCAGACCTTCTGCGTCCAGGAGGACGATCGGCAGCTCCAGCCGGCGCAGCGGCGCTTCGATCGTCGCGCGGTCACCGACAACGACGATGCTCAGCGCCTCCGGGTCGACGTGCTCCGAGGCGACGCGACGCACGTCGGCAAGCGTGACCGCCTCGAGGCGGGCGACCTGGCCGCTGAAGTAGTCGTCCGGCAGGCCGAAGTGGACGATATCGAGCAGGCGGCGCAGCACCTGGCTCGGCGTCTCGAACGTCGGCGGGAAGCCCCGCACGAGGCCTGAGCGCGACTTCTCGAACTCGTCCTCGGCGATTGGCCGGACGCTCTGCAGGTCGCGGAACTCCTTAAGCGTCTCGAACATCGCCTCGCTGGTCACGTCAGTCTGCACCGACCCGCCGGCGGAGAAGTTGGACACGGCCTTGCGCCAGTCGAACCGCGAGCGGTAACCGTAGGTGTAGCCCTTGTCCTCGCGCAGGTTCATGTTCAGGCGCGCCGTGAACTGCCCGCCGAAGGCCATGTTCATCACCGTCAGCGGCATGTAGTCCGGGTGCAGGCGCGGCACCGTGACGTGCCCGGCGGCGATCACCGACTGCGGCGCCGCCGGCTTGTCGACGAGGTAGATCGTCGTCTGGCCGCGCTTCATGTCGGCGGCGACGCTCGGCGGCGTCTCGGTCGCGCCCCAGCCTGCAAACGCGGCCTCGATCTGCTTCGCGACTTCGACCGCCGTGATGTCGCCGACGATCAGGAACGTCGGCTTGCCGCGCAGGATCAGGCGCTCGTGCTGGTTGACGATCTCGTCGCGCAGCATCGCCTCGACGGCGGCCTCGCGACCGCTGATCGGGTGGCCGTGCTCCGTCTCGCGGCCGTAGAGCAGCCCGTTCGCCACGCGCTCGGCGATCGCGTTGGCGTCGTCCTTGAGGCGTCGCAGGTCGGTCAGGCGCTCCTTGCGCACGCGCTCGACCTCGTTCTCGGGGAAGACGGGGTTGGCGATGACGTCGGCCAGCAGCGCCAGGGCGCGCGGCCAGTGGTGGGTCAGCGCCTCGGTGGAGACGACGATGTCCTCGCGGTCGACGCCGACGTTGGGGCGCGCGGCGATGAAGTCGCCCTCGTCTGATATCTCGGTGCTGCTGCGCGTCTTCGTCCCCTCGACGAGGAGGCGCCCCATGAACGACGTGAGGCCGGGACGGTCCGCCGGGTCGTGCACGGCCCCGCCGCCGAAGTACACGCCCGCGGCGATCAGCGGCACCTCGTGCTTCTCGACGACGAGCAGGTCGAGCCCGCCGGCGATGCTCAGGCGCTGCGGCACCGGCGGCTGGAAGCGCCGCGGCTGCCCCGGCGACGGCTTCTGCGCCCGGTCGAGGTCGACCTCAACGGCCGAGACCTCTTTCTTCGGCGAGATCACCAGGCGCACGCGCGCCGGCGTCAGGTAATCGTTGGCGACGCGGCGCACGTCCTCAGGCGTCACCTTCGTGTAGCGGTCGAAGTCGACGTTGAGGCGGCCGGGGTCGCCGGTGAATGTGTTGAAGAAGTTCAGCAGGTCGGCGCGGCCGCCGAAGCCGCCGAGGTGCTCCAACTGGCCGACGTAGTGCGCTTCGAGCCGGTTGACGGCGCGCTGCACCTCTTCTTGCGTGGGAAGTTCGGACTTCATCCGCTCGATCTCTTCGAGCATCGACGTCTCGACCTGCGCCACCGTCGCGCCGGGCGCGATCGTCGCGTCGAGCCTGATCTCGCCGGCGATCTCCATCGCCGCGTAGTAGGCGCCGGCCTCGCGGGCGATCTGCTTCTCGTAAACCATGCTGCGATACAGTCGCGAGCTGCGTCCCTCACCGAGGATCGACATCAGCACGTCGAGCGGCGCTTCGTCCGCGTCGAAGCGGGGCGGCGCCAGCCAGGCGAAGTAGATGCGCTGTAGCTGGACGCTGTCCTCGAGCTCGAGGCGCACCTCGTCGTCGAGGCGCGGTAGCCAGCGCGTGACGCGCTCGACCGGCGGAGCCGGCGGCAGGTCGCCGAAGTACTTCTGCGCCAGCCGCATCGCCTCTTCGACATCGATGTCGCCGGCGATCGCGAGGCTGGCGTTGTTCGGGGCGTAGAAGCGGCGGAAGAACGCCTTCACGTCATCGAGCGACGCGGCGCTGAGGTGCTCCATCGAGCCGATCGTCTGCCAGTGGTAGGGGTGCTGCGGCGGGAACAGCGCCTTGCGGATCTCCTGCGAGGAGAGGCCGTAGGGGCGGTTCTCATAGCTCTGGCGGCGCTCGTTCTTGACCACGTCGCGCTGAATCTCGAACTTCTGGTCCGTCAGCGCGTCGAGGAGGAAGCCCATACGGTCCGATTCGAGCCAGAGCGCCAGCTCCAGGTACTCCGCCGGGACGTCTTCGTAGTAGTTCGTGCGGTCGACCGTGGTGGAGCCGTTGATGTTGGCGCCGACCTCCTGGAAGGGCGCGAAGTACTCGTGGTTATGGTTCTTCGAACCCTCGAACATGATGTGCTCGAAGAGGTGGGCAAAGCCGGTGCGGTCCGGCTCCTCGTTCTGCGAACCGACGTGGTACCAGAGGTTTACGGCGGCAACGGGGACGGAGTGATCGACGTGAAGGATGACGTCGAGGCCGTTGCTGAGGGTGCGTTTCTCGAAGGCGATGTTCATCGGCAAGGTGCGGCTCCGTTCTAGGGCGAGAGGTGTAGAGCGATTATCGCACGCGGCGAAGAGGGGCAGTTCCTCAGGCAGCACATTCTTGAGTTGTTGACCGGCACGCTCTTCTTTCTCCCGCCGCGACGTGGCACACTAGAGGCCCGCTTACCCCGCAACGCAGGCACAACCCCGCCATCAGGAGGAGAACATGGCAGCACAAGACGTACTCGTCTCTACCCAGTGGGTCGCCGACCACATGAACGACGGCAAGCTCGTCGAGGTCGACGTCGACACCAACGCTTACAACGAGGGACACATCCCCGGCGCCATCGGCTTCAACTGGACGAGCCAGCTCCAGGACCAGCTGCGACGCGACATCATCACCAAGGACCAGCTCGAGAAGCTCCTCAGCGATGCGGGCATCAGCAACGGCGACACGATCGTCCTCTACGGCGATAACAACAACTGGTTCGCCGCCTACGCCTTCTGGGTGCTGGAGATGTACGGCCACAAGAACCTCAAGCTGATGGACGGCGGCCGCAAGAAGTGGCTCGAAGAGAACCGCCCGACGACCACCGACGCCCCGAAGGTCACGCCGGCGCAGTACAAGGCGAAGGACGCCGACCAGGGCCAGCGCGCCCGGCGCGACGCCGTCATGGCGAACCTCGGCAAGAGCGGCGCCGCCATGGTCGACGTGCGCTCGCCCGCCGAGTTCTCGGGTGAGATCCTGGCGCCGCCCGGGCTGCTGGAGCTTTCGCAGCGCGGCGGACACATCCCCGGCGCCGCGAACATCCCCTGGGGCCAGGCCGTGCGCGAAGACGGCACCTTCAAATCGCCGGACGACCTGCGCGCGCTCTACGGCGGCAAGGGCATCACGCCCGACAAGGACGTCATCGCCTACTGCCGCATCGGCGAGCGCTCTTCCCACACCTGGTTCGTCCTCAAGCACTTGCTCGACTTCAACAAGGTGCGCAACTACGACGGCTCCTGGACCGAATGGGGCAGCATGATCGACGTCCCGGTCGAGAAGCCATAGACGCATCCGTCATTGCGAGCCATGCGAAGCAGGCGAAGCAAACTCACAGGGTTAGAGACGCTCGGTATCGTCGAGGCGCTTCGACGTAGTCGCGTCTCTCAGGCATGAACCGTCTCGTACTTCTTCGTGAGATTGCTTCGCCTTCCGGCGGAGCCGGAATGGGTCGCAAAGACAGACGATGACACAGCAAGAATCAGATAGCGTCTTCCAGGTCGTCTTGCGGCGTGCCCTCGCCGCGGGCGACCCGGCCAACGCCCAGGTCCACTTCACCACCGACGTCCTCGACCGCTACAAAGGCGTCGAGGGCGTCTCGATCATCCGCACGGACACGGTCGGCCGCGTGCGCAAGCAGGGCGGTTGGAGCCTCGATTTCGGCATCGCGCCGGACGAGACGCTGATCCACGTATCGATCGGCGACCTGATCGCCCTGCCGGAGGCCGATCGCCAGCACTGGGCCTTCCACGCCCGCACGCTACCTGCGAGCAAGATGTTCCTCCAGATGCGCCTCTCCGCCAACGCCTGCTACGACGACGGCGAGGTGCGAGCCTGGGAGTAACCACCCCCCACCACGCCGCCCTGGGCAATCTGGCAATCTGGCAATCTGGCAATCAATCTTTGCCCGTTTGCCCGCTTGCCCGTTTGCCCGTTCCATCGGTTCGTCACGTATGACCACGCTACGTCTACCCAAAGCGATGCTAGAAGAGATGATCGCCCAGGCGCTCGAGGAGCTGCCTAACGAGTGCTGCGGCATCATCGCCGGGGCGGGCGACGAGGCGTTGCGTCTCTACCGGACGCGTAACTCAGAGGCGAGCCCGTTTCGCTACAACATCCACCCGCTGGACTTGCTCAAGATCGAGAAGGAGCTGGACGCTAACGACTGGCGCGTCCTCGTCATCTACCACTCGCACGTCGCCAGCGACGCCTACCCATCGCCTACGGACGTGCGCCTCTCCGTCTGGCCCGGCGCCGACCCGCCGATGGAGCTGTACCCGGGCGCCTACTACGCCCTCGTATCGCTGAAGAACCGCGACGCGCCCGTCGTGCGCGCCTACAGCATCGCCCCGACGGGCGAGGTCACCGAAGTAGCGCTAGAGACGACGTAGCCGGAAGGCGCCACTCCACCTCGAAGGGTGGAGCATGTGGCTGACTGAAGCTCCACCCTTCAGGGTGGAGTACCACGAGCCCTTTTACGCCGCGATGTTTGGCTTCGCCGCCGAAGGCTCTTGCGTCGCAACATCGGTAGCCGGACGGGCGTCACGCACCTTCGACATCGCCGACGCAAACGCCTCGATGCAGGCGGAGTCGAAGTGGGTGCCGGTACAGCGTCGCAGCTCGGCGAAGGCCGCGTCGTGCAGGACGGCGGGCTGGTAGACGCGGCCCGAGGTCATCGCGTCGTACGCGTCGGCAACGGCGACGATGCGGGCGTGCAGCGGGATCGCGTCGCCGGTCAGGCCTTCCGGGTAGCCGGTGCCATCCCACTTCTCATGGTGGAAGTGGATCGCATCGATCGCGACGTGCAGCGCCTTCGTGTTCTGGGCGATCTCATACCCGCGCGCGACGTGCTCTTTGATGATCGTGAACTCTTCGGACGTCAGCGGTCCCGGCTTCGTCAGGATCCGGTCCGGCACGCCGATTTTGCCGACATCGTGCATCTGGGCGCCGAGCGCCAGGGCGCGCAGGTCGAGCGTCGAAAGGCCCAGCTCCTTGCCGATCATCACGGAGAAGCTGGCGACGCGGCGGACGTGGCCCAGCGTGTAGAGGTCCTTCCACTCGATCGCGTCGACAAGCTCGGCGATCGGCTGGCTGTAGCCGTGGTTAAGCTGCGCGATCGCGTCGCGCATCGAGAGGCCATCGGCGATCACCTTGAGGTTGCCGGCACGCAGACCTTCATAGGCCCAGGCGCCGAACAGCACGACGAAGCACAGGGCGTACATGCCGTGGTACATCCACCAGCTGTAGAGCCAGAAGCGTCCGAAAGTCAGCGACACCTGTACCTCAATCAAGAGGACAAGGACGCAGACCATCGCCCACTGCGAAGGCTGCCTCGCAAACAGGAAAGCCTGGAGATAGCGCCACGCCCCGAAACCCAGCAGTCCGAAAACGGCTGCGCTCGTTAGCAGCTGGAGCCAGCGCTCCTCGTAAGGCAGGAAGCCCAACCAGCCCTCGGCTACAAACGAAAGGCCGATGTAGAGGCCGGCGAGCATGGTCACGATGCCGAAGACCAGCGTGCCGTAGCGCTTCAGCCAGTTGTCGACGCTCTCTGGCAGGTCAATGACGCTCAGCGCCACGAATGCAGCGCCCGCGAGCACGCTCAGCCAGCTGCTGACGCCGAGCTCGGCGTAGGCCTTGTCGTGGATGTGACCGGGTGTGCCGAGGCCATGCACGGCGAAAATGGATGCGATGCTGAGGAACGCCAGCCCGAGAAACAGCAGGCGCGATTCGCGCAGCGACTCCGTCAGGCCGACGATGAAGGCGCAGGCGAAAGCCGCGGCCAACGCCGTAATCGAAACGACCCAGAAGTGGAAGTCAAACGTACCGAAAGACTTGTCCCACTGCGGTACGAGCAGCAGGGTGACGAACGCCGCCATCGGCAGCCCCAGGATCACGCCCCAGGTTGCCCACCAGCGTGCGGTCAGGTTCAAGGAACCGTCCTCGCAATCTGCCTCATCAAATCTATGTTCGGCAGCGATTTGGAAGACGACAGCGTTTGCGAATTATCTAGATGTGCAGCGCCTCGGCGACGCTGCGGTTCACGAGCTCGCCGTTGCGCGTCATCAGGCCGCGCGCGAGCGACGCGTCGTCCGCCAACGCCTTCGCGGCGCCCTTCTCCGCGAGGCTGAGGACGTAGGCGAGCGTCGCGGCCGTCAGCGCGTTTGTCGACGTGTGCGGTACGGCGCCGGGCATGTTCGCGACGCAGTAGTGGACGACGCCCTCTTCGACGAAGACGGGATCGCTGTGCGTCGTCTCGCGCGACGTCTCGAAGCTGCCTCCCTGGTCAATCGCAACGTCGACGATGACGCCGCCGGGCCCGACGCGCTTCAGGGCGTCGCGGTCGACGAGCTTGGGCGCCGTCGCGCCGCCGCGGGCGAGGACGCCGCTGATCAGCACGTCCGCGCCCTCGATCGCCCGCTCGATGTTCGCCGGCGATGACGGCAGCGTCGTCAAACGGTTCGGCCAGCGGTCCTCCAGCGCGCGCAGCTGATCGAGACGGCGCGCCAGCACGGTGACCCGCGCGCCAAGCGCGACGGCGACGTCGCAGGCGTTCGTCGCCACCGTCCCGGCGCCGAAGATGACGACGCGCGCCGCCGGAGCGCCGGGCAGGCCCGAGAGTAGCTTGCCGCGCCCCGGCCCCGGGTGCTGCAGCCAGCGCGCCGCCACCAACGGCGCCATGCGCCCGGCGATCTGGCTCATCGGGATCAGCAGCGGCAGCGATCCATCCGGCAGCTCCACGGTCTCGTAGGCGATCGCCGTCGTGCCGGCCGACAGCAACGCATTCGTGACCTCCGGTTCGGCGGCGAGGTGCAGGTAGGTGAACAGCGTCTGGTCGCGCCGCAGCAGGCCGAACTCCACCGTCTGCGGCTCCTTCACCTTGACGATCAGCTCCGCTGCCGCCCAGACCTCCGCGGCCGTAGCGACAACCTCGGCGCCGATCTGCGCGTAGGCGGCGTCGGTGAAGCCGCTGCCGGCGCCGGCGCCCGCCTCGACGAGGACGCGGTGCCGCAGGCGCACGAGATCACGCGCGCCCTCGGGCGTCAGACCGACACGATGCTCCTCCGTCTTGAGCTCGCGGACGGTACCGACGATCATTTCGCGTCGTTCGATGTGTCCGGCTTCGATGCTTCGCCGTTCAGGCGCTGGTGCTGGTCGTCGTCGTGGATGCTTGCCTTGCGCATTTGGTCGGCGATCTGGTGGAGGCGCGACGCGACGCGCCCGTTGACCGAATCGGGCGGGTAGTGGCCGTCTTCGCCCTTCGCGCCGGCTTCGAGGCCCGTCAGCAGCTCGATCGCCTCGTCGACCGTCGAGACCGCGTGCACCGCGAACTTGCCCTCCTGCACCGCCTTCACCACGTCTTCGCGCAGCATCAGGTGCTGGACGTTCGTCGCCGGGATGATCACGCCCTGGTCGCCCGTGAGGCCGCGGACGCGACAGACGTCGAAGAAGCCCTCGATCTTCTGGTTGACGCCGCCGATCGCCTGCACCTCGCCGAGCTGGTCCATCGATCCTGTGATCGCGAGCGCCTGCTTCACCGGCACGCCAGCGATGCGCGAAAGCAGAGCGCACGTCTCGGCAGCTGTGGCGCTATCGCCCTCGATCAGGCCGTAGCTCTGCTCGAACGCCAGGCGCGCCGCCAGCGTCAGCGGTTCCTCGCTCGCGTAGCGGTCGACGAGGAAGCCCTGCAGCGTCAGTACCGCCTTCGAGAAGATCGGCCCGCTGAGATGCGATTCGCGCTGCAGGTCGATCACGCCCTCGCGCCCGACGCCGATCGACGCCGTGATCCGCGCCGGATGGCCGAACGCCGTGTCCCCCAGATCGACGACCGAGAGGCCGTTGACCTGCCCTGTGACGGAACCCGACGTATCGACGACGATGATGCCGCGCTCCATCGCGTCCAGCAGGTTGTCCTCGATCAGGTTGACGCGGTCGTCACGCTCCGCAATCGCTTTGCGAATGTGCGCCGCCGTGATGACGTTGGCGCCGGCGTCCTTGGCCCAGTGTGACGACTCGCGGACGATGTCGGTGATCTCGCCGAAGCGGATCGAGAGCTTGCCGTGGTCCTCCGCCATGCGGATGCCCTCTTCGACAACGCGCGCGATGGCGCCGCGGTCGAGCGGCAGCAGACCCTCATGCTGGGTCACGCCGGCGATCAACGCGGCGTAGGCGCGCTCGTTCTTGGGCGTCCGGTCGATGCTGTGGTCGAAGTCTGCCTTGACCTTGAACAGCTCGCGAAAGTCCGGGTCCAGGCTGTAGAGCAGCCGGTAAACCTGCTCGCGCGCGATGCCGACGAGCTTGCCGTTCCAGGGGATCGGCTCCGGCCGGATCGTCTTCGTCTCTACGAAGCCCATGCGGTCGCCCATCTCTTCGATCGTCAGGTGGCCGGTGCGGATCGTCCGCTTCAGCTCGTTCCAGGAGACGGGGTAGAGCAGCAGGTCGTCGAAGTCGAAGACCAGGTAGCCGCCGTTCGCGTGGTGCATGGAGCCGGCGCGGATCATCGTGAAGTCGGTGGTGAGGGCGCCGAACACGGCCTCTTTCTCGATCCGGCCGAAGAGGCGCTCCGGCGTCGGGTTCGATTCGAAGACGACGGAGGCGCAGTTGACGTCGGTGCAATCGACGAGGAGGTTCACCTCATACTTGCGAAACGGCGAGATCGCCTCGCGCAGGCCCAGCGGCGTCGGAATCGGCGATGCGCCTCCATCCGCCGGCCGCATGAAGTCATCGACGTGCTGGATCATCTCCCACTTGACCTCGGACAGGTAGTGCACCAGCTCCGGGAAGTCGTGGTAGGCGTCAACGAGCGGATCGACGAGCGATGCGACGACGGTAGTCGCGATCGTGTCCTGCAGCTCGCGCAGGCGCTCGGAGGCCTGCATGTCGTAGCTCTGCTCCTGCTTCATCGCGTTGCGCAGCTCTTCCATGGAACGCTCGCGCCTCGCAAGCGTCGCCTCGCGCTCTTCGTGGCTCAGCGCCGCGAAGGCCTGGTCGTCCATAGGCTTGCCATCGGCGCCGAGCGGGACGAGGAAGAAGCCCTGGGAAGTTCCCTGCAGGAGGAAGCCCTGCGCCCGCGCCTGCCCGGCGAGCGTGGAGAAGACTTCATCGTGGTGGCGCTGCACGGAGGCGACGATCTCGTCGCGGTGGCTAACGAAGTCGTCCGACGCAAAGGTCCGCGGCACGCGCAGCTTCGCCTCGGCGATCATCGTCATCATCGCGCGCCTGAATTCGCGCCCCTTGCCCGGCGGCAGACGGATCGCGCGCGGGCGATACGGGTCCTCGAAATTGTTGACGTAGCACCACTCATCCGGCGGCGGCTTGCCCGCCGAGTACGCCTGGAGATACTCGCGGATCGCCGTCGTGCGGCCGGTACCCGGCTCGCCGGAAACGACGATGTTGAAGCCGCGGCTCTCGACGCCGAGCCCGAAGCGAATCGCCTCGAGCGCGCGGTCCTGGCCGATCAGGCCAACGTGGGGACTGACCTCAGCCGTCGTCTC
The DNA here is from genome assembly GCA_035292965.1 of Dehalococcoidia bacterium. Lineage (GTDB taxonomy): Bacteria > Chloroflexota > Dehalococcoidia > DSTF01 > WHTK01 > WHTK01. The sequence goes on along the minus strand of DATDPC010000034.1, from coordinate 1,341 downwards.
GAAATCGAAGGTTGCGGGGTCGCAGCGCGGGCGTAGCTCGCCGATCGGTACTTCAGGCACGCATACCTCGTCTCCCCAAGCGCCTCTACTATATCAACGACGCGCATGCAGGACGGCTGAACCGTACAGCGCAGACGCACTGTGCTGCGACGAAACCGTCAGGATCACCGCCCGCGCGCTTTGCGGCCTCGCTCCGCTTCGATGCGCCCTAGCTCCTCGAACGCTTCTTCCATGCCGGCGCGCTTCTTCGCCTCCGTTACGTGGGTGTAGATCTGGGTCGTGTTTGGGCTCTCGTGGCCGAGCAGCTCCTGGACGACGCGCAGGTCGGCGCCGCCGTCGAGCAGGTGGGTCGCGAAGCTGTGGCGCAGGAGGTGCGGGTGCACGGCGATCGGCAGGCCCGCCTTGATCGCGTTGCGACGCACGATCGTCTGCACGGAACGCGCGGTGAGCCGGCCGCCGAAGCGATTGAGGAACAATGCGCTCTCTTTCTTCGACGCCAGCGCCGGGCGGCCGTCGCGCAGATAACGCCGCAGCGCCTTCTCCGCCAGCTCGCCGAAGACGCCGATGCGGTCCTTGCTCCCCTTGCCGCGCACTCGCACCGTGTCCTCTCGCAGGTCGACCTCGGGCACGTCCAGCGACGCGAGCTCGCTGACGCGCAGGCCGGCGGCGTAGAGCAGCTCCATCAGCGCGCGGTCGCGCAGGTTCGCCGGCTCGTCGCCGTCCGCCGCCGCGATCAGGCGGTCGATGTCGCCGGCGCTGAGGATGTCGGGCAGGCGCCGCCCCGCCTTCGGGCCGGTGACGCCGAAGAACGGGTCGTTATCGAGCGCGCCCTCGGAGCGCAGCCAGCGGTAGAACGAGCGGATCGTGCTCACCTTGCGACGCACGCTCGCCGTCGCCACACCCTCGCCGAGCAGCAGCGCCAGGTAGCGCCGCAGGTCGGGCCGCCCCGCCTTCAGCACCTCGACCTCCCAGCCGGCGAGCGCCGCCATGAAGTGCTCGATATCGCTGCGATAGTTGCGCAGCGTGTAGGCAGAGAGGTTGCGGGCGCGCCCGTGTTCGTCGAGGTAGCGCCGCAGCAGCTTCAGCGTCGGCGGTGGGATGACAGGCTTGTCTGCGCCGGCTGGCCTCGATCCCGTTCGTCCTGTGCTCGTCGAAGCACGCCGAGGTTCAGAGGCGGTACGCCGGCCGCTGCGAGGCGAGTTGTCCGCCCACGCGCCAGCGGGGTGCCTGGGCAGAGACGTTACGGAGCTGCGAGCGGGGCGTCTGGTCGTCGTCCGCTCGGCCCGGGCGGGGTGGGCCGTTCGCGTCGCCATATCTGGTTAGCCGGCGAGCGCCGCCTCC
>DATDPC010000033.1:0-4533 GCA_035292965.1 Dehalococcoidia bacterium | reverse complement strand
GCCTCCTCGATGGCGGCTCTACCCACGTCCTGGGGCTGCGCCAGGAGCGCAACCCCGCCTTCCCGGGTATGACTGCTCCGGAGCCGATCACGCGGAACCTCGGCGCCCTCGCAGACGCGGTCACGATCGGCGGCGCAGACGTCGGTCTCGCCACGGACGGCGACGCCGACCGCCTCGGCGTCATCGACGAGAACGGCGTCTTCGTCGACCAGCATCAGACCTTCGCGCTGCTCTGCTACTACCTGCTCGAGTACAAGCAGGAGCGCGGGCCGATCGTCCGCTCCGTGACCAGCACGCGCATGATCGACCGCCTCGGCGCGGTTTACGGCGTGCCCGTCTACGAGACGCCCGTCGGCTTCAAATACCTCGGCCCGAAGATGCTGGAGACGAAGGCGATGGCGGCGGGCGAGGAGAGCGGCGGCTACGCCTTCAGCAACCACCTGCCGGAGCGCGATGGCTGCTTCGCCGGCCTGCTCCTGCTCGACCTGCTGGCGCGCTCGAACAAGTCGCTCTCGGAGCTCGTCAAGGAGCTCTACAGCAAGGTCGGCGAGCACTTCTACGACCGCATCGACGTCCACCTCACGCCGGAGCAGCGCGATGCCGCCCTCGAGCGCCTTGCGACCGTGGCGCCGCGGACAGTGGCCGGGCGGTCCGTCACCGGCCAGGACACGAAGGACGGCTTCCGCTTCGAGCTCGACAAGGGCTGGCTGCTGATCCGTCCCTCCGGCACGGAGCCGCTGCTGCGCATCTACACGGAAGTGACCGACTTCGACCTCGTGCAGCCGGTGCTCAACGCCGGCCGCGAGCTGGCGGGCGTCTGACTTTGACCGAGCTCGACGACTCCCACCTGCGACTGCGCCTCGACAAAGAAGGCTCCTACGAGCGCAACCGCGACTTCCCGCAGCAGCTGCGCGACGCCTGGAACGCCGCCCGTGACTTCAGCCTGCCGGAGGCCTACGCCCACCCGCGGGGCCTCGTCGTCGCCGGGATGGGTGGCTCCGCGATCGCCGGCGACTACATGCAGGCGCTCGCCTTCCACGCCGCCGACGTCCCGATCGCCGTGATCCGCGGCTACGATCTGCCTGCCTGGGTCGTCGCGGGCGTCACGGTCATCGCCTGCAGCCACAGCGGCAACACGGAAGAGACGCTCTCGGTCTTCGCCAAGGCGCGGGAGCGCGGCGCCAACGTCATCGCGGTCACCACCGGCGGCCGGCTCCTGCGCGACGCCAGCGCTGCCGGCCTGCCCGTCTTCGCCTACGAGTTCCCCGGAGAGCCGCGCTCCGCCTTTGGGCACGGCCTCATGCGCCTGCTCGGCATCGGTCGCGCCGTCGCGAAGCTGCAGCTCGGGTCCGCCCCGGACGATTCGTCGATCGTCGCCGCGATCGACGAGGTCGCGTCGATGCGCGTGTCGCTTTCGGAGGAGACGCCGGAGGCCGAGAACCCGGCGAAACAGCTGGCGCGACGCCTGCACGGGCGCCTCGCCCTCTTCATCGGCGGCGACTTCCTCTGGCCCGCGGCGAAGCGCTGGAAGACGCAGGTCAACGAAAACGCCGACTCGTTCGCAATGGCGGACGAGCTGCCGGAGCTGCACCACAACACCGTCGTCGGCCTCGGCCTGCCGCCCGACATCGCCTCACGCATCCGTGGCGTCATCCTCCAGCACGCCGGCCTCTCGCCGCGGATGAAGGCGCGCTGCGACGTCACCGCGGAGGTGCTCGATCGCGCCAACCTCGCCTACGAGCGCCTCGACGCCGGCGGCACGACGCCCCTCGCCGGCCTCCTGCGAGACGCCTACCTCCAGAACATGACGACGTATTACCTGGGGCTCCTGAACGGCGTCGACCCCTTCGCCGTAACGAACATCGACTTCCTGAAGCAGCGCCTCTCGGAGATGTGACGTCGTAGGGGCCGTTCGCGAACGGCCCCTACGGCGCCTCTAGGTTAAGCAAAATGCCGGTCAAATCGACCGGCATTTCTGATAGCTGATTGCTGAGCGCTGATCGCTCGCTACCGCTTTGTGTACTGCGCGGCCTTGCGGGCGCGCTTCAGGCCGTACTTCTTGCGCTCCTTCATGCGCGAGTCGCGCGTCAGGAGGCCGTGGCGGCGCAGCTGCGGCTTCAGCGACTCGTCGAACTTGACGAGGGCGCGGGCGATGCCGTGCGAGATCGCGCCGGCCCAGCCGGCGACGCCGCCGCCTTCGACCTTCGCCTGCACGCCGAACTTGCCCGACTGGCCGAGCGCCACCAGCGGTCGCAGCGCCACTTCCTGGAGGACGATGCGCGGCAGCGCGTCCTGAATCGTACGGCCATTGATCACGACTTCCTGGGCGCCGGGGTAGATGCGCACGCGCGCAACGGCGGTCTTGCGGCGGCCGGTGCCGGCGAAATACTGCTGGGTGGTCAAGCTTTGGTCTCCTCGGCGTGCTTCTTGCCTTCGCCGGCGCGAACCTGCGCCTCGTGCGGATGATCGGGGCCGGCGTACACCTTCAGATGCCGGATCTGCTGCCGGCCGAGGCGTCCCTTCGGCATCATGCCCCACACGGCGGCGCGAATGATCCGGTCCGGGTGGCGCTGCAACTGGTCGTCCAGGCGAACCTCTTTGAGGCCGCCCATGAAGCCCGTGTGGTGGCGGTAGAGCTTCTGGGTGAGCTTCTGACCCGAGAACTTGATCTTCGCCGCGTTCGTGACGATGACGAAGTCCCCCATGTCAAGGTAGGGCGTGAACGTCGGCTTGTCTTTGCCGCGCAGGGCAGAGGCGATCGTCGTGGCGAGGCGGCCGAGAGGCTGCCCCTCCGCGTCGACGACGCGCCAGCGCTTGTCGATGTCCTGGGCTCTTAGACTAAAGGTTTTCACGATCTTGAATCCTATCAGAGCTTCGATTCTGAATCCAGTGCGACTTGCAGGTTGAACAGCGGCGGCTCGTACTCGACGCCCATCAGATAGAGGGCATACGGTGGCGCCGCCGGCCCGACGCTCGCCGGCGCGCCCTCCAGCAACGCCGCGTACTCATCGACGCCGCGCTTGCCCTTGCCCACGTCCACCAGCGCGCCGACCATGCGGCGCACCTGGTGCGGCAGGAATGCGTCAGCGACGACGTCGCAGACGACCTCGTCCCCTTGACGCCGCACGTCGAAGCAGAACAGCTCCCGCACCGTGCTCGCGTCCTCGTCTTCGAAGCGCGAGGCGAACGCGGCGAAGTCGCGCCGGCCTATCAGGCGCTGCGCCGCGCAAGCCATCGTCTCCACGTCCAGCGGCGTGGCGACGTGCCACACCCGCGCGCGGCCGAGCGCCGGCTTCACGGCGCGGTTCTCGATCACGTAGCGGTAGTAGCGCCGCCTCGCGTGGCGGCGTGGGTCGAAGTCTGCTGGCGTCTCGACCGCATCGAGGACGGCGACGTCCTCCGGCAGCCAGGCGTTCAGCGCCCGCAGCAGCGTCTCCGGCTCCAGACGCGTCGACGAGACGAACGAGGCGACCTGCCCGCGGGCGTGCACGCCGGCATCGGTGCGTCCGGCGAAGGCAATGCGGGCGGTCTCACCGGTCGCCTTCGCGACGGCGTCTTCGAGGACGCCCTGCACGGTGCAAGCGTCGGCCTGCAGCTGCGAGCCGGCGTAGGACGCGCCGTCGTACTCCAGCAGCAGCGCAAAGCGGCGCGCGGCATCCGATTCAGGTTGAGAGGTCATTATCAATGTAGCTGCAGGTCTTTAGACCTGCCCGGACGCCTCTATGCAGGCCTGAAGGCCTGCAGCTAACAGACGCCTCGAAGGCCTTAGACGAGCTCCAGCTGCACGAGAACGGCGCCATCGCCCAGACGCGGGCCCAGGCGCACGATGCGCGTGTAACCGCCGTTACGGTCGGCGTAGCGCTCTGAGAGGTCATCGAAGATCTTCCCGACGACGTCCTTGTCGTAGATGTAGCCAAGGGCGCGGCGTCGCGCCGGCAGCGTGCCGTCCTTGCCCAGCGTGATCATCTTCTCCGCCAGGCCACGGATCGCCTTGGCCTTCGCCTCGGTGGTCTTGATCTGCTCGTAGCGCAGCAGGTCAGTGACCATGCCGCGGAACATCGCCAGGCGCTGGTCGGTCGGCCGGCTGAACTTCTGGCTCAGCATTTTGTGTCTCATTTGGCGTCCTCTTCCGCTTCGCCGCGCAGCAGGCCCTCGTTGCCGGACTCCTTCAGCGCTTCGAGCAGCGCCTTGGCTACGGGGCCCAGCTCCTCGGTCTCGTCGTCATCGTCCGCGGTGGGAGCCATTGTCCGGGGCGGCGAGCCGCCGAGGGCGCCGGACGTGTCGCCGTCCTCACCCGCGTCGGCGGAGAGGAAGCCCATGCTGATCAGCTTGTCCTTGAGCTCGTCGTAGGACTTGCGGCCGAAATTGCGCAGCGCCAGCAGCTCGTCCTCGCTCTTCTCGAGCACGGCGCCGACCGTCATGAGGCCGCTGCGCTTCAGGCAGTTGTAGGCGCGCACCGAGAGATTGAGCTCCTCGATCGGCGTATTGTAGCGATCCGGCGGCAGGGCCGAGCCGGAGCCGAGACCGCGGCCG
>DATDPC010000032.1:0-3524 GCA_035292965.1 Dehalococcoidia bacterium | reverse complement strand
CCGAGGACGATGATGCCGACGGCTCCGATAGCGCCACCGCTGGACGAGCCAATCAGCGCCGGGTCCGCGAGCGGGTTGCGGAAGACGCCCTGCAGCGAAGCACCGGCGACCGCGAGGCCACCGCCGGCCAGCACCGCCATGATGATCCGCGGCAGGCGGATGTTCCACAGAACCAGCTCCTGCTGCTTCGTGTACTCGACGCCGAGGTCGAGGCCCAGAAGGCGCTGGGACAGGATGCCGAGCACCTGCGCCGGCGCGATGTCCACGGCGCCGATGCCAAGCGAGAGGACGAATACGAGGACGAGCACACCGCCGAGGGCCGGCAGCGCAGCGATACGGGGAAGCCGGATTGTGCGGATTCGCTGCGCTGCCTCAACCATCGTCATAGTCTCGTCCCGCCCTACTTAGTTGAGTTCTGGATGGAAGAACTTGACCAGGTCCATCAGTGCCTTGCCCGCTCGGGGACCGAGGCCCAGCAGGTACTGGTCGTCCATGTCGATGACCTTCTTGTTGATGCCCGCCGGCGTCTGAGTAACACCGGGAATCTGAAGCAAGCCGCTGATCCCGCCAACCGAGGCCAGGCCGGCCGTCAGCACCAGGAACGAGTCCGGCTGAGCCGCGACGAGCGCTTCCGGCGTAATCGGCTTCGTGCCCTTGATGCCGGCCGCAACGCCAGAGTCGATTCCGCCAGCTGCCGTGATCAGCGCGTCCGCGCCGGAGCCTTCGCCCATGATCACCTGCGTGCTGGCGCCGCGTATGTAGAGGAACATGACCTTCGGCTTCGTCGTCGCCTTTGAGGCTTTGGCTCTGGCGTCGGCGATGTCTTTGTCCGTCGCGGCGGCGAGTTCCGCGGCCCGCACCGGCACACCCAGCGCCGCGCCGATCGCCTTGATCTTGGTCGAGATGCCCTCCAGGGTCGTAGTCGACTTGATCAGAACAACGGGCACACCGATCGCCTTGATCTGCTCGATCACCTGAGGCGGGCCGGCGCCCTCGTTGCCGATGATCACCGTTGGGTTGAGCGAGAGGATGCCTTCGGCCGAAAGCGTGCGCTGGTAGCCGATGCTCGGCAGCTTCTGCAGTTCCGCCGGATACGTAGCACTGATGTCAGCGCCGACGATCTTCTCCTGCAGCCCCAGCGCCGCGACGATTTCGGCGATGTCGCCGTTCAGGGGGATGATCCGGCTGACGTCCTTCACCGTGACGCTCTTGCCGTCTTTGTCTGTGACCGTCGCAGGCAGGACGGGCGCGGATTCGCGCTGGGCCTGCGGCGGCGCCGTCGGCGTTGGTGCTTCTTTGTCGCTGTCGCCACAGGCGGCGGCGAAGATACCGAAGCCGAGGAATAAGACCAGTGCCAGTATTCGAGGTCGCAACTGATGCCTCCGTATGGCGGGCTAACATGTCTCTTTAGCCCATACTAACTGCGGGGGTGGACATAGTATTGACAGATATTCATTATTAGTCAATGCTAACGCCGAAGATATTTTGACTAGTTTTCAGAAAAGGGGCCAACCAATGTTCATCGTCATGAACCGCTTCCAGATCAACCGCGGCCGCGAGGCTGACTTCGAGAGCGCTTGGCGCACCCGCGAGCGTCACCTCAACGAGTTCGATGGCTTCGTCAACTTCGCCCTGCTCAAGGACCAGTCGTCCGAAGGCGCCACCGTCGAGTACGTCTCACACACGATCTGGCGCGCCCGCGCCGACTTCGACGTGTGGCGCAACTCGGACGCCTTCCGCGCCGCCCATGCCGATGCCAGCACCCAGGGCGTGATCGCCGGGCCGCCGCACGCGACGCTCTACGAGGCCGTGATTGAGGAGCGCAACGAGCAGCTGGCCGCCGCCAACTAGACGTGGCCAGCCTCGAAGAGCTGCTGGAGGGCTCGCTCGCCACGGCCGGCCCGGCGATCAAGGCTACGTTTGGAGTTCAGGAGCGCACCCTCAGCGCCACCGAGTTCCGCGAGTTCTGGCGCGACCACCGCATGTTCGCCGTCGCCACGGCGGCGAAGGACGGCGCGCCCCACATCGCGCCGGTCCACGTCCTCCTCACGGATGACGACCAGCTGGAGATGGCGATCTTCGAAAACAGCGTCCGCCTGCGCGACTTGCGCCGTGACCCGCGCATCGCGATCACGACCTGGACGGACGATGGCCGCATCGCCATCGTCTACGGGCGCTGCAGCGAGGTCGAAGGCTCGCGGCGGGAGTTGCCGAACCGCGGCGCCCTGGACGGCCCCAGCCGCTTCGTCCTGACGATGCGCATCGCGATCGACCGCCTCTACGCCATGAACCCGCGTCGCGGCCAGACGTAAAGGACTCAACTTTCGATTGACAGGCGCCCATCGCGGCGACAAGATCGCCGCGATGAACTTCGGTACCTTCCACCTCTACTCTCTACCGCCCTGGTCGACCGCCAGCGAGGTCGTTAACGGCGAGCTGGAGCAGGCGCGCTGGAGCGAAGACCTCGGCTTCAGCGAGGCGTGGCTGGCGGAGCACAACGGCCGCGTCTACGGCATCGTCGGTTCGCTCTCGATCACGGCCGCGGCGCTGGCGGCCACGACGAAGCGCATCCGCATCGGCGCCGCCGTTACGCGCCTGCCGCTGCACCACCCGCTGCAGACCGCCGAAGACCTCGCCCTCGTCGACGTGCTCTCGAACGGGCGCTTCGACTGGGGTATCGGCAAGGGCTACGACCCGCTCGAGTTCGAGAGCTACGGCGTTGACTTCGACGAGCGCGAGGAGCGCTGGGCGGAGGCGCTCGATATCGTCCTGCGCACCTGGCGTGACGGCCGCATCCAGCACGAAGGCAAGTTCTGGCAGATCCCTGAGACGGAGCTGTTCCCGAAGCCGGTACAGAAGCCGCACCCGCCCGTCTACCTCATGGTGACAAAGAGCGACGAGTCCGTCCTCTACGCCGCCAAGCGCCTCTACCCCGTGATCTTCGGTCAGGGCCCAGACTGGGACGACGCCAAGCGCAAGGTGCAGCTCTACCGCTCGACGGCGCTGGAGGCGGGGCACAGCACTGAGGCGATCGACGCCGTCGCGTCCCGCTTCGCGCAGCTGAAGCAGGTCCACCTCGCGCAGGACACGCAGACGGCGCGCGACGAGTACGAGAAGGGCCTCATGTGGTACTTCGCCACGTCGGCAAACCGCGGCATGTACGGCTTCAACCAGGAGCCGCAGCCGTACGACTACTACCTCCACCACCGCTCCGTGATCCTCGGCACGCCCGAGGCCGTCGGCGATCAGATCGAGGAGTTTCGCGACTACACGGGGATCAACAACATCGTCTGCTGGTTCAACTGCGGCGGCCAGCCTTCGGACCAGGTGCGGCGCTCGATGGCGCTGTTCGCCGAAAAGGTCATGCCGCGCTTCCAATGACGCGTTAGGAGAACCGATGCCCGACTCGATACCGACGGAAGAAGAAGTACGCGCCCTGCTGCGCGACCGCCGCAACTGGGGGCGCTGGGGCGCCGACGACCAGGTCGGCGCTGTCAACCTGATCACGGCCGAGAAGCGCGTCC
>DATDPC010000031.1:0-5672 GCA_035292965.1 Dehalococcoidia bacterium | reverse complement strand
AGCAGGTTGCGTCGGTCGGGCAGCAGGCGGCGCATGTGGTGAAGCACGCGGCCGCCGGTCATCATGCCGCTCGCGGCGATGATGATCCGCGGGCCCGGCATGTGGTTCAGAGCGCGGGACTGCTCAACCGAGCGATGAAAGCGCACGCCTTTGGGCATGAGGTCGGCACGGCTGACCTCGAGCTCACCGCTGGCGGCGTACCGCCGGTAGACGTCCGTCACGTCCACGGCCATCGGGCTGTCGATGTGGATTGGCATCGTCGGCAGCCGGCCGGCCTCCATCAGCTCCCGCAGCAGCAGCAGCACGAGCTGGGCCCGGGCGACCGCGAAGGATGGGATGAGGATCGTCCCATTTCGCGCGAACGCCGCCTGCATCGGGCCTCTCAGCTGGTCTTCGAGCGACTCCTGCGAGTGCAGTCGATCGCCGTAGGTAGACTCCATGACCAGCGTGTCGCAGGCCGGTAGCGGCTTCGGGTCGCGGTGCAGCGGCGCATCGTAGCGGCCGACGTCGCCGCTGAACACCAGCGTCGTGCTGCTGCCGTCGTCGAGGGCGCAGCCCACCTCCGCGAAAGCAGCGCCGAGGATATGACCGGCATCGTGCAGCGTCACCGAGACGCCCTCGATATCGACGTCGAAGGCGACTTCCGGAGAGCGCGGCCGCATCAGCCGGATCGCCGCGTAAGCATCGGCCTCGGTGAACAGGGGCAGAGCCGGGTGGTGCTTGCTGAAGCCCTTCCGGTTCGCGTACTCCGCGTCCTCCTCGTTGATCCGCGCCGCGTCGAGCAGGAGGATCTCGGCGAGCTCGCGCGTGCCGGGCGTGCAGTAGATCGGCCCGGTGAAGCCGGCGCTAACGAACCGCGGCAGGTAACCGGAATGGTCGATGTGCGCGTGCGTCAGAACCACCGCGTCGACGCTGCTCGGCTCGAACGGCGTTGGCTCCCAGTTGAGCAATCGAAGCGGCTTCAGGCCCTGGAACAAGCCGCAATCGATCAGCAGCCGCTTGCCCGCCGTTTCCAGCAGGAAGCGTGATCCGGTTACGGTACCGGCGCCGCCGTAGAAGCCAAGTTTCACCTGGCTGCTAGCGTAACCCAGATAGCGACGCCAGACTCAAATCGTCGTTGCGAGAACAGCCGCGAGCGCGATCGTGAGTACGGAAGCGTGCAGCATCACCTGCTCGATCCGCGGCATGCGAGTTTCGTGCGTCCTGCGTCGTGTGAGAGCTGCCATCGTCGTCACTCCTGACGGGGGGCTGCCAGAGCCCTGATTACGCATCAGTTTCCAGCCCCGGCCTCGCGCACGGTAGTGCCGATCATCAGCAATCAGAGGGGCCAATCGGCCCGTCGAACTGGAGACGCCTGGCCGTCGTTAGGCCACAATGTGACGCGTAGGTTGGTTGAGTGGGCTCATTCGAGGTGTTCGAGCACACGGCCGACGCCGGCGTTATCGCCGAAGGCCGCACGCTCCCCGAAGTCTTTGTCGAGGCCGCGAAGGGCATGTACTCGCTCATGGTCAGCCTGCCCACCGTGCGCCCTGACCTGCGGCGAGAGGTCGACGCCGAGGGCAACGACCTCGAGCACCTGCTCACGAACTGGCTGCTCGAGTTGCTGATGCTCACGGAGACGGAGGGCCTAGTGTTCAGCGAGTTCCATGTAAGCATCGCCGACGGCAAGCTGCACGGCGTCGCCGGAGGCGAATCGCTGGACGAGGCGCGCCACGACCCGCAGGCCGTCGTCAAGGGCGTCACGCGCCACCTCCTCTCGGTCGAACCGGCAGACGGCGGCTATCGCGCGCGCGTCATCTTCGATTTGTAGGTGCAACCGTGACGGATTGGCGAAAAGTCCTCGAGCGTGTCGATGAGTATCGCTGGGAGTTGCCCGTCACCTACAAGGCAGGAATGCTGGTCCCCGCGCGCGTCTACGCCGACGAAGCGCTGCTCGACGTGCTTCTCGAAGAGCAGGCGCTGGAGCAGGTGGCAAATGTCGCGATGCTGCCGGGCATCGTCTGGCGCTCGCTGGCGATGCCGGATATCCACTGGGGCTACGGCTTCCCGATCGGCGGCGTCGCCGCGATGCGCGTCGCTGACGGCGTCATCTCGCCCGGCGGCGTCGGCTTCGACATCAACTGCGGCACCCGCATCCTCAAGACAAACCTCACCTACGACGAGGTTGCGCCCCGCATGGTAGAGCTGGTCAACCAGCTCTTCCGCGACGTCCCGGCGGGCCTCGGCGGCAAGGGGCCGCTCACGCTCGATGACGCCGAGCTCGATCAGGTGATGCTCCGAGGCTCGTCGTGGATGGTTGAGCAGGGCTATGGCTGGCCGGACGATATCGAGGTGACGGAGAGCCGGGGCGCCCTTGCCGGCGCCGACCCGGGCGCCGTCAGCGCGCGTGCGCGCCTGCGCGGGCACTCGCAGCTCGGTACGCTCGGCGCCGGCAACCACTTCCTCGAGGTGCAGGCGCTGGACGAGGTCTACGACAGGCAGGTCGCCGACGCCTTCGGCCTCGGCGAGCCGGGTCAGGTGCTGATCTTCTTCCACTGCGGCTCGCGCGGCTTCGGCCACCAGGTCTGTCAGGACTACCTGGACGTCATGGAGACGGCATCGACGCGATACGGGATCAGCCTGCCCGACAAGCAGTTGGCCTGCGCGCCGATCAACTCTGACGAGGGCAGATCGTACATCGGCGCCATGAACGCCGCCGCCAACTACGCCTGGGCCAACCGTCAGTACATCGCCTACTGGGTACGTCGCTCCTTCGCGAAGGTCTTCGACCGCTCCGCCGAGGAGATGGGCATGCACATGCTTTACGACGTCGCCCACAACATCGCCAAGATCGAAAAGCACGTCTTCGAGGGCAACGAGATCGAAGTCTGCGTCCACCGCAAAGGCGCGACGCGCGCCTTCCCTGCCGGCCACCCCGAGGTCCCGGAGCGCTATCGCTCCGTCGGGCAGCCGGTGCTGATCCCCGGCGACATGGGCCGCTACTCCTTCCTCTGCGTCGGGCTGGAGCAGGCGATGCACGAGACCTGGGGATCGACCTGCCACGGCGCCGGCCGGATTCGCAGCCGTCACGAGGCGAAGCGCGTTCTCAAAGGCGTCGACGTGGCAAGGCGCTTGGCGGAAGCGGGCATCATCGTGCGGGCGCACAACCGGTCCGCGCTCGCGGAAGAGGCGAGCGAGGCCTACAAGGACGTCGCCAACGTCGTCAGCGTCCTCGATTCCGCCGGCATCGCGCGCCGGGTTGCGCGGATGCGGCCGCTCGGCGTGATCAAGGGCTGATCACGCCTCGTTGCGGAGGATGATTGCCGATCGTCCCCCAAAAGCAAGGACATATGGCACTCGGACGGCAGCTTGCCAACCGCCAATGTAGGTCAGAGCCCGGCGAAACGGGCATCCAGCCGAGAGGGATCATTCGTCATGCCGGGTCTCACAATCCTCGTTCCCCTCGACGGTTCCAAGGCCGCCGAGCTCAGTCTTTCCTTCCTCGCCGCTCTGAAGCCCCTCGGCATCGGTCAGGTCCGGCTCCTATCCGTCGTCGAACCAGCTGCCTCGCCCGAGGTGGAGGAGGAGCGCGTGAGGAACGCGCGAGAGTATCTGGCGACCCTGGCAGAGCGAACGGAACGCCTGCATGGCGTCCCTACCGAGCCCGTCTGCCGCACCGGCGTCGCCGCCGCGGAGATCATGGAGGAGGCTGAGCGACCAGAGGTCAACCTGGTCCTGATGACCACGCTGGGCGCCGGCGCCGTTCGCGACCGCCTCGGAGGCGTCGCCGACAAAGTGGCGCGGGGCGCGCTCTGCCCGACGCTTCTGCTGGGACCGCATGCGTCCGCGCCGCTGGAGATCAGGACGATCACCGTCCCGCTGGATGGCTCCCGTCTCGCGGCAGAGGTCTTGCCCGTGGCACGCGCTTTCGCCGAGAAGCTGAACAGCCGCATCCGCCTCGTGAGCGTGCTCCAGCAGGTAGTCGGCCTGGAACCCGAGGTGGTCGGTGCCGTCGCCGCCGAAGTCATCGAGTCGATCGACCTGACAGGCAGCCTCTACCTCGAGGAGGCGAAGCTCGAGCTGGGCACCAGCCAGCCCGTCGAAACCGTCATCCTTGAGGGCCCTCCGGCGGACGCTCTGCTGCGGGACCTGAAGGAGAACCCGCCGCAGCTGGTGATGATGACCTCTCACGGGCGCCACGGGTTCGTTCGCTGGGCGTTGGGCAGCGTTACAGACCGACTGATCCTTGGGCCTGCACCCGTCCTCGTCCTGCGTCCCGTCGACGCCGGCGGCGAGCGGCTGCGCGGTCTAACGGAGCGTGAGCCTTGATGCGCCGGTTTGAAGATCGAAACGAAGCCGGCCGCATGCTGGCGGCTGACCTGGCGAAACGTTCCTACGAAAGGCCGGTGGTGCTCGGTATTCCGCGCGGCGGCGTGCCGGTCGCGATCGAAGTCGCCCGGGTGCTGGGTGGCGAACTCGGCGTCGTCGTCGCGCGAAAGCTCGGCGCTCCCGGCTACGCAGAGCTCGCGATCGGCGCTACGACGGCAAGCGGCGCCTCCTACGTCAACTCGGAGATCGCCGAAGAGGTCGGAGCCACCGATGAGTACATCGCAGCGGAGACAACGCGCCAGGTGTTAGAGGCGCAGCGCCGCGAGCAGCTTTTCGACGGACGCCGTCGCCCCAACCTGAAGGGGCGCGTCGTGCTCGTGGTCGACGATGGCATCGCCACCGGCGCAACCGCAATCGCTGCCGTCCGCGCGGTCAAGGCAGAAGGCGCCAGCAAAGTCGTCCTTGCCGTACCGGTTGGTCCGCCGCAAACGATCGAGCGCCTGCGCGCCGAAGCGGACGAAGTCGTTTGCCTGAACGAGGACGAGAACTTCGGCGCCGTCGGCGAGTTCTACGTCGATTTCGCTCCCGTCAGCGACGATGAGGTCGTAAGCCTGCTCGAATCGGCCAGTCCTCGGACCGAGGCGTCAATCGAGCGCCGAGTCGAGGTCAAGCGCGACGGCGTCCGTCTCGTCGCCAGCTTGACGACGCCGGGCGGCCCGGGTCCATTCCCGCTGGTGATCTTTGTTCACGGCCTGGGCAGCGGCAAAGACTCGCCGCGCAACGTCGTGATCGCAACCCGTCTGCAGGATGCGGGCTTCGCGACGCTCCTGTTTGACCTCAGCGGCCACGGCGAATCGTCTATCGACCCGGAAGACGGCATGGATGCATACGTCCAAGACACCGAAGCGATGTTTGCCTGGGCGATCGAGCAGCCCGAAATCGATAAGGACGCGATCGGCATCGCCGGCTCCAGCATGGGAGCAACGATAGCGGCCCAGGCGCAGGCTCAAGGCCGGGTCACTCCCCAGACCATGGTCCTGCGCGCACCGCCGATGGAGGCGCAAGAGTTCCGCGGCGTCCGCGTTCCGTCGCTTGTGCTGGTCGGCTCTCATGATCCGCTGCGCTTCGACGCGGAGCGCGGCGTCGCCGGTTGCCCGGAGCTCACGCTGTCGGTCGTTGAAGGCGCCAGCCACCTCTTCGAAGAGCCGGGCACGCTCGAGCAGGCGCTGGAAGCGACCGTCGGGTGGTTCCGGACCCACCTCATGCAGGCCCAGCCGGACCGAGGGCGATCACGATCGGGCGGTTGACTGAGACCCACCGTCGCCTGCTCGATAGCCTGGCTCAGCGGCGGCCGGCCGCTCTTC
>DATDPC010000030.1:0-6604 GCA_035292965.1 Dehalococcoidia bacterium | reverse complement strand
GGCCAGTCGAACTCGAAGCCGTGCACGTCCGCCACCAGCACGTTCTCAACCGCCCCGAGGAACCCGGAGCCGAGCCCGATCGCCTTGCCCACCGGCTCGAAGACGACGAAGCCGGCAACCGCCGCCAGCGCCGCCAGCGCGATCAGCGGATACGCCATCACCGGCGGCGACTCGTGTGCGTGCTCGTAAGCGTGGTGGTCCTTCGGCTCGCCCGTGAACGTCAGCAGGTAGACCCGCAGCATGTACGCCGCCGTAATCGGCAGCGTGATGCAGATCAGGATCAGCACGCCGACGTTATAGTCGTTCGCCGCGACCAGGATCTCGTCCTTCGCGAAGAAGCCGGCCAGCGGCACCATGCCCGCCATCGCCAGCGCCCCCGTCAGGAACGTCAGGTTCGTGATCGGCATCTTCTTCGCCAGCCCGCCGAGGTGTTCGACCTCCTGCTGCTCCGTCGCGTGAATCACCGACCCGCAGGCAAGGAAGAGCAGCGCCTTGAAGAAGGCGTGCGCAAACAGATACAGCATCGCCGCGCCGACGCCCTTCTCGCCAAAGCCGAGCGCGACCATCATCAGCCCGAGGCTGTTCAGCGTCGAATAGGCGACGACACGCTTGATGTCGCTCATCACCAGGCCCATCGCCACCGACATGAAGGTCGTGATCATCCCGACAGCGACGACGAAGTAGAGCGCGCCGTTGTAGGACGCCTCGAACAGCGGCATGATACGCGCCACGAGATACACACCGGCGACGACCATCGTCGCGGCGTGGATCAGCGCGCTCACTGGCGTCGGGCCCTCCATCGCGTCCGGCAGCCAGACGTGGAACGGGAACTGGGCGCTCTTGCCCATCGCCCCGCCGAAGAGGAACAGCGTCGCCATCGTCAGGTACGTCTGGTCGATGCCGCCTTCTTCCGCCATGTGGAACGTCTCGCTCATGTCGAAGCTGCCGACCTCGCGCCACAGCAGGATGATGCCGATCAGCAGGAACACGTCGCCGAAGCGCGTCGTGATGAACGCCTTCTTCGCCGCCTCAGCCGCCGATCGCCGGTCGATGTAGTGGCCGATCAGGAAGAAGGAGCAGATGCCCACGCCCTCCCAGGTCACGTACAGCAGCAGGAAGTTGTCCGCCAAAACCAGCGCCAGCATCGAGGCGATGAACAGGCAGAGCACCGCGTAGTACCAGCCGTAGCGCGGCTCGCCCTTCATGTACCCCAGCGAGTAAATCTGCACCAGCATGCCGACGAACGACACGACGCACAGCATCACCGCCGTCAGCTGGTCGACCCTGAAGCCGATCCGCATCACAAAGTCGATGCTCTCGATCTTCATCCAGTCGAAGCCGGAGAGGTTCCCCGTCAGCTCGCCCGGACCCGCCGGCAGCTGACCGAACAGGTCGGCCGCCACGAAGATGAACAGCACGAACGAAGCGATGCTCGCGCCGACGGCGATGAAGTCGCCCTTGCGCGGCAGGTAGTTGTGCAACAACGCAACGATGACAAACGCCACCGCCGGAATCGCCGGCAGCAGCCAGGCCTCTTCCATCCCTACCATCGCAGCGTATCCACCTCGTCGACGTTCGCCGTCTGCCGGTTGCGGAAGACGCGCAGGATGATGCCCAGCGCCAGGCCAACCTCCGCCGCCGCGACGATGATCACGAAGATCGCGAAGATCAGACCGCGAAACAGCTCTGGGTCCGTGTAAGCCCCGAAGGCGACGAAGTTCACCGCCACCGCGTTCAGCATCAGCTCAACCGACATCAGGATCTGCACCGCGTTGCGCCGCGAGAGCACGCCGTAAGCGCCTACGGAAAAAAGAACGGCGGAGACGAAAAGAAAGCTCTCTAGCGGGATCTGCTCTACAGCAGTCTCCACCTACGCCTCCGGCTCTTCCTGGTGCGCGATCACGATCGCGCCGACCAGCGCCACCAGCAGCACCAGCGAGACGACTTCAAACGGCAGCAGCCAGTCCCTGAACAGCGCGCCCGCCAGCGTGTTGATGCTTACGAGCGTCACCTCGCCGGCGTCGTTCGGCCAGTCGGAGTCCAGGACCGCGGTCAGCAGCGTCACCATCAGCGTCCCAGCTGCCACAACCGCCAGCGGCCACTGCGCCCCCGCGCCGGCAACCGGCAGGCCGTCGCCGCTGCGAGTCAGCATCAGACCAAAGAGAACGATGATCGCCACGGCGCCCGCGTACACCAGCACCTGCGTCAGCGCCAGGAACTCGCTCGAGAGCAGGATGTAGAAACCAGCCGTGCAGAACAGCGTCAGGATCAGGAACATCGCCCCGTGGACGATATTCGGCGCCGTCACGACGCCGATGGCGCCGACAATCGCTACGAGCGCGAGCAGGTAGAAGACGATCTCAGCTATCGTCACTCCGGCACCCAGGGTCGGATCTGCTTCTCCTTCGAGAGCTCCATCAGCTGGTCGCGGTCCAGGACAAGGTCCTTGCGGTCGAGCGTCGAAAGCTCGTGACCGGACCACGTGTTGTTCATCGCGATCGCGTCGAAGTTGCACACCTCAACGCAGATGTTGCAGCGCATGCAGCGCCCGTAGTCGATGTAGAACTCATCGACGATCTTGCGGCGCTTGCTCTTGCCCTCGGCGAACGCCGGGTTGTCCTTCATCGTCACCGTCATGCACTCTACGGGGCAGGCGCGCTCGCAGGCGTGGCAGCCAGTGCAAAACGGTTCGTCGATCTCGAAGTCCCAGAGGAGGATCGGGAAGGCGCGGTCGCGCTCCGGCATCTTGCGGTGCTCTGACGGGTACTGGATCGTCACCGGCTTTCGCGTCATCGTCGCCATCGTTGCGGCAAGAGAGCGGAGGACACCGATCATTGAGCACTCCTCGCGGCGAGAATCGTGCCGACGCGCTCTTCGCGCGAGGGCTGACGCGTCGCCATGTAGATGACGTATGACATCGCGACGAGCAAGGCGCTGGACGTCAGGAACAGCGCGATGTCGCGGACGGTCTCATCGTCCAGGTACATCAGGACGATACCGTTTGCGATGACTTGAAGGAAGCCAAACGGAAGCAGGATCTTCCAGCAGAACGCCATCAGCTGGTCGATGCGCAGCCGCGGGAAGCTCGCGCTGATCCACATCATCACCAGAATCAGGAAGAACGACTTCGCGCCGATCAGCATCAGCTGGTAGACGAAGTCGAAGTCGCCCCACCAGGACTCCGTCCCGAAGGGCCACTGCCAGCCGCCGAGGAAGACGAGCGCCGCCAGGATCGAAAGACCCCACATGCCCGCGTACTCCGTCAGCGCGAAGATGATGCTCCAGCGGATGCCGCTGTACTCAACCCACGGCCCGCCGACCAGCTCAGACTCGCCGATCGGTATGTCGAACGGCCGCCGCGAAAGCTCCGCCAGCGTTGCCGTCAGGAAGATCAGGAAGGGCAGCGGCTGCAGCAGCAGGTTAGGCACCATGTCCTGCTGCATCGTGATGTCGTTCAGGTTCAGCGACCCGGCGACCATCGATACCGCCAGCACCGCCAGGATCAGCGGAATCTCGTAGCTGATCAGCTGCGCCGCGGAGCGCACGGCGCCCAGCAGCGCGTATTTGTTGTCCGATGCCCAGCCCGCCATGATGTAGCCGATCACCGTAACGCCCGACACCGCGACGATGTAGAACAGCCCGAGCTGCAGGTCGCGCACGCCCCAGCCCTCCATGAACGGCAGCGCCAGCAGCATCATGAACACCGGCACAAAGGTCACGAACGGCGCCAGCTGGAACAGCCAGAAGTCGGCCGTCGAAGGCCAGACGTCTTCCTTCGTCAGCAGCTTCAGCGCGTCGGCGATCGACTGCAGCGTCCCATAAGGGCCGGTACGCATGGGGCCGAGGCGCATCTGGATCCGCCCGACGAACTTGCGCTCGATATAGATCAGCGCCATCACCGTCACCGTCATCACGACGACGACGAGCTGCAACCGCAGCATCGCGTCCGCCCAGACGTTCATGTCGACGCCAAAGATGCCCCAGTCGAGGATCGGAAACGTCACCGGTCCACCTCGCACAGCACGATGTCGATCGAGCCGAGGATCGTCACGGCGTCGGCGATGTAATGCCCGATCGTCATCTCCCGCAGCGCCGAAAGGTTGCAGAACGAGGACGACCGTATGCGCAGGCGGTACGGCTGCGTCGCCCCCTTCGAGACGAGGTAGATGCCGTATTCGCCGCGCGGGTTCTCGCAGCGCATGTAGACCTCGCCGGCGGCCGGTCGTAGCCTTGGCGGCACTCGGTCCGGCAGCCAGGGCCCCTCGTCCGGCATCTGCTCGACAGCCTGCAGGACGATCCGCACCGACTCGCGCACCTCGGCGAGACGCACCAGGTAGCGGTCGTAAGAGTCGCCGTGGCGGCCGACCGGGATCTCGAAGTCGAAGCGGTCGTAGATCGAGTACGGCTCCGCCCGCCGCAGGTCGTGCTTCAGGCCGGACGCGCGCAGCACCGGCCCCGTCGCGCCGAAGTCGATCGCGTCTTCGATGCTCAGGACGCCGATCCCCCGCGTCCGCATGATGAAGATCTCGTTGTCCGTCAGCAGCCTGTCGAGGTCGTTCGCGCCGATCAGAGCCTGCTGACACACCCAGCGCACGCGCTCCTTGAAGTTGCGCGGCACGTCCCAGGCGACGCCGCCCGGGCGCATGTAGGCGTACATCAGCCGGTCGCCGGAAACCTCCTCGAACAGGTCGAGGACGTTCTCGCGCTCGCGGAATGCGTACGTAAACGCCGTCCCGAAGACGCCGAGGTCGGTGCCGAAGGCGCCGAGGAACATGAAGTGGCTCGAGATGCGGTTCAGCTCCGCGAGGATGACGCGGATGTACTCGGCCCGCTCCGGCGGCACGAGGCCCGAGAGCTTCTCGACCGCCTGGACGTAGCACATCTCCGCGTTGAACTGCGCCAGATACTCCGTCCGGTCCTGGTAGCCGATCGCCTGGCGGTAGTCCATGTGCTCGGACAGCTTCTCGGCGCCGCGGTGCATGTAGCCGATGTGCGGCACCACCTCGACGACCTTCTCGCCGTCGACCGTCAGCACCATGCGGAAGACGCCGTGCGTCGCCGGGTGCTGCGGCCCGATGTTGATGTTCAGGTCGATCGTTTCGAGCTCGTGCTCGATCACGCCGATTCTTCTTTCGCTTCGCCGCCGCCGGCGTTGAAGCCGGAGCCCGGTGGAATGTAGCCCGCGTTCGGTATCTCGCCGCCCAGCAGCTCGCCCTGCCACTCCTCCAGCGGCGCCAGCGGGTTGTCTTTGCGCAGCGGGAAGTGGTCCAGCATGTCGTCCGGCAGCAGGAGCGGCACCAGGTTCGGGTGTCCCTCGAAGACGATGCCGAACATATCCCGCGCCTCGCGCTCGTGCCAGTCGGCGCCGCGCCAGATGTCAGACGCCGTGTCTACCTTCGGGTTGTCTCGCCCAAGGCGGCACTTGATCGTCACGTTGTAGCCGTGGGCGTAGGAGTAAAGGTGGTAGACGACCTCGAAGCCCTCGTCCTCGTAGTCGACGCCGCAGAGGTTGCGCAGGAAGTCGAACGAGAGGTCGCTGTTGCGCTTCGCCGTGCTCAGGACGTTGTGCAGGTCGCCCGGCTTCACCGAGATCAGCAGGTCGATCGCGCCCTGCGTCGTCTCGAGGGCGACCTTGGGCAGCGCCTTCGCGAACGCCTCGGCCAGAGGGTTCGCGGGCGGCGCTTCTTCCGCCGGCTTCTCAGCGCTGGGGGTTTCTTCGCTCATCCGACCCTGCCGCGCTCTTCCATGATCTTGTTCTGCAGCGCGATGAAGCCGTCCATCAGCGCTTCCGGCCGCGGCGGGCAACCCGGCACGTACACGTCCACCGGAATGATCTTGTCGACGCCCTGGAGGACGCGGTCGTAGCGCGTGTAGGGCCCGCCGTTCGTCGCGCAGGCGCCCATCGAGATCACCCACTTCGGGTTCGGCATCTGCGAGTACAGCAGCTTCACCGCCGGCGCCATCTTCTTCGTCACCGTACCGGCGACGATCATCACGTCGCACTGTCGCGGCGACGGCCACGGCACGATGCCAAAGCGGTCGAGGTCGTGGTGCGACATATACGTCGCGATCATCTCGATCGCGCAGCAGGCAAGTCCAAACGTCATCGGCCAAAGCGACGACTTTCGCGCCGCCGCGATGATGTAGTCCGCCGGCACCTGCATGATCCCCGGCAGCACCGTCCGATACAGCGCCTTCGGCTCCTCGAGCTCGACCGGCGTCAGCCGCCCCAGCTCGATCTGCACGCCGCGGGAGTTCGCCCCCGGCATGATCAGCGGCCCGCGCTCCGGCGCCGGCTGCGGCACGCGCCCCGGCACTTCCGACGTCGACGGCCCCGGCTTCTCCGTCCCCGCGACAGCGACCGGCGGCGTCGGCTCCGCGGCAGCGTCTGAGCCCCGCGTCTCCTCGTTTACTTCCATTCCAAAACACCCTTCTTCCAGGCGTAAGCCAGGCCCGCGCCCAGGATGAAGATGAACAGGATCATCGAGTAGAGCGCCGTCTCTCCCAGGCGGACCACCGAAACGGCCCACGGGAACAAGAACACGGCCTCGACATCGAAAATCAGGAACAAGATCGCGTAGACGTAGTAGCGGACGTGGATCTG
>DATDPC010000029.1:0-9978 GCA_035292965.1 Dehalococcoidia bacterium | reverse complement strand
CATGCGCCGCGAGCGCCCCGCCGAAGGTCTCGTAGCAGCGGTAGCGGACGCCGAACTCGAGGCAGACCTGCTGGACGATCGGCGCGATCTTCGGGTAATTGAGGTGGCAGATGCGCGGGAAGAGGTGATGCTCGATCTGATAGTTGAGCCCGCCGATGTACCAGCGCAGCAGCACGTTGTGCGGCGCGAAGTCGATCGTCGTCTCGACCTGGTGGATCGCCCACTCCTCGTCGACGGCCGGCGGCTCGCCCGTCGGTTCGGGAAACTCGACCGACGCCATGACGTGCGATAGCTGCAGGATCGTCGCCATGATCAGCCCCGCCGTCAGCACGCCGATGGCGAAGCCGGCCAGCACTTGCCACCAGCTGAAGAACAGCAGCGGGATCAAGATGTAGACGGCCAGGTTCGCGAGCCGGGACACCCAGAAGATCGTCTTGTCGCGCCGGTCCATGTCCGGGTATCGGAAGGTGGGGCCGCTGGTCTTGGCGAAGTACACCTTGAAGTTGCGTATGAGGATCAACGAAGCCGCGGACAGCGCGTAGATCACCGGCCAGTACAGGTGCTGCAGGCGATAGATCGGCTTCCAGACGTCGTGCGGGCTCCAGCGCATCGTACCCTCGGCCTCGAGACCCTCGTCGAGGCCGCTGATGTTGGTGTAGGTGTGGTGCCAGACGTTGTGCTGCTGGCGCCAGATGAAGCTGCTGAGGCCGATCAGCTCGCCAGACCAACTGAATATCTCGTTCCGCGTCGAGCTGTTCGAGTAGCCGCCGTGGCTGGAGTCGTGCATGACGTTGAAGCCCACTCCCGCGGCAGCGGCTCCAAAAGAGACGCAAAGCAGCGCGTCCGCCCACAAAGGCAGCCCGGCGACCATGATCAACACGTAGCTGCCGATCCACCAGGCGAGGACGATGGCGCTCTTCGCGTACATCGCCGGCATGTCGCGGGTCTTGATCGAGTGCTGCCGGAGGTAAGCGTCGACCCGTTCGGTCATCGCCTTGCGAAAGCCCGCCTGCCCCTCGAACTTCACGCCCTCGACGGGCTCCGCCCTCGATTTCAGGACCGACGTCTGAGCGCTCGCGCGAGCACGCCGCTCGTTGACGGCCAAGGCGGTACTGCGGTTAGTTGCGTAGGCTCGGCTCTTCGCAGGACGGCTATTTATTGATTTGCTCAATGCGGAAGCGGATCTGGCCACTCGGCGCAGTGACCTGGACTTCGTCGCCGACGCGCTTGCCGATCAGCGCCCGCCCCACCGGTGACTCCGCCGAAAGACGGCCCGTGCCGGGGCGCGCTTCGGCGGCGTTGACCAGTTGGTACGACAGCTTGGCGCCGCTCGAGAGGTTGGCGATAACGATGTTCGAGCCGATTGCGGCGCGGTCACCGGAGGCGCGGTCGCCGTGCTCGACGACGACGGCGTGCCGGAGCATGCCCTCGAGCTCGCGGATTCTCGCTTCGGTCTGGCCCTGCATTTCGCGGGCCGCGTCCAGGGGGGCGTTCTCACTCACGTCGCCGTCGGCGCGCGCCAGGTGTAGCTCCTCAGCGATTCGTGGCCTGCGCGCGATCAGGTCCGCCAGCTCCGATTCGAGTGCCGCCTTGCCTTCCTGCGTAACCCGAACTTCCGGCGGCGGCTCCATCGAGCGCGCCAAGCGGGCCCTGCCGGTGGGCCGGCGGACGCGCACGTGCGTGACCAGACGTTCCGGCATCATGCCCTGCTTGTGAGCGTAGGCGAGGAAGCCCTTCAGGGCGTCGGCGCGAGCCATGGCGTTGGGCGCCGTCGCGCCGAACGTGTCTACGTAAGCTTCGAGGTCTGCGGGCCGAACTTCGGGCGCAGAGCGCTCCTCGCCGAACCAGCGAGCGAAGCGCAACGCCTCCTGGCTGTCGAGGTGTTTATCTGGAGATAGCGATTGGGCGAACCGCCGGGCCGCGTCACTGATCGAGGGACTATCGGTCGTCACTAATAGCGATCATAAGAATCTGCTGGAACCAGTGTCAAATCGGGCTTCGGTCTAACATGAGGCGTGCCCGACGATCTGGACGCATTCGCCGCCATCCTCAGACTCGATGACGCCACGCTGGAGCGCCTGCGCCTCTTTCGCGACAGGATCGCAGGCGCCGGCTTCAACCTCGTCTCCACGCGCGACCGCGCCCTGATCGAGCGACGCCACATCGTCGAATCGCTCGCCTTCGGCCGCCTGCTCGACGAGCGCGGCCTCCTCCCTGCCGGAGCGAAGGTCCTCGACATCGGCGCCGGAGCCGGGCTGCCCGGCCTGCCGCTGCGCCTCGCCTGGCCCTCGCTCCGCATCGCGTTGCTCGAGTCGAGCGCGAAGAAGGCGCGCTTCATCGAATCCGCGGCGCAAGCGCTCGACCTCGACGACGTCGACGTCCTCGACGGCCGCGCCGAAGACATCGCCCGCGACCCGGCGCATCGCGAGGCGTACGACCTCGTCGTCGTCCGCGCCGTCGCGCCGCTCGCGGTGCTGATCGAGTACGCGCTGCCGTTCTTGCGCGTCGGTGGCCGGCTCGCCGCGCTCAAGGGCCCAGCCGCCGAGAGTGAGGTCGAGGCCGCCGCCGCCGCGGTGCGAGAGCTGAACGGCCGCATCGTCGAGGTCGCGCCGTTTCAGCCACCCGGCGGCGAATCGCAGCGCGTCGTCATCGTCGAGAAGACGGCGCCGACGCCGGAGCGCTACCCGCGACGCGCCGGCATGCCATCCAAACGACCGTTATCGTAGTCAACCCGAATTCGGTGCTAGAATCAGGTCGCTGACGCCGGGGCAGGCTGTTCGCCACTTACACGGAGGTGCCGTCTGATAGACCTGAACGAGGTCTTGGGCTGGCTGCGTCGCCTTATCTACCTGGACACGACCGTCTTCGATGACGTGCGCAGTGACCCAACCGCGACGATATCGGGCGTCCTCATCGCCGCCGCCGCGTTTCTCATTTCCGGCATCGGCGGCTGGCTGTGGTGGCGCCTGAATGACTTCGGCGCCAGCGGCGACGTCTTCCTCAACTCAGCGATCGCCGGGTCGCTCCTCGCCCTGGCGCTCTGGGGGCTCTGGATTTTCCTGACCTTCGTTACGCTGACCCAGGTCTTCCGTGAACGCGCCTTCCTCGAGCAGCTGTTGCGAGTGATGGGCCTGGCGACGGCGCCGATGGCGCTGATGGGCTTCATGTTCATCCCGGGCATCTCCTTCGGCATCGGTGTCGCGGCGCTGGCGCTGACCTTCGGCCTGACGACGATCGCGATCAAGAGCGCGACGACCGCGGACCAGGCGCAAGTGCTGGTCGCGAACCTCGTGGGCTTCCTCGTCTGGGCTTCGGTGTTGACTCTGGCGTCCTCGGCCAACGCGACGACGACGAAGCCGCACGCGCCGGGCATCTTCCTCTACAACACGGTCACGAGCGTTTTCGATGACCTGGTCAACCCCACCGGCGAATAGCCGCGACGAGCTTGCCCGGCGTCTCAGCCTTTTGCTACGCTGCCCGAGTCGCCGTGGGGCTGTAGCTCAATTGGGAGAGCGTTTGACTGGCAGTCAAAAGGTAGGGGGTTCGAATCCCCCCAGCTCCACCAGAATACGAATCTAGAGGGCCTTAAGGGGCCCTCTCTTCGCGCCCAGCGCGATTCGACAGGCGCCGTGAAGCCACGCGAGGACCAGCTACAACCCAAACCAGCGGCTACGACGACTTGCTCCAAAATGCTCCTTCTCACCGACGAGAGCGGCGGAAGCATCGAGGAAGCTGCCGGTCGGAGAAGGTCCCGATAGGAAGTCCACGTCAACCCGCCCGACGAGGTTCGCTCCGAACTCAACGTAGCAGGAACCTGCACCCGTATAAGCCGAGGGTCCTTCGCTCCCCTGGAATTCCGCTGCGAGGGAGGCAGCTACGACGCGCGCGGCTTCTTCTGAGAAGACGCCTGCCTTCGGCGTACCGACACTCGTGACGTCGCCGATGGCATATACACCAGGGAACCGCGTCTTGAGGTTCTTAGGGTTGACCGGTATCCAGCCGCCCTCGGTCATGCCGCTCGCCTCCACCACGGCCGGTACGCAGTGTTTTGGGATTCCCAGGAACAGGTCGAAGGGCATTTCACTTTGATCGTCGAGAATGGCAACTCGGCGCGCGGGGTCGAGCGCACGCACGAGCCGGTTGGGAACAAAGGTGATGTCGCGCTCCGCGAAGGCAGAGAGCAACGCACGCGAGGCCGCGGGTGAAGGGGGCACCGGCATACCGAACGGCATGACCAGGCTTATCTGGCAAGCGTCGCGCACTCCGCGTTTGGTGAGGTAGTCATGCAGCAACAGCGCTGCTTCGCTCGGCGCCGGCGGGCACTTGAACGGCGTTGACGTCACTCCGACTATCGCGTGGCCCTTCGAGAAGGTGGGCAGGACCTCCCGCAGGCGCTCAGCGCCTCGGACAGAGTAGAACTCGTTACCACACTCGGTGAGGCCGGGTGTCGCGTCGAGGTCGTAATCGGCGCCCAGCGCCACGACCAGCACATCCGCCTCATACGTCCCGCCGTCGGTCGTGACTCGTCGCGCAACGGGATCGATCGCGGTGATCGCTTCCTGACGAAAGCGCACGCCGGGCTTGACGATGTTCCGGTAAGCGATGCGCACGGCGTCTGGGGTCTCCCGGCCGAACATCACGTCAAGTTTCGAGAAGCCAAAGACGAAATGGTCCGACCTGTCGATTAGCGTGAGATCGAGGCCGTCCGTGAACGTGTCGGACAGAATCGTGCTGAGTTCCAGTCCGCCGAAGCCCGCGCCAAGAACGACCACCTTTGGTGTCATCTGTTAGTGCCCCTTCCACGTTGCCGCCACGCAATTGCTGATCATCAGCCAGTTTGTCTCAGGATAGACTCTGCGTGGGCATGTACAGCGTCGACAGAGGGTCAAAACAGACGGTGCCTTAGAATGCAGCAAATCGGCCCTGCCGTGATCGAGTCTGTGGATTTGCCCAGGGCGACCGTGTTGAGCCTGGATTAAGCAGAGGCGCCGCGTGTTTGATCGTCTGCGGGCCAACCTTAGCTACGTCGCCGGTGTCCGGCGACTACTCAAGCAAAGACTCAGCCTCGAGGACTGCCGCCGCCTCGTAGCCGCGCAGCAGGCTAACAGAGTGGCGTCATTCCTTCGCGTCCTTGAGCGAGGCGTCTACCAGAATCCGCGCAGCCCGTACAGGCGGCTGCTCGAGCACGCCGGCATCGATCTCGCCGAGATCGAGCGCATGGTCAACGCCGAGGGCATCGAGGGAACCCTCGAGCGGCTCTACGACGCGGGCGTGTACGTTACCCAGGCTGAGCTCAAGGGCCGCCTGCCGATTCGTCGCCCAGGCCTCGAGTTCGATGTGAGCGAGTCGGACTTCGACAACCCCCTGGTCGTCGCGGCTTATGAAGCAGAGACCAGCGGCTCGACGGGCACACCATCGCGAGTGCTCCTCGGCCTCGAGCTAACGGCGTACGAGGCGGCTTACTCCAAGCTCCTCCTGGCGACGGGCGGCTTTCGCGAGGGGGAGACCGCGCTCTGGCGCCCCGTGCCACCGGACGCCTCTGGCCTATTTGGCATCCTCCTCTTCAGCAAGATCGGCCACACGCCGTCCCGGTGGTTCTCGCAAGCGCCACTGCGATGGGACCTCAGGGGTCTTCAGCAGACGCTGCGTACCGCGCTCGTGCTCTTCGCCGGCAGCCTTGCCGGGGAGCGCCTGCCGTGGCCGCGCTTCGTGCCGCGCGACAAGCCGATCGTGATCGCGCGCTGGCTGGCGGAGCAGAAGCTGCGGGGCAACCCTGGCTTCCTGGACACGAGCTCGAGCGCGGCCGTGCGGGTCTGCCTGGCCGCCCGGGAGAACGGCCTCGACATCAGCGGCAGCGTCATCGCCGCCAGTGGCGAGCCATACACGGAGGGCAAGGATGCCGTGTTGCGCATGGTGGGAGTCGTGCCGGTTGTCCACTACAACATGGCGCAGATCGGAAAGCTGGGCCTGCCGTGCGCCAACCCAATCGCCCTGGATGACCTTCACCTTGTGACCGACAAAGTGGCCGCGATCCAGCGCGATCTGTCCGTTGGCGAGGGCGATGCGACCGTAGGCGCCCTCTATTACACAACCCTGCTACCGCACTGCCCCCGCCTGATGATCAACGCAGAAATCGGCGACTACGCCCGGCTGGAGCAGCGTGATTGCGGCTGCCACCTGGCGTCGCTCGGCCTGCAGACGCACCTTGTTGGCGTTCGCGGCTACGACAAGTTGACGAGCGAAGGCGTGACCTTCTTTGGTAACGACCTGTTCCGGCTGGTGGAGGAAGACTTGCCGGCTCGCTTCGGCGGGCACGCCACCGATTACCAGCTCGCCGAGCAAGAGGTGGACGGCCTCACCCGCATCGAAATTATCGTGTCGCCGGCTGTGGACGACGTCGACGAGCAGGCCGTCCTGGAGTACGTCCTCAAGGGGCTCGCGAACGTTGGCGTCAGCGGTTCGCCGATGGCCGAGCAGTGGCGCCAGGCGGGCACAATGCGGGTCGTACGCCGCGAGCCACATGCCTCCGGCAACCGCAAGATACTGCCGCTTCACTTCCTGGAGGCGGTGCAGCGCGGTGATGAGCGCTCCCGCCGAGCCCCGTGAGGTATCGACCAGCCTAAAGGAGGACTTTCTCCCCTTGTATTCGGATCGGATGGGGCATAGCTTGGGGTAAAACTCATCCGCTCGCGAGAGGAGGCCCAAAATGGCCGAACGTACGCCCCAGGAAGTTTTCGCCCACCATGGTCAGGTGCTTGTTGCCGGCGACTTGGACGGGATCGTCTCCGACTACACCGACGATGCGGTGTTCATCACGCCCGCCGGCGTGCTAAGGGGCAAGGATGGAATACGGCAGGCCTTCACGAAACTGCTGTCCGACTTGCCTAACGCCAAGTGGGAGTTGCCGACCCAGATTTACGAGGGCGACATCCTGCTGCTGGAGTGGAAGGCAGAGTCTGCGCGCACACGGGTGGAAGACGGCATCGACACGTTCGTGTTCCGCAACGGCCTCATTCGCGTCCAGACCGTTCGCTACACCCTGATTAACAAGGGCTGACGCCGTGAAGGCTGTCCGGCTGCACGCCTACGGCCAGCGTCCGTCGGTCGAGGATGTTGCTGACCCGGTTGTCACCGGGCCGCTCGACGTAATCGTGCGGATCGGCGGCGCGGGCCTCTGCCGCACGGACCTGCACATCGTCGAAGGCCAGTGGAGGAACAAGAGTAATGTGCCCCTCCCATACACCCTCGGCCATGAGAATGCGGGCTGGGTGGAGGCCATCGGGGCGGCCGTCGACCACGTCGCCGTAGGCGACACCGTCATCGTCCACCCGCTGATCACCTGCGGCTTGTGCAGAGCCTGCCGTGCCGGGGATGACATGCACTGCGTCCGCGGCGCATTCCCTGGGATCGACACCGACGGAGGCTTCGCCGAGCTGCTCAAGACGGGCGCCCGCTCCGTCGTCAAGCTCGATCCTGGTGTCCGGCCCGAGGACGTCGCCGCGCTCGCCGACGCCGGGCTGACTGCCTACCACGCAGTCAAGAAGGCGGTCCCCATTCTCCACCCGGGGACCAACGCCGTCGTCATTGGTGCCGGCGGCCTCGGTCACATCGGCGTCCAGTCACTCAAAGCGCTCACCGCGGCGACCGTGATCGTCGTCGACCGCTCCGAGGCTGCCCTGCAGCTGGCCCGCGATTGCGGAGCGGACCATATCGTCCTCGCGGACGGCTCGCAGGTGGCGAAGGTTCGCGAGCTCACCAGCGGCGCCGGCTGCGAAGCGGTGATCGACTTCGTCGGCGAGGGCGGGGCCCTGGAAGACGGCATCGCCATGCTGCGCCGCGCCGGGACGTACTACGTCATCGGCTACGGCGGTGTGCTCCAGATGCCGGCGATCGACATCATCTCGACCGAGATCAACTTCGTCGGCAACCTTGTCGGCACCTACAACGATCTCGTCGAGCTCATGACCCTGACGGCGCAAGGTCGAGTGACGCTCCGCACCCAGCGCTACCCGCTCGACGCCGTCAACGACGCTATGGACGACCTCGAACGCGGGCGCCTCCACGGCCGCGGCATCCTCGTGCCATCACGCTAACGGGCTAGAAGTCATCCTCGCCCTTGATGAACTACGTCGGCCACGCTCGTGCCACCGAGGCGATAGAGGTCGTGCGAGAGGTTTTTCGGTCCAGGCAGCCGGGCGGCTGATTCCTGCAACGAGACGAAGAGTGCCTACGTAGAAGAGATAACGCTGCTGAAGGGGTCTTGTTCTAGGCCCATTCGCTTTCTCCTGCTACGATTCAGTAGCCGCGCCGCAACATAGGAGAGACCGCAGCATGCCCACATCCGTTAGCTTCACTTCTAACGTCTTTGACGTCGAGACGATTGACCTCGCCGGCCGCCAGGAGCAAATCGTCAAGGGCGGGCGCCACCTGCTGCCGCTGCTGCCGAAGGCGTTCGCCGGCGTAAACCAGATCGGCGTCATCGGCTGGGGTTCGCAGGGACCGGCGCAGGCGCAAAACCTCCGCGACTCGCTCGAAGGCGCCGGGATCAAGGTCAAGGTAGGTCTGCGACCCGGCTCGAGCTCGATGGAAGAAGCGCGCGCCGTCGGCTTCACCGAGGCTAACGGCAGCCTCGGTGAGATGTTCGACGTCATCCGCGAGTCCGACCTCGTCCTCCTGCTGATCTCCGACGCCGCCCAGGCCGAGCTCTACCCCAGAATCTTCGAGGCGATCCGCCCCGGCGCGACCCTCGGACTCTCACACGGCTTCCTCGTCGGCCACCTGAAGAACGTCGGCGCAAAGTTCCCGGCGAAGATCAACGTCATCGGCGTCTGCCCCAAGGGCATGGGTCCGTCCGTCCGCCGACTCTACGTCCAGGGCGCCTCCGTCAACGGCGCCGGCATCAACAGCAGCTTCGCCATCGAGCAGGACGTCGACGGCCACGCGACCGACCTCGCCCTCGGTTGGTCTGTTGCGCTCGGCTCGCCTTTCACCTTCCGCACGACGCTCGAGTCCGAGTTCAAGTCCGACATCTACGGCGAGCGTGGCATCCTCCTCGGCGCCGTCCACGGCATCATCGAGTGCCTCTACCGCCGCTACGTCAGCCAGGGCATCAGCCGCGAGGACGCCTTCCGCCGCTCCGCCGAATCGATCACCGGCCCGATCTCGAAGATCATCTCGAAGCAGGGGATCATGGCCGTCTACGAGGCGCTCGGCGCCGACGGACAGCCCCAGTTCGAGGCCGCCTACGCCGCCACCTACCCGGCGGCTAAAGAGCTGCTGCACGAGATCTACGACGAGGTCAGCAGCGGCAACGAGATTCGCAGCGTCGTCCTCGCTGGCGAGCGGTTGAAGACGATGCCGATGGGCAAGATCGACGGTACGGAGACGTGGCGCGTCGGCGAGGGCGTCCGCGCGAAGCGCATCGAAGAGCAAATCCCGCTCGACCCGTTCACCGCCGGCGTCTACATCGCCACGATGATCGCCCAGGTCGACGTCCTCATGGCCAACGGCCACCCCGGCTCCGAGATCGCCAACGAGTCCGTCATCGAGTCGGTCGATTCGCTAAACCCCTACATGCACGCCCGCGGCGTCGCCTACATGGTCGACAACTGCTCGACGACGGCGCGCCTCGGCTCGCGCAAGTGGGCGCCGCGCTTCGACTACGTGATCACGGAGCAGTCCTTCGTTCAGCTGGACGATAAGCAGACGCCGGACATGTCGCCGGTCGCCGCGTTCAAGCAGCACGACATCCACGCCATCCTCGCCGAGTGCGCCAAGCTGCGCCCGTCCGTCGATATCTTCGTCGAGTAGCGGCTTCAGGCTTCGAAGCGCCTGACTGCGTCGAGGTCGAGCTCGAGGCCCAGACCCGGGCGCTCTGACAGCACGACGCAGCCGTCTTCGACCGGCGGCAGCTCCTTGAACAACGGCTCCGCCCAGGGTATGTACTCCAGCGTCTGGCCGCCCACCGCCGCGACGAGG
>DATDPC010000028.1:0-3722 GCA_035292965.1 Dehalococcoidia bacterium | reverse complement strand
CGTCATCTCCAACGCCTCCTGCACGACGAACGGCCTGGCGCCGCCGGTGAAGGTGCTGGTCGAAGAGTTCGGGTTCCTAAAGGGCCAGATGACGACGATCCACTCCTACACGAACTCGCAGCAGATCCTCGACAAGGCGGGCCCCAAGGACCTACGCGAGGCTCGCGCGGCGCCCGTCATCCCGGAGGTCGACGGCATCCTCGACGGCCTCGCCTACCGCGTGCCGACACCCACGGTGTCGATCGTCGAGGTCGTCGCCCTCGTCTCGAAGAAGACGAACAAGGAAGAGGTGAACTCGGCGCTGAAGCACTGGTCGAAGGAGCGCATGAGCGGCATCCTCGACGTCACGGACGACCCGGTCGTTTCGATGGACCTCAAGGGCAACACGCACTCGGCGATCATCGACGGCCTCTCGACCAACGTCGTCGACGGCGACCTCGTGAAGGTCGCGTCCTGGTACGACAACGAGTGGGGCTACGCTTGCCGCCTCGCCGACCTGACGGCGCTGGTGGCGCTGAAGGGCTGGTAACAGCAACCAAAACGTAGGGACGAAGCTTCAGCTCCGTCCGAACCACGTTTCGTCTCAAGACAACGCCGCGTCTGATTTCAGCCGCGGCGTTTGTTTGCGGGCCAAGCCTACTTATTCACGGCGCGTTTGCGCCGTATGCTGCAGACGGTGGTTGCGGCAGACG
Organism: Dehalococcoidia bacterium; assembly: GCA_035292965.1. Taxonomy (GTDB): domain Bacteria; phylum Chloroflexota; class Dehalococcoidia; order DSTF01; family WHTK01; genus WHTK01. Next base: position 3,030 of record DATDPC010000028.1, on the reverse strand, counting down.
CCCCCGTCCGAACGCGCGCCCCGAGCTTCGCCGAAGAGCGCTGGCCTCTACTCGTTCTCGCGGCGCTGCTCGCGTTTGCGTTTGTCGTCCGCGTCGTCGACCTGACGAGCAACCCGCGCGGCTTCTTCACGGACGAGGCCTCCTTCGGGCTCAATGCCGACCTGATCCTGCACACCGCCCGCGACGAGCACGGCGCGTTCATGCCCTTCCTGTTCAAGAGCTTCGGCGAGTACAAGCTGCCCGCCTTCGTTTATGCGGAGGTGCCGTTCATGGCGGTGCTGGGCCGTACCGAGCTGGCCGTGCGCTTGACCGCGGCGGTTATCGGCAGCCTGACCGTGGTCACGACCTATCTCTGCGCCCGGGAGCTGTTTCGCCGCGAGGCGGCGGCGCTGGCCTCGGCGGCGTTTCTCGCGATCGAGCCGTGGCACGTCCACTACAGCCGCACCGGCCTCGGCGACATACCCTGCTGGCCGCTGGGGCTGACGCTCTCACTGTGGCTGTTCTGGCGCTCGCGTCGGCTCGGGACGTCTTTGTGGCCGGCGGCGCTTGCCTTCGGGCTGACGTTCTACACCTACCGCGCCTCCTGGGTGCTGTTGCCGCCGCTGTTGCTCGCGATCGTCGTGCTGTATCGACGCGAGCTTTGGGCGAAGCGCCGCGATTCGCTGATCGCGGCGGGCGTGCTCGCCGTTGTCCTGCTGCCGCTGGCGCGCCATATCCTCTTCGGGCCAAGCGACCGTGCCTCCCAGGCGTGGATCTTCAACATCGAGTCGGAGAAGAGCGCGCCGGAGCTGTTCGGGCAGTTCTACAAGTCGTACTTCACGTCTTCATTCCTCTTCGAAGACGGCGACAACGGCTTCATCACGCGCCACTTCCTGCCGGGGCAGGGCGAGCTGCTCTGGGTACAACTGCCGCTAATCCTCGTCGGGCTGTTCGGGCTGGTACAGCGACTGAACCGGCGTTACGTCGTCCTGCTGCTAATGCTGCCTCTGTTCCCGCTCGCCGGCGCCCTCTCCGACGCGAGCCCGATCAGCAGCCGGACGATCGTCGGGTCTGTGGTGTTTGCGCTGCTCAGCGGCGCCGGCCTCGCCTACCTGGTCGAGGCGGCGGCGAGCCTGCGGCGCTATGGCGTCTACGTCGCTGCCGGGGTGGTCGCGGCCATGGCGATCGCCGCCGGCGCGAACTTCGCTTCGTACTACGACCACTACATCAACGACTACCCGAGGCTCTCGGCCGACTACTGGGGCTGGCAGGACGGCCCGCAAGCGATCATCGCCCACTTCCTCGACGTGCAAGACGAGTACGACAGCCTCATCCTCGATGGGCAGTTCAACGCGCCGGAGATATTCGTGCCCTTCTATGCGGGAACGCGCTGCCCGAAGTGCATCGTCGGCGGGACGGACCGCTGGGAGCCGGGCACGCGACAGCTCTTCGCGCTGCGGCCGGAGAACATCCCGCCGCAGCAGTTCATCTTCGAGACGAAGGGGCGGCTGTTGTATCCCGACGGGACGGCTTCGTTCCTCTTCGTCGAGATCAAGGGCAAACGCTGAGCGACGATGACGGCTGATATACTTGAGACTGCTTAGGTAATGGCAGGCATACGTATTCGCTTGCGACGGGAGAGCGCGGCGCTCGCACCGTCCCAGGCGGGCGAGACGCCGGGCGAGTTTACGCTCGGCGCTTTCATTTGGCCCGCCGTCATCGCCATCGTCCTGCTCGCCCTCGTCGCGCGCGCCTACAACGTCGACTGGGACGAAGGCTCGCACCTCCACCCGGACGAGCGTCACCTCTCGATCGTCGCTGCCGGCGTCAAGCTGCCTTCGAGCCTCCTCGAGTACTTCGATAGCAACAGCTCGCCGCTCAACCCTTACAACCGGGACGGCGGCTCCTTCGTCTACGGCACTTTGCCGCTGTTCCTGACCAAGGTCGTCGCAAACGCCCTCGGCAAGGATGATTACGACCACCTCTATCTGGCCGGCCGCTGGCTCTCGGCGTTGTTTTCGGCCGGGGCGGTGCTGCTTGTCTTCCTGATCGGGCGGCGCCTCTACGGCTCCGCCGCGGGGTTGATCGGCGCCGTGCTCATGGCCTCGGCGCCGCTGGCGATCCAGCAGGCGCACTTCTTCGTCGTCGACCCGTTCCTGACATTGTTCACGACGGCGCTGCTGTTCTATTCGGTGCGCATCGTCCAGGACGGCAGGCGCTCAGACTACGCGCTCGCCGGGCTCATGCTCGGACTCGCGATGGCGTGCAAAGTCACCGCCATCGTCATCGCGCCGGTGCTGCTGGTCGCCGTCGCGGCGCGTCTGTGGCCGTCGATTCGGGAGCGCTTGTCGGGCCACCAGCTGACGACGAAGCAGATGGAGGATGCGGGACAGGCGCTGATTAGCCTGGCGCTGGCCGTGTTCGTCGCGTTTGTCGCCTTTCGCGTCGCCCAGCCTTATGCCTTCGATACGCCGAACCTGACGAACCTCGGTCTCGCGCTGAACAGCCACTGGCTGAGCGACCAGTCGCAGCAACGCGAGTTGCTCGGCGGCGATGCGGCTTTCCCGCCCTCGGTGCAGTGGATCGCGCGGTCGAGCTACGTCTACCCGCTCTCGGAGATGGTGCGCTGGGGTATGGGCCCAGCGTTCGCGATCGCCGGCTGGGCGGCGTTTGGCTTCGCGGCCTTCCGGCTCATACGCCGCGGCGACGCGCGCCACCTGCTGCCGGTGCTGTTCGTGCTCCTCTACTTCGGCTTCATGGGGCGTCAGTTCTCGCTCTACCTGCGCTACTTCCTGCCGCTCTACCCCGTGCTGGCGCTGCTCGCCGGCTACGCGCTGGTCGAGCTCGTGCGCGGCGCGGCGACGCTGGCGCAGCGCTGCGGGCGTCCCCAGCTCGGTCGTGCCGGCTACGGCGCCGTCGCGGTTGTGCTGGCTCTTTCGCTGCTCGCCGGGCTTGCCTACGTCAGCATCTACACCCGGACGAGCACCCGCATCGAGGCGTCGCGCTGGATCTACGAGAACCTGCCGGCCGGCTCGACGCTCGCCTCTGAGC
>DATDPC010000027.1:0-7316 GCA_035292965.1 Dehalococcoidia bacterium | reverse complement strand
CATCGACGCCGGCCTGCCGCCGATGACGGGACGCGCCGCCTGCATCTCGCTCGCGGCGCCGGACCAGACCTACGACTGGGAGGTGCGCGCCGCGCTCGAGGCCTGGTGCAGCGCCAGCGGCGGCAAGGCGACGCTCGGCCTCGCGGCGGGCGAGCGACAGCGCTTCCGCGGCCTTGCCATCGTCGCCGGCGACGGCGTCGTCGCGGGAGAGGCGCCGGGCGGGCGCTTCGGCGCGACGATCGTCTCGGGCCAGGCGCGCTCGCTGCCGTGAGCCGGCGGCGCGTCAGGCTGAGGACGCCTCGATTCGGGCGCACGGGCTACGCCGGCGGCTTCGTCCTCTTCCTCCTGCTCGTTGTCGTCACGATCGTCGCGGGTCTCCCCTACTTTGCCGCCGGCGACGACGGCCAGCGCCCGCCGCTGGAAGCGCAGGCGACGACGCTGACGTTGCCCGCCGGCCAGACTCTCGCGAGTCTCGAGCAGGGCGCCGTTGCGAAAGTCGTCGACGGCGACACGATCGACGTTGAGCTGAACGGCAAGACGGTGCGCGTGCGCTACTTCGGCGTCGACACGCCGGAGCGCGGCGACCGCTGCTATCGCGAGGCGACGGACCGCAACGAGACGCTGATCGGCGAGACGGTGCTGCTGCTGAAAGACCAGCGCGTCCAGGACGCCTTCGGGCGCGAGCTGCGCTACGTCTTCCTGCCGGACGGCACGTCCGTAGACGCAACGTTGGTCGCCGAAGGCTTCGGCGTCGCCTGGACGCAGGACGGGCGCTATCGGGAGCAGATCGTCGCGCTGGAGACGCAGGCGCGCACGGACGACCGCGGTTGTCTGTGGAAGTAACGCGACGTTGGGCCGCCGAGGCTGGAAAGCCTCGGCTACGGCTGGGGGCTCGGCTAAGGACGGAAGGGCTCGACTAGGGGTAGCTACCTGGCGGCGGGAGGCAGCACTGCAGCTCGAAGATCAGGCCGTTGTCGTTGTCGTACTTGATGAGGAAATGGGGGGCGCTGGTCGTGTACCACGCCGTCTGCTTCGCGTTGCTCGTCTTGATCTCGAGGCGCCACGCCTCGACCTGACCTGCGGGGACCGTGACGGTCTCTTTGCCGATGACGCGCAGAGTGACGTCCTGGCGGGTACGGCGGTTGGCGATGATCGTGACATAGGCGCCCTCGTAGCCTTCGGCGAAGGGGAGGGTGCGCCAGAGGAACAGCGACGTGTCGTTGTCGTATGAGTATTCCGGCACGCTGAGGCCGCTCTGCTTGTCGCCCTGCTTGATCTCGACGCCCGCGGCCGTGTACTGCGCTTCGATTGTCTCCGTATCGCTCGGCGTGACGATCGTGCGCTTCGACGACTTCGGCTTCAGCGTCCGCGCGTCGACGATGACCTCAGCCTCGTCTCTGTTTGTAGCGCTCTCGAAGAGCTGGCGCAGGCGCGTGTCGGAGCCGGAGGCATCGATGCTCAGAGTCTGCATGCCGAGTTTCTCGCCGCTCTCGTTCACGACGTTGTAAAGCAGGCTCTCGCGAGCCGCCCACGGGACCGTCCCGGCGACGTCGGAGGCGGGCACGCTGCTGCCGCCGCTGCAGCCTATGGCGATCAAGGTGAGTATGAGGATGTAGGCCGGCGCTGGCGTCCGGCGGATCAAGCTAGCGACGCCGCCACCTCGCGTGCGCATTCGAGCGCGTAGTCGATGTCGCCGCGCTCGATGCCGTAGTGGGTGACCATGCGCAGGCGCTGCGGGCTGCCGGTGCTGAGGACGCCGCGTTCGCGCAGGCCCTGCTGCAGCGCAACGCCGTCGATGCCGGCCGGCGCGATGAAGACCATGTTCGTCTGAACCAGCGACGGGTCCGTCTTCAGTCCCTGTATCTTCGCGAGGCCATCGGCGAGGTAGCGCGCGTTCGCGTGGTCATCGGCGAGGCGGTCGACCATCTCTTCGAGCGCGACGATGCCGGCCGCGGCGAGGACGCCGGCCTGGCGCATACCGCCGCCAACCTGTCGCCGCAGACGCCGCGCCCGCTCGATGAACGGGCCGCTGCTGCAGATAACGGAGCCGACCGGCGCCGCGAGGCCCTTCGAGAGGCAAAACGTCACCGAGTCGGCGTCTTTCGCGAGCTCGGCGACCGTTGTCTCCAGCGCCAGCGCGGCGTTGAAGATGCGCGCGCCATCGATGTGAAACGCGGCGTCGCTCTCGCGCGCAATCGCGGCGACTTCCGCCGTGTAGCTCGCGGGCAGCGCCGAGCCGTTGCAGTAGTTGTGGGTGTTCTCGATCGCGATCAGCGCCGTGCGCGGCGTCGCGCCCTTGGCGCGGACAGCGGCGCGGATCTCGTCGAGGTCCATGCGACCCTGCTCGTCGTTCTTCAGCGGCCGCAACTGCACGCCGGCGAGACCGGCAGCGCCGCCCAGCTCTGACTGCAGCAGGTGGGCGTAGTTGCCGCAGATCGCCTCGTCGCTGCGCTGGCAGTGCGTCAGCAGCGAGACGAGATTCGCCATTGTGCCGCTGGCGACGAACAGCGCCGCCTCTTTGCCAAGACGCTCCGCCGCGATCGCCTCGAGTCGCTTGACCGTCGGGTCGTCGCCGAGGACGTCATCGCCGACCTCGGCGCTCGCCATGGCGCGACGCATGTTCGGCGTCGGCTGGGTCACTGTGTCGCTGCGCAGGTCTACGACTCGGGTTGCGGTCGTCACGTCAGGCTCGAACCTCGCAGCGTGCGGTAGGGCTCCTCGCCGCGAACGGCCTTGATCTCCTCGTTGCGCTCCTCCCACTGCAGCTCGGAGAGGACGGCGAGGCAGGTGGCCTCGGAAGCGCCGAGAGAGATGACGCGCGTTTGGATCGCCTCCCAGACGCCGGATTCGCGGAAGGTGCGGATGCTGTGCGGCCACTGGAACGCGACGATGCGCTCCGGCGCCGGGAACTTCGGGCGCATACGCAGCAGCTCGCGGAAGCGCTCTTCGGAGCTGCGGACGCGGTCGACGACGCGAATCAGGGGCGGTTCGTTGGGTCCGTTACGCGTGTCGACGAGGAGGCGGCGCTCGAAGAGCTGAAACATGACGACGAAGACCTCCGAGCCGTTGACGACGGAGAGCACTTCGGAGACATCGACGCCGAGATCGTCTTCCACGTTGTCATTCTAGGACAGGGCGACGGGCTGGGGCTAATCTCCCTCGGGCTCGTCCTGGTCGTCGAAGGCTTCTTCGTCCTCAATGCCAAGGAGGCGGAGGCGCGCCTGGTCGTACTTGCGCTTGGCACGGCTCTCACGGTTGAGCAGGCCCTTGATCTTCAGAGGCTCGATGCGCTTGCCTTCGAGGAAGAACTCGTGCAGTCCGGCGAGGTGGCGCTGCCAGGTCTCGTAAGCTTCTTTGTAGGCGGAAACGCGGTCTTCCTGAGTCACGCCGGCCAGTATACGCGTTGACCCCGACACCCACGGCTGGCAGAATGCGGCCAAATCGAGAAGGAGGCAACGTGCCAGAAGAGCCGCATCCCAGACTCTCCAGCGTCTCAGCCTTCTTCCCCTGCTACAACGACTCGAACACGATCGTCGCCCTGGTCCGCATGGCTGAGACGGCGCTGCGTCAGATCACGGACGACTACGAGATCGTCGTCGTCGACGATGCGAGCACGGACGATAGCCTCGCCGTCCTCGAAGGCCTGGCGAAGGAGCTGGCGGCGCTGCGCATCGTCCGGCACGAGGCGAACCGCGGCTACGGCGGCGCCCTGCAGAGCGGCTTCCGCAGCGCTGAGAAGGACTACGTCTTCTACACGGACGGCGACGGCCAGTACGACCCGACGGAGCTGAGCCTCCTCGCCGCGGCGATGGAGCCCGGCATCGACGTGGTCAACGGCTACAAGATCACGCGGCAGGACCCGTGGTACCGCCAGGTCATCGGCTCGCTCTACCAACACGCGACGCGCGTCATGTTCTCGTTTCCGATCCGCGACGTCGACTGTGATTTTCGCCTGCTGCGTCGCTCCGTCTTCGATACCGTGAAGCTCGAATCGAACGACGGCGCGATCTGCATCGAGCTCGTGCGCAAGCTACGCGACTCCGGTTTCCGGATGGTGGAGCTGCCGGTGCACCACTACGCGCGCGCCTACGGTACGTCGCAGTTCTTCAAGCCGGCGCGCATCTCCCGCGCCCTGCGCGGCGTCGCGACCTGGTATCTGCGCCTCGTCGTGCTGCAGGAGCAGAAGCGCCGCGCGAAGGCGCTGGCGCGGGCGCGCAACACGGTTCGCGAGCGCGAGCTCGAAGCCTAACACCGGGGCGCTTTGGACCCAGCCGAATACGATTACATGTACCAGCTAGAGGACCACCTCTGGTGGTACGTCGGCATGCGCCGCATCTGCGACAAGATCCTCCGCCGCCACCTCGAGCAAACGCAGGGCCTCGAAGTCCTCGACGCCGGCTGCGGCACCGGCGGCTCGCTGGCGCTGCTGGAGCGATTCGGGCGCGTGACCGCATTTGACGTATATCCGCGCGCTGCTCAGCTGACGGAGGGCCGTCGCGCCGGACGTGTCGCCGTCGCCAGCATCGACGCGATGCCCTACGCGGACGCGTCCTTCGACCTCGTGACGTCGTTCGAGGTCGTCTGTCAGCTTGAGCCGGCTTCGGAGGAACGGGCGCTTCGGGAGCTTGCGCGCGTGCTGCGCCCCGGCGGCACGCTACTGGTGCGCGTGCCGGCGTTTCAGATGCTCTACGGCCCCCACGATGCTACAGTTCAGACCAAGCACCGCTACACCGCTCCCGAGATGGCGAGAAAGCTCGAAAAGGTGGGGCTCAGGCCCGTGCAGACCACCTATGCCAACATGCTGCTCCTGCCCGTAGCCGTGGTACGACGCTTAGCCGCGAAGCTCCTCGGCGCGCGTGGCTCAGACGTCCGGCCCGTGCCGGCGCCCCTGAACGCGGCGCTGCAGGCGGTGCTGAAGTTTGAGGGAGACCTGCTGGAGCGCCACAACCTGCCAATCGGACTCTCCGTCATCGCTCTCGCGACGAAGCCGTGACCAGCCTCCCACCACCCGGCCCGGGGGCAATCGGGCAATCGGGCAATCTGGCAAATGACGAGGCTCTGCGGGTGGCGTACGAGGGCAAGCGGGCGCTGGTCACCGGCGGGCTGGGGTTCATCGGTAGCAACCTGGTGCGGGCGCTGCACGAGCTCGGCTGCTACGTTGGCGTGATCGACAACCTGGCGCCCGACCTGGGGGGCAACCGCTACAACGTCCACGGCATCGAGCGCGAGGTCGAAGTGTTCATCGGCGACATTCGTGACGAGAAGGCGATCCGCGACGCCGTCCGCGAACGCGACTTCATCTTCCACATCGCCGGCACCGGTTCGCATCTCGACAGCCTCGAGAAGCCGTTTCAGGACCTCGAGATCAACGCCGTCGGCACGATGTGCGTGCTGGAGGCGACGCGCCGCGAGTCTCCCGCAGCCGCCTTCGTCTATGCCGGCACGCGCAGCGAGTACGGCGCGATCAGGACGAGCCCCGTCAGCGAAGACCACCCGCTCCTACCAACCGAGCCGAACAGCGCCAACAAGGCGGCCGCCGGCCTCCAGACGATCGCCTACCATCAGGCGTTCGGGCTGCAGACGGTCTGGCTGCGGCTGACGAACATCTACGGCCCGCGCATGCTCGTGCGCCAGCACGCTGGGATGGGGTTCATGAACTGGTTCGTCCGCCTCGCCGTCGATGGCGGTTCGATCCGGCTCTACGGCGACGGCTCACAGGTGCGCGACATGGTCTACGTCGACGACTGCGTGCGCGCGTTCCTGCTCGCGGGCGTGACGCCGGAGGCGGCGGGCGAGGCGCTGAACGTCGGCTCGGGAGCGCCTGCCAGCCTCGCGACGATCGCCCAAACGCTGATCGACACGACCGGTCGCGGCAGCATCGAGTGCGTGCCGTTCCCGGACGAGGCGAAGCGGATCGAGATCGGCGACTACGTGGCGGATACGTCGAAGATCGAGCGCCTGCTGGGCTGGCGGGCCGAAGTCGGCCTGAAGGACGGCATCGAGCGCACTGTGCGTTTCTTCGAGGAACACAAGGACACGTACTGGTGAGCGGCCCGATCCCGGTGATCGACCTCAAGCGCCAGCACGCGGCGATGCGTGACGAGCTCGACGCAGCGATCGCGCGCGTTATCGACTCGGGCTGGTTCATCGGTGGGCCGGAGACGAAGGCGTTCGAGAGCGAGTGGGCGGCCTACTGTGGCGTCGAGCACGCGGTTGCGCTGGGCAGCGGTACGGCGGCGCTCAACCTGACGCTGCGCGGTCTCGGCATCGGCCCCGGCGATGAGGTGATCACGGTCGCGTTCACGCTTAGCGCGACGCTCGATGCGATCAGCGACACCGGCGCGACGCCCGTCCTCGTCGACGTCGACGCATCGACCTACACGCTGGACGCCTCGAAGCTCGAAGCGGCGATCACGCGGCGGACGAGGGCGGTGCTGCCGGTGCACATCTACGGCCACCCGGCGGACATGGACGCGATCGGGGAGCTGGCGGAGCGTTACGGCCTGCCCGTCGTCTCCGACGCCTGCGAGGCGCACGGCGCACTGTACAGGGGCCGGCAGGTGACGGAGTACGGCACGGCCTCCTGCTTCAGCTTCTACCCGACGAAGAACCTCAATGCCCTCGGCGACGCCGGCGCCATCGTCACGGACGACGCGGCGCTGGCGGAGCACGCGCGGCGATTGAGCCACCACGGCTGGGACCGCCGCTTCCACAGCGCCGAGCGCGCCCTCAACAGCCGCATGGACGAGATCCACGCCGCCGTCCTGCGCCTCAAGCTCGGCAGGCTCGACGCCTGGAACAACCGCCGCCGCGCGATCGCCAAACGCTACGACGAGGCGCTCGCCGGGACCTCGATTGCTGCGGCGACGAAGGCGTCCTGGGCGGAGCCGAGCTACTACCTCTACGTCGTCGCGACGCCGCAGCGGGACGCGCTGAGGGCGGCGCTGACCGAAGCCGGCATCGCCACGGACGTGCACTGGCCGGAGCCGCCGCACCTCCAGCCCGCCTACGCGGACCTCGGTTACGGGCGCGGCAGCCTGCCTGTGACAGAGCGCCTCTGCGACGAGGTGCTGACGATCCCGATGTTCCCGGAGATGACGGAGGCCGAGGTCAGCCACGTCTGCGAGGCGCTGCGGCGCTTCGGTACGAAGTAAGCGTCCGGGGCGTCCCGGGCAGGCCCGAAGGCCTGCAGCTACACTGAATCTTCGATGGCTTCTACAGATATCGCGGCGCGCTTCCTTGAACGCCTCGTTGTCCTGCTCGGCGAAGACGGCGTCGAGCTTGGCGAGGAGGAGCGGCGCTTCTACGCCGAAGAC
>DATDPC010000026.1:0-4671 GCA_035292965.1 Dehalococcoidia bacterium | reverse complement strand
GGGGTCGTTGGCGAGCAGCGGCCGGCCGGAGGCGGTGCGCGCGCCGGCAACGGCCCAGGCGTTGGAGCCGCCACCGGCGCCGGCGAAATCGAGGAAGCGCTGCAGGTCTTGGGCGAGGCGGTCTGCGGCGGTGCGCGCACTCGGGGCGTAATGTCCTTCGACAGGCTCAGGACGAACGGAAGAAACCGGCTCAGGACGAACGGGCGAAGCGTCGCCGGGGTTGGCGGGATCGAGGGCGTTGAGGGCGGCGGGGCCGTCGCTCTGGAGGATACGCAGGCGGGCGAGTTCGACGTCCCAGTTGCCGACAAGGAGGAACGACATCAGCTTGCCGACAGCGAGCACGTCGGCGGGCGTCCAGGGGGTTGGTTGGACACGCAGGAGGCCGAACTCGGGCGTCGAGCGCGGCAGGCCTGCCGTCTGTCCGGCGTTGATCCCGGCGACGAACGCCTCGATCTGGGCGCGCACGTCCGGTTCGAGCACGTCGAGCTGGCGTTTCGCAGACTCGACGAAGCCGATGCGGCGGGCGAGGCGGTCGATGTTCACGGTCTCGGGGCCGAAGAGCTGCGAGAGGACGCCGCGCACGGTGCGCAGTCGCAGCTCGAGCTGAAAAGCGCGGTCCTGCGCCTGGCAGAAGCCGAGGCCGAACCAGGCGTCTTCGTCTGTCTCGGCGTCGATGTAGGCGATGCCGAAGCGGTCGCGGCGGATGCTGAGGGGGCGTCGCAGGCCTTCGAGGTAGATGAGGCCGTCGGTGAGCGGCGCGCGCCGGCCGAGGAGGAGGCGGAGGACGGTCGGGATGACGTTCGGCATCGAGATGAGGATACGACGCGTGAGCGCGAATGAGGCGTCGCCCCTCACCCTAGCCCTCTCCCAAGGGGAGAGGGAACCGAAGCTGAGCGGCGCCTCTCCCGAGGGGAGGGAACGAAGCGCGTCGGAGTGCGGCGGGGCGTCGCCCCCCTCACCCTAGCCCTCTCCCAAGGGGAGAGGGAACCGAAGCTGAGCGGCGCCTCTCCCGAGGGGAGGGAACGAAGCGCGTCGCAGTGCGGCGGGACGTCGCACCCTCACCCTAGCCCTCTCCCGAGGGGAGAGGGAACCGAAACTGCGAGGCGTCTCTCGAGAGGGGAGGGGATTTGGTTGTTAGAACGGCGTTAGGAAGCGCCAGATCGCCTTTACGGCGTCGACGGCGGTGAAGCCGTCGAGCCAGCGCTGCTGGTGGATGGCGAACTCCTGAAACAGCTTGAGGCCGGCGAGCGCGCCGATGCCGACGGCGAGCTTCGTGCGCGAGAGGCGCTCGTGGAGGGCGAAGCGCTGGTCGGCGGCGACGAACAGGAACCAGGGCTCGAAGAAGTTTGGGAAGGCTAAGAGCACGTCGCGCTCCTGGGTGAACTCGAAGGCGACGAAACCTACGAAGCGATAGACGTAGAGCGCGACGGCGATCGTGCGGACGCGGCCCTGCCAGCGCAACGCGACGATGAGGAAGGTCAGCATGTAAGCCTGGTCGAGGTATTTGTCGAAGGCTTGGTAGTCGTGGACGCCACCGAGGTGCAGCAGGTTCATCATGAACAGGTCGCTCTGGTCGACGAGCAGGGCGAGGACGCCGCCGAAGAAGGGGAACCAGAGCACGGGCAGCGCCGAGAGCAGGCGGACGATGGCGATGAGGACCTCTTCGAGTGTCATACGGGGCGGATTCTAGCTGAGGCGCGGCGCTACGGGTTCTGCAGGGATGCATCTGAATGGCGTGGCGTGCTTCGGTTCGGCTAGATGCCTCCTGTCGTCGGAATGACATTCGGGGACGGCGGGCGAGACGGAGCGTCGAGGATGACGGGGCGCGATCACCCTCATCCTGCACCCTCTCCCTCGAGGGAGAGGGGATTGATTGACGATGGCTCGCGACTGTGACGAAGCTTGTAGAATCATGGCGACACGAACGGAGGACGATGATGACGACTACACCCTCTACGCTGCGGCCTCGACAGAAGACGCCGGTCTCGGCGCGAGACCTTTCGTCGCAGCAAGACGCGCGCACGAAGGGCATGCGCGACATCGGCCTCGCGGCGATGGAGACGCCGTTCAAGGGCGTCAGCGGCGACGGCAAGATCGTCCCCGGCCTCTTCCCGATCAGGCGCAGCGGCGTCTCGACGCAGCCAATCGTCGACGCGGCGAAGGCGTTCCTCGCCTCGCTGGGCGACAAGGCGGCGACGGCGCGCTTCCCGCTCGAGAGCGATGTGCTGCGCAGCTGGAGCAACGTCCACATGTTCCTCATGCGCCACGGCGCGCTAATGGAGGATATGAGCGACGCGCAGCGCGAGGCGGCGCTGGGCCTGCTGCGCGCGACGCTGAGCGCAGACGGCTTCGAGACGGCGCGCAAGATCATGCGCCTGAACGAGTCGATCCGAGAGATCACGCAGCGCGACATCGAGTTCGGCGAGTGGTTGTACTGGGTGAGCATCCTCGGCGAGCCTTCGACGGAGCAGCCGTGGGGGTGGCAGATCGACGGCCACCACCTGATCGTCAACGTCTTCGTCCTCGGCGACCAGGTGGTCGTCACGCCGATGTTCATGGGCTCGGAGCCGACGTGGGCGCCGGAGGGCAAGTACGCCGGCACGCGCGTCTTCGAGGCGGAGCAGGAGCACGGCCGCGCGCTGATGCAGGCGCTCTCGCCCTCACAACGGTCGAAGGCGCTGCTCAGCGTCGACCTGCCGGACGAGGTGTTTACGGCGGCGTACCGCGACAACTTCGAGCTGCGCTACGAGGGGCTGCGCTTCGACGAGCTGACGGCGAGCCAGAGCATTCTCGCGAACCGGCTGATAGAGACGTATCTGCGGCGAATGCGCGCCGGCCACGACGAAGCCTGGCTCGCAGACGTGAGGGCGCACCTGGACGAGACGTACTTTGCATGGATGGGCAGCGCCGACGCGGACGGCGTCTTCTACTACCGCGTCCACAGCCCCGTGGTGCTGATCGAGTTCGACCACCTCAAGGGCATCGCGCTCGACAGCGACGTGGCGAGCGAGCAGCACATCCACACGGTGGTGCGCACGCCCAACGGGAACGACTACGGGCGCGACCTGCTGCGGCAGCACCGCGAAACGGCGCACGGGACGTAGGGTATGGCGAGTAGACCGCTCGGTTCTGCAGGGGCGCGTTTCTCCGTAGCAGCCGGCTTCGATTCGGCCAGATTCCTCCTTTCGTCGGAATGACAGGGGTGAGTGAATGACGGCGTTTCGGAAGCAGATCATCCGGCCTGGAGGGCCAGGACACGCGACGACGCCGGAGCTGTCTGACGGCGTGAAGATCGGCGGTTGGATCTTCTTCGGGGCGATCCGGGGGAACGACCCTGTGACGCGCGAGTACCCGGACGATACGGAGCAGCAGGCGCGCAACGCGTTCGAGAACCTGCGCATCCTGCTCGAGGCGGCGGGCGCGAGCTTCGATCACGTCGCGCGGGTGACGCTCTACCTGGACGACCTGAAGTACCGGCTGGCGTTTCACAAGGTGTGGGTGGAGTACTTCCCGGAGAACCCGCCGGCGCGCTCGGCGATGACAGTGGCGGACGCGAACGTCGTGCCGGGCGGCAACGCGCATTTCCTTATCGACGTCATCGCCATCGATCCGGCGGCGGCGTAGGCTGCGCGGTCTTTCGACGCAGCGTCAATAGGACGTAACGCTGTTCACCAAGACGTAGCGGGGCCCCACCCCAGATTGCTTCGTCCTTCGACAGGCTCAGGGGGGCCCTGCTGCCGCGATGGGTCGCAATGACAGAGTTGCTTGCTCGGCGATGACGGTGGCGGACGCAAACGTGGTGCCGGGCGGGAACGCGCATTTCCTTATCGTCATCGCCATCGATCCGGCGGCGGCGTGACACGGGGCGCTCGGCCTGCGCATCGCTATCGCGCTGCTCCGGCCCGTTGTTAAAGAAAGAGAGAGAAGAAGCCGAGGGGAGACCTCCTTCGACATGCTCAGGACAGGCTCTCAGACTCCCCCGCATGGCCCTTCGAGAGCCTCAGGAGCGCCCCCGATACCCCTGCTGGCGTGGGCGGACGAAGCAGGGTTCTAGCGGGCTGCCGCGATGGGTCGCAATGACAGAGGGTGCGGCTAGACGCGGACGAGCTTCTCCTGGTCGCTCTGGACGGCGAGGCTGTCCGGGTTGTCGACGACGGAGAGGATGCGCATCGCGAGGGCGCGGGCGGAGTCGGCGCTGATCTCGATGGCGACGCGGGTGGGGCGGCCTTCGGACTCGTTGACGAAGTCGATGTTGAGGCTGTGGTCGAGGGGGGCCGTGAAGGGGTGGTCGAAGTAGACGACGGCGGTATCGACGCTGAACCAGCCCTCAGGGCCCTTGGCGGCGCCGAAGATGTCGGCTTTTTCGGTGACGTTTGTGCACATATCGATCCTCCTGTTATCGGGCGCCGGCGGTCTCGGCGACGGGTGTGTTTAGATAACGGCCGTAGAAGTCCCAGATCTTCGTCCATGCATCGACGGCCTGCTCTGCGCGGTAGACGGTGGGGCGGTCCCAGCAGAAGAAGGCGTGGCCGGCGCCATCGTAGCGGTGGAACTCGTAGTTCTTGCCTAGCTGTTTGAGCAGCGCTTCGTGGCGGTCGACCTGGTCCGGGGTCGGCATGTGGTCGTCATTGCCGAAGATGCCGAGCAGGGGCGCGTGCATATCCGGCGCCA
>DATDPC010000025.1:0-10487 GCA_035292965.1 Dehalococcoidia bacterium | reverse complement strand
CCTCGGACCAGCTCAGCGAACGGTACGGCGGCGAGTGCGCACCCACGACCCGCAGGCCGGGAAAGCGCTCGCTCATCGTCTCCGCCAGCGTCTCGACGACTTCCGGGCTGCTGCCGTAGAAGAAGTGGCGCTGGCCGTGCTCCCGCGAGCGGTCGAGCACCGCAAGCATCGCGTCGGGGCCGCAGATGCGTTCGACGCGCTTGCCTCTCAGCCGTCCCAACCAGACGAGGGGCATGCCGTCCGGCGTGACGACGTCGGCGTCGCGCAGCGTCTCCAGCAGCTCGGCGTCTCTCGAAGCCTCGATGAACGTGTGCACCGCCGCGAAGTGAACCCGGATCCGGTGCCTCTGTCGCGCCGCCTCGATGATCAGGCCGGCCATCTCGTCGAAGCCCGCGGCCGCCACCTTGACGCCGAGCAACGAGAAGTGGTCCGTCGTCGCCGGCGGCGTGAGGACGCGCAGACGCGGCGCGCTGGGCTGGGTAGCTGCCTTGGAGGTCACCGCTGAATCCTTTCAGCCCTTTCGAGAGGTGGGGTAGACTCCTTCGACACTAAGAACGTGCCTCGGCCAGATTCATTTCAGGCTTACGGCCCTTCGCCAGAGCCCGCTCGTAAACCTCGATCAGCAGCTCGTAGTTGCGCTCGCCGCCGTACTTGCAGGCGTACTCGGCGCGGGCGGCGGCGCCCATCCACTGCAACGTCCCCGGCGAGGCCGCGGCGCAGGCGAGCTTCTCGCCCAGGTCGTCCGCGTCGCCCGCCGCGAAAAGCACGCCGGTGCGCCCATCGGCGACGATCTCGGGGATCGCGCCCAGGTTGGAGGCGACAACCGGCAGGCCGCGCGCGAACGCCTCGACGATCGTCACCGGGAAGTTCTCGTACCAGCGCGACGGGAAGACGAGGCAGGCAGCGCCGCCCATCTCCGTCATGACGCCCGCGCGGTCGAGACGGCCCCGGTAGACGATGCGCTCGTCCCGATACGCCGCGTCCTGCACCGCCGCCGCCAGCTCGCCGTCGCCGGCGACGTGCAGCGGCGGCAGGTCATCGCGACGGCGATACGCTTCGAGCAGCGTCTCGACGCCCTTCGACGCCGTCAGCCGCCCGACGAACAGCGCGTAGTCGCCGGCGCAGGTCTTCGGCCCGGGGTCCGGCTCGAGGAAGTTAGGCTTGACCGCGATCCGCTCCGCCGGCAGCCCGCCTTCGATCAGCTTGTCGCGCAGGAACTCGCTCGGCGCGATGTAGAGGTCGACGTCCCTGCGCCACGTCCCGCGCAGCCTGTGCAGCGCCAGCATCGAAACGACGGCGCCGGTCTGCGCCCGCGAGCCTCGATAGCAGGCGTGGCGAAGCGCCGGCAGCGCGACGCGCCGGCCGGCGCATTCCTCGCACGGTGCGCCGTCTCGATACAGCAGCCCATTGGCGCAGACGAGGCGATAGTTGTGCAGCGTCTGCACCACCGCCGCGCCCGCGTCGTGACAGACGGAGTACGCCGCCGGCGACACCTGGGGGAACGTGTTGTGGAAGTGCACCACCTCCGGCGCGAACTCGGCGAGCGCCTGCTTCAGCCGTCGCCGCGCCGGCCGCGACCACACGGTCTCGACGCCGAGTCGCAGCGCGTCGACCATCGACGGCGCCTCCGGCAGGTCGCGGTTGTCAAAGACGAGCCGCCCGACGCGATGCCCGTTCGCCTCCATCAACGACGCCTCCGCCTCGAAGACGGCGTCCTCGCCGCCGCGCTCTTGATAGCGGTTGTGCACGAAGAGGACTGAGCGCCTATTCATCCGCCGCCTCCGCCTCGGGCGACGTCCCGCGCCGCGCCTGCGCCAGGCCCATGCCCAGCAGCATGAACAGCGGAATCGTTCCGTACGGGAACGCCAGCAGCGGCTGCGTCGCGGCGATGAACATGTAGACGAACGACCCGGCGATCACCCAGACGAGGAAGGCGCGCTCTCTCTCCGAATGCGTCCGCGAGGTCGCCGCGCGCCAGATCGGCAGCAGCAGCGACGCGAACAGCCCCGCCCACAAGATCGCGCCGGCGAGGCCGTAGCGGTTGATGATCTCGATGTAGTCGTTGTGCGGCTTGCGCGTCAGCTCCGGCCCGGCGGCGGCCCCGTTCGCCAGGTCCGGCCCGAGACCGACGCCGGCGATCAGGTTCGTCACGCTCGCCGTCTGACGCTCCCAGCTCAGCCGTATCCAGCCGATGCGGTCCTCGTAGGAGCCGTCGCCGGGGCCCTTGCGGCCGATCAGCGTCCCCAGCTGCTGCGTCGTGAACGAGGCCGTCACCGGCCCCATCCGCCCGGACGGCGCCAGCGGCATCACGACCAGCATCAGCAGGACGCCGGCGAAGATCGTCCCCGCGAGCCGCTGCGGCAGGCTCGTCTTCAGCCTCCCGGCCGCGAACGTGATCACGACCGCCGTCAGCGGCAGCACCAGGTACAGCCCTCGCGCCTGAAACAACGCGACGATCAGCAGACAGGCAGCGCCGAGAAGGAACGACCACGGCGCCTTGAAGCGCAGCAGGAACAGGAAGAAGCCGGCGCTGATGATCGCGCCCACGCCCTGGTACTGGCCCAGCAGCGGCACCGCCTGCTGCAGCCCCACCACCGGGCTCGCGGCGACTATCGCCTCGCGTATCGGATACAGCAGCCCGTAGGCGAGCGCCGCCAGCGCCAGCAGCAGCCAGAGACGCTCGCACCACTTCAGGCCGAAGCGGTTGAACGCCCAGAACCCGACGAGCAGCACCATCGCCTCCAGCGGCGTCGTGTAGTCACGCACCGCGAGCGTGCTGTAGCGCGGCATGTCGACGATCAATCGCAGCGTCGCCAGGAGGAGCACGGCGGCGAGCAGCAGCCCCGGCAGCCCGAGGCCGTGCAGCCACTTCGGCTGCACCAGGCACCAGCCCACCAGCGCGAAGAGGACGACTTCGGTCAGCGGCAGCGGTAGCGGCCCGAGGTTCACGCCGACGTTCGCGAAGCCGTAGTTGAGGATGATCGTGCCTGCCAACAGCAGGACGATGCCGTCTTCGACCAGCTTCTCGCCCCGAAGCGCCATGCACACGGCCAGCGCTAGCCCGATCGCCAGCAGCGGCATCACGACCGAGACGGCGCCGACCAGCGCCAGCACCGCGACGATGCTAGCGATGCGCAGCGCGCGGGCGCCCGCCTCCGGCGCGGCGCCAAGCGTCGCGATCATCGCGTCGCCTCCACAAGCTGTGGCGTCGCGGCGGCGTGCGAGCGCGTCGCGACGCGCTGGTACAGCCGCGCGATGAACTCGCGCTTCAGCTCCCACGTATAGCGCTCGCCGACGCGACGCCGCCCGTTCTCTCCGAGGCGCTCTCGCAGGCCGCGGTCGTCCGCAAGCTCCGCCAGCGCCGTCGCCATGCCTTCGATCACCTGAGCCTTGTTTTGAACCCGGACCTTGAAGCCGCAGTCATCGCCGATCAGGTCGGCGGCGCCCTGGTGGTCGAGGCAGACGACGGGCAGGCCGCTCGCCATCGCTTCCAGGAGGACGGTGCCGTTTGTGTCCTGCAGGCTCGTGAACAGGAAGGCGTCGCCGTCGCCGTAGAAGCCGTGCATGCCGGCGTACGACACGCGCTCGATCGTCACCTCTCGACGGAGGCCACGCTGCGCGATCTCGCGCTCGATCAGCTTTCGCCACGGCCCGTCGCCGGCCATACGCAGCCGGAAGCGAACGCCGCGGCGCTTCAGCGCCTGCGCCACGTCCAGCGCCAGCAGCGGCCCCTTGCGCGGGATCAGACGTCCCGCCCAGGCGATCGTGAACCCGTAATGCTCGTCTCGCGACGGCGGGGCCGCCGTCGCGTCGATGCCGATCTCGGGCTCGATCACGATCGGCGCCGTAGTCAGCCCGTCGAGGCAGCGCGCCGTGTCGCGGTTAGACGCGACGATCCACGCCGAACGCCTCGCCGCGATGCGCACCAGCGGGTTGAGGCCGATCAGACGCTTGCGCCAGCCGCGCGCGATCTCCACCGGCCAGACGTCGCGAAAGTAGCTGCGCAGCGCCCGCGGCGGCGCCTGCCCGCCACCCACCGGCCCCCAGACGAACGGCACGCCCAGCGACCAGAGCAGCCCCGGCGCTTCCAGGCTGATGAACGTCAGCTGGTGCACCAGGTCGAAGCCGATCTGGCGCTGCAGCCGCCGCGCGGCCGGCATCACCGCGACCTGCCAGTAGAGGTAGCGCAGCCGCTCCGACGGCGCCAGGCGACGCGCCCAGCCCGGCAGCTTGTAGTAGACGAAGTGGAGGTTGGGAATCTGCTTGTGCCGTCCGTCCGCCTCGAGCTCGCGCTCAGACGTCGTCAGCACCCAGACCTCGTGGTCGCGCGCCGCCTGCACCGCCCAGTTCCAGCCGACGCCCGGCTCCGAACCGCGGTCCGGCTCGCAGGTGTAGGCGCAGATCAGGACTTTGAGACGTCCGCTCTCGTTGGTCACGGCGCCGAGAGGCCCGCGGCCATTTCGCGCGCCTGCTTGTGCTTCTTCAGGCGCGGCCACGTGTACGCCGGTCGCAGCAACGTCGCGATCGCCAGCTTGACGAGGCCCGTGACCCGCGCCCCCGCGGCCAGGTTCTCCCGGCCGCGACGCGTCAGCATCTCGGCGCAGAACTCTCGATTGCGGCTGAGGCGTGTCAGCAGCGGCGCCGACCGCCACTCGGCCTCGAACTCGTCTTTCGCCGGCTCCGGCTCGCCTCGGCGACGCGCCAGCATCGACGCTTGCACCCACTGGCGCGCCATGTACGCCCGCCGCGACGACCCGGCGAGGACGGAGCCGCCGTGCAGGCGGTACTCCATCAGAAACTCCGGCATCACCAGCACGGCGCCTCGCTCGCTCAGCCGGTTCCACAGGTCGATGTCTTCAGCCGGCTCGTAGTCTGGGCGGTAATCGCCGATCGCCTGCAGCGCCGCGGCGTCGATCAACGCGCCCGGGTGCAGGATGCCGATCAGGCCGTTCTCCGCCATGTAGCGGCTATAGTCGTCGCGCGTCGTCAGGTCGTTCGGCATGACGCCGAGGCGGTTGCCTCGCGCGTCGATGTAGTGCGCGAAGCAGCTGACGGCGACGACGTCCGGGTTCGCGACCATGAACGCGACCTGCCGGCCGATCCGTCTCGGCAACGCCCGGTCGTCCGCGTCGATGCGGGCGATCCAGCGCCCGCGGCAGTGCACCAGGCCGCGCTTCAGCCCCTTCGTGACGCCGAGGTTGATCTCGTTGCGCAGCAAACGGATGCGCGAGTCCGTCGCCATGCGCGACTCGACGTACTCGACGCTGCCGTCGTCGCTGGCGTTGTCGACGATGACCAGCTCCCAGTCGCTGAACGTCTGCTCGACGATGCTGTCGATCGTCTCGGCCAGATACGGCATCCCGTTGTAGACGGGCAGGAGCACGGAAACGAGGGGTGGTTGGTTCACAGCTTCCTTGCTGAACGAACCGTCTTAGGCGACGACAGACGCCATCGGGCGGTTCGATCCCTCCTTGCCCTGCCCTTCACCCGCAACCCACGAAACGATCTCGACGATCTCGTCCTGCTGCGCCTCGGTAACGGCCGGGTGCAGCGGCAGCGTCAGCATCTCCTCGTAGAGCCGCTCTGAGACGGGCAGGCTCTCGTCGCCGGCGCCGTACAGCGATAGCAGGTGGTTCGGCTTGTAGTGGATCCCTGTCTCGATGCCTCGCTGCGCCAGCGCCTCTCGCACGCGGTCGCGGGCGCCGTTCGTTATGTAGATCGGGAAGATGTGCGGCACGATCGGCCCGTATTCGAGCGGCAGCGTGCGCACGTGCTCCGCGTCCTTCAGCGCTGCCTGGTACCTCTGACCGAGGTAGATGCGCATCGGCCGGAACTCGCTCTCGAAGCGCCGCAGTTGCACGCGGCCCATCGCCGCCATGATGTCGCTCATGTGGTAGCGCCAGCCCTGCTCCTCGACGTCGAACTCCCAGCTGCGCTCGTGGGCGAAGCGCTTGTCCGTGTCCTTGAGCACGTCCAGCAGGCGCAGGTCGCGCACGCGCTCGGCGACCAGCGGGTCGGCCGTGACGACGGCGCCGCCTTCGCCGGAGGTGATGTTCTTCGTCCCCTGGAAGCTGAAGCAGACGATGTCGCCGGTAGCGCCGATGCGCTTGCCCTCGAACGTGCAGCCGAAGGCGTGGGCAGCGTCCTCGATGACGCGCAGCTTGCGCTTCGCCGCCAGCTTGCGCAGCCGGGCGAGGTCGCCGGTGCCGCTGGCGTAGTGGACGGGCAGGATCGCCTTCGTGCGCTTCGTGATCCGGCACTCCGCGTCCGCGACGTCCAGCCACGATGTCTCCGGGTCGACGTCGCAGGCGACCGGCGTTGCGCCGGTGGCGGAGACGGCCTGGAAGGTCGCGACGTAGGTGATCGTCGGGACGAGGACCTCATCGCCGGGGCCGATGCCGCAGGCCTGCAGCGCCAGGTGAAGCGCCGTCGTCGCCGCGCTCGTGCACACGACCTCGCGCCCGCCGCCGATGAACCCGGCCAGCTCCAACTCGAAGGCTTGCACCTCACGGCTCATACCGAAGTAGCCGCTATCGAGGATGACGCGGGAGACGGCGTCCGCCTCCGCCTGCCCGACAAACGATTTCGAAAGACGCACCCGTACGTCCATGCGCTAACTCCTATCCCTAGAAAAGCGCCCCGGCCGAAATCCGGCCTCTACTGGTTAGAACGCAGCCAGAGTCAATCCATAGCAGGCGTAAGGCCGCGAACCCGCGCCCACGGCGCCAGCCCGGACGCCCACAGCCCCTCGAGCAGGCGGCGCTCTTCCAGCGTGTCCATGCACTGCCAGAAGCCCTCGTGGCGATACGCCATCAGCTCGCCATCGCGCGCGAGCTTCACCAGCGCCGTTTGCTCCAGCGCGTCAGCGTCGCCGTCGATGTAATCGAAGATTTCCGGCTCGAAGACGAAGAAACCGCCGTTGACCCATCGCGGCGCCCCGTCCGCAGAAGGATCCGCTATCCCGGCGCCCGGGCACGGCAGCAGGCGCGATTCTACCGGCGCCCGCACCGCCGTCACCGTCGCGATCCGGCCGTGGCGTTTGTGGAAGTCGAGCAGCTCGCCGATGTCGAGGTCGGCGACGCCGTCGCCATACGTCGCGAAGAAACGCTCCCGGCCGAGCTGCGGCGCCAGGCGCCGGATCCGGCCGCCCGTCTGCGTCGCGCTCCCCGTATCGACGACCTCGACGCGCCAGTCGACGTCGCAGTCGTCCCGCGTCTCGACGTGGCCGGTGGCGAAATCGATGTGCAGGTCGCCGCTGAACAGCCGGTAGTTGAGGAAGTAGTGCTTGATCATCTCGCCCTTGTAGCCGCCGGCGACAACGAAATCGCCGAAGCCCTGCGCGGCGTAGAGGCGCATGATGTGCCACAAGATCGGCCGGCCGCCGATCTCGACCATCGGCTTCGGGCGCACCACCGTCTCTTCCATCAGCCGCGTGCCCAGCCCGCCGGCGAGGATCACCGTCTTCACAGCTCGCTCCCGCCCGCGACGAGGCCCGCGCCTCGGGGCTCCGGCACGGACGCTTCGTCTCTACGGCCCAGCAGCGGCTGAACGAGGACGAGCATCAGCACCATGTGGGCGCAGAACGCGCCTGCCGCCGCGCCGTAGAGGCCGAACTGCCACGTCAGCCAGAGACCGCCCGTGAACGTAAACGCCACGGCGACGAGCCGCCCGGCGAACATCGCCCGCGTCTTCCCCAGCGCGACGAGGCCGATCCACTGCACGTGATTAATTAGCTGACCGGCGTAGCAGATACAGAGGACCCACACCAGCGGCGCGTAACCGCCATAGCTCTCGCCGTAGAGACGCGGCAGCAGCCAGTGGGCGCTCAGGCTGATCAGCAGCCAGTAGCTGACCAACAGCCCGCCCGCGGCGGCCGACACCGGCAGCATGAACGCGAGCATCGCCGGGCGGCCGCCCTGCTGCGCCGCCTTCGCGCTGCGCGGGAGCGCGTACGTGCCGAGCGCGTTCAGGACGATGTTCGAGGGCGCGATCAGGTTGAGCACGGCGCGCCAGACGCCGGCGGCGCTGACACCGATGATCGCCGCCGCGATCAGCGGCAGAAGCTGCATCGAGAGCCAGCTCGCAACGTTCTCCGCCATCAGCCAGCCGCTGAACGACCAGTTGCGCCGCAGCATCGCCCGCGCCGGCATCGCGAATCGCAGGCGCATCCGCAGGTACGCGTACCCAAACGACGCGCTCGACGTCGCGGCGATGATGTAGAGGCCGCGCACCGCCGTCAGCTCGCCCAATCGCCACAGCGCGATCAGCGCCACCACCTGCAGGCCGTAGCTGATCAGGTCGTAGCTGAACGCCTCGCCGGTGCGGCCGCGCGTGTACTGGACGCGCCGCACGAAGTCCTGCAGCTGCCAGGCAAACACCGCCGCCGCCAGCGCGACGGCCAGCGGCGCAAAGCCGGCGCCGGCAATCGAGGCGACGCCGCCAACGGCCAGCGCGACCATCGCCAGCAACGCCGCGAGCGCGACCTGCGTGCTCGCTAGCGATGCCGTGTACGCCTCGTACTCTTCGCCTTCGAGCGCCGCGGCGAGGACGTTGTGCGGCAGCAGGACGAGGACGCTCTGGAGACCATTCACGAACGCCAGCGCCGTATAGGCGATAACGAAGGCGCCAAACTGCTCCGTCGAGAGACTGCGCGCCAGCACCAGCGTCGTCGCGAAGCTCGTCGCTGAGATCAGGGCGTTATCGCTCAGGCTCCAGAAGCCGGCCTTGGCCGTGCTCGAGCCGGCGATGCCCGTGAGGCGGCGCGGGAAACTCCCAAGCGCCATGACTAGGGCGCGATCGCGGGCTCGGGCGCCGCCGCGCGCTCCTTGATGTACCACTCGATCGTCTTGCGCAGGCCGTCCTCAAACGGCACCTTCGCCTCAAAGCCGAACTGCTCTCGCGCCCGCGACGTGTCGAGGCGGCGGCGCGGCTGGCCGTCTGGCTGGCCGCTATCCCAGAGGATATCGCCATCGAATCCGCAGAGGCGCGCGATCAGCCGCGTCAGCTCCCGGATCGTGATCTCACGGCCGCTGCCCAGGTTCACCGGCGCCGCGCCGTCGTAGCGCTCCGTCGCGAGGACGATGCCGACGGCAGCGTCATCGACGTAGAGGAACTCGCGGCTCGCCCGGCCCGTGCCCCAGGCGACAACGTGGTCCGCGCCCGAAGCTTTCGCCTCGACGAACTTGCGGATCAGCGCCGGGATCACGTGGCTGCTCTCCGGGTCGAAGTTGTCGCCCGGGCCGTAGAGGTTCACCGGGATCAGGTAGGCGGTGCTGAAGCCGTACTCCTGGCGATACGCCTGTGCCTGCACGAGCAGCATCTTCTTCGCCAGCCCGTACGGTGCGTTTGTCTCCTCCGGGTAGCCGAACCAGATGTCATCCTCGCGAAACGGGACGGCGGCGAACTTCGGGTACGAGCAGACGGTACCGGCCTGGACGAACTTCTCGACGTTCGCCAGCCGCGCCTGCTCCATCAGCTCGATGCCCATGATCGCGTTCTCGTAGAAGAAGCGCCCCGGGTGCTCCCGGTTCGCGCCGATACCGCCGACGACGGCCGCGAGGTGGATCAACACCTCCGGCTTCAGGTCCTGGATGCAGGCCCTTACGGCGTTGCGGTCGCGCAGGTCGTACTCGCTGCTGCGCGGCGCCATGATCTCCTTCGCGCCGCGCGCCTCCAGCCCGGCCACGACGCGCCGGCCGAGGAACCCGTTGCCTCCCGTGACCAGCACGCGCTTGCGCGAGAGGTCGATCGTCATACCGCCAGCACTCCCGCCGGCAGCACGTCGAGCGCCTGCGTCGCGCCGTCGCAGCCGAGCTCAGCTTCGAGGTCGGCGGCGAGCATCAGGCGCACGAGCTCGCGGAACGTCGTCTTCGCCCGCCAGCCGAGCTTCTCGAACGCCTTCGAAGGATCGCCCTTCAGGTGGTCGACCTCGGTCGGGCGCACGTAGCGCGCGTCGAAGCGGACGAAGTCGCGCCAGTGCAGGCCGACGAGCCCGAACGCCGTCTCGACGAACTCGCGCACGCTGTGGCTATCGCCTGTGGCGATGACGAAATCGTCCGGCTCCGGCTGCTGCAGCATCAGCCACATCGCTTCGACGTACTCGGGCGCGTAGCCCCAGTCGCGCAGCGCGTCCAGGTTGCCAAGGTAGACGTGCCGGTCTTTGCCGGCAAGGATGCGCGCGATACCGCGGCTCACCTTGCGGGTGAGGAACGTCTCGCCGCGGCGGGGCGATTCGTGGTTAAACAAGATGCCGTTGGAGGCGAAGATGCCGTAGCTCTCGCGGTAGTTGACCGCCGTCCAGTAGGCGAAGAGCTTGCTGCAGGCGTAAGGACTGCGCGGCTGAAACGGCGTCGACTCGCTCTGAGTCGGCGGTGCGCTGCCGAACATCTCGCTGCTGGAGGCCTGGTAGAAGCGCGCCCCGGCGCCGGAATCCCGGATCGCTTCCAGCAGACGCAGCGCGCCGAGGGCGGTTACGTCAGCAGTGTACT
>DATDPC010000024.1:0-5567 GCA_035292965.1 Dehalococcoidia bacterium | reverse complement strand
GCCGTCATCAACGGCGCGTGGCGCGGCAGCACCGTTAGCTCGCCCTCGGAGCCGGGCAGCGTCACGGAGTCAACGCCGTCCTCCGAGAAGACGACGCGCTCCGGCGTGATGATCTGCAGCGTCAGCGGCATTTCTTGTCCTTTGGGAGCCTCTTCTCGCCGAGTCTACGGTCTTCGCACCGAACGAGCGAGTTCCTGGCGCAAGCCATCTTTACGCCTGACCCTGGCTCGCCAGCGTTGCCGCCTTGTCGACGGCGCCGTCGATCGAACCGACCATGTAGAAGGCCTGCTCCGGCATGTCGTCGTGCTTGCCTTCGAGGATCTCCTTGCAGCCGCGCACCGTCTCGCGCACGGGCACGTACTGGCCCGGCGTGCCGGTGAATACCTCCGCGACGAACATCGGCTGTGTCAGGTAGCGCTGCAGGCGGCGGGCGCGCGAGACGGCCGTCTTGTCCTCGTCCGACAGCTCGTCGACGCCGAGGATGGCGATGATGTCCTGCAAGTCGCGGTAGCGCTGCAGCGTCTGCAGCACGCCCTGGGCGACGTCGTAGTGCTCCTGGCCGACGAGCAGCGCGTCCAGCATGCGCGACGACGAAGCGAGCGGGTCCATCGCCGGGAAGAGCGCCTGCTCGAAGATCGAGCGGTCGAGCGTGATGCTCGAGTCGAGGTGCCCGAAGGTCGTCGCGACGCCCGGGTCCGTGTAGTCGTCCGCCGGGACGAAGATCGCCTGGAAGGACGTAATCGAGCCCTTGCGCGTCGTCGTGATCCGTTCTTCGAGGGCGCCTACTTCTGAAGCCAGCGTCGGCTGGTAACCGACGGCGCTGGGCATGCGTCCGAGCAGCGCCGAGACCTCCATGCCCGCGAGCGTGTAGCGGTAAACGTTATCGATGAAGAGAAGCACGTCCTGGCCCTCGACGTCGCGGAAGTACTCCGCCATCGTCAGACCGGAGAGGGCGACGCGCAGGCGCACGCCGGGAGGCTCGTTCATCTGACCGAAGACGAGCACCGTCTTCTCGTAGACCTCGGGAGACTCCTGCATCTCGACCCAGAGGTCGTTGCCTTCGCGGCTGCGCTCACCGACGCCGGCGAAAACCGACCGGCCGCCGTGCTCGCGGGCGATGTTGTTGATCAGCTCCTTGATCAGCACCGTCTTGCCGACGCCGGCGCCGCCGTAGAGGCCGACCTTACCGCCGCGGGCGAGGGGGGCGATCAGGTCGATGATCTTGATGCCGGTCTCGAGAATCTGCGGCTCCGTCTCCTGCTCCTCGAAGGTTGGCGGCGGGCGGTGGATCGGCCAGCGTTCCTTCGCGTCGACGACGCCCTGGTTGTCGAGGGCGTTGCCCATGACGTCGAAGAGGCGGCCGAGCGTCGCCGGGCCGACGGGCACCGTAATCGGCTGGCCTGTGTCGACGGCGATAGCGCCGCGGCGGAGGCCGTCCGTGTCGGTTAGAGAGAGGGCGCGCACCCAGTTGTTACCGAGGTGCTGCTGCACCTCCGCGACGACCGTCTTGCCGCTGTTATCGATCTCGACCGCGTTGTAGATCCCCGGCAGGTTGTCCGGCGGAAACTCGAGGTCGACGACGGTGCCGATGACCTGAACGACTGTGCCTGTTGCCCTCGAAGCGGTGACCATGGTGCCTCCCCAGCCCTAGTTGTTGGCGAATCGTCTCTGGTTTGAAAGATCGCGGCGCAGCGTATCGGTTAGAACGCCCAGCGCCAGCTCCAGCTCGTCGAGCTTGGCCTCGATGTCGTCTGCTTTGGACGCGTCCATCAGGCCCTCGCCGCGGAGGAAGTTGAAGCAGTAGGCGGCGATGACGGCGGCGTTGCGGGCGGCGCTGACACCGAGGATGAACTCGGCGAGGTACTCGCTCTCCTGCCCCTCGATGATCGAAGCCGGCAGCATCTCTGCCGCCTCCCGGATCACCTCGAGCACCCATTCCTTGTCCTCGTCGAGCTTCGTCTCTTCGATCGTCTGCTTCAGCAGGTTAGAGACGCCTTCGACCATCGGCCATTCTGCGATTGTTCTCTGCTGCCAAGAAGTCATGCTCTTCCGCCTTCCCGTCTACGCCTTCGACATCGCTTCGACGCCGCCGGTGATGTCCAGGAGCTCCTTCGTGATCTGCTCCTGGCGCACCTTGTTGCGCTCCAGGGTCAGGGCGCGAATGATCTCGTTCGCGGCGTCGGTTGCGTTGCGCATCGCCACCATTCGCGCCGATTGCTCGCTTGCCGCCAACTCCAGTACCGCACGGTAGACCTGGATTTCGACATAGCGAGGCATCAGCGCTTCGAGGACGGTCCGCGCGTCCGGCTCGTAGATATACTCTACTGCCTTTACAGACTCGTCTTCAGGCGGCGTGACGGGTAGAAGCTCCTGTATCTCCGGCCGCTGCAAGACCGTGTTGACGAACCGCGGGTAGATCAGCGACACGCTGTCGACCTCGCCCGAGGTGTAGGCGTCCATGACGAGGCGCGAGATCGGCCGCACGTCGTCGTAGGACGGGTAGTCGCCGAGCTTGGTGAAGTGGCCGATTACCTCCATCCGAGTGCGACGGAAGAAGTCGTGGCCTTTGCGGCCGACGGAGATCAGCTTCGGTTCTTCTTGTTTGGTCAGGTAGTTGCCGGCGGCGCGGATCAGGTTGGAGTTGAGGCCGCCGGTGAGGCCGCGGTCCGGCGTGATCAGGACGACACCGGCCGTCTTCACCTCGCGCTTGTCCAGCAGCGGGTGCGGCGTCTCTTCCTCGATGCCGCTCGACTGCAGGCTCTCGACGACGTCGGCGAGGAGGTAGCGCAGCTGGTCGGCGTAGGGCCGGTGGGCGAGGGCCATCTGCTGCGCCCGCCGCATGCGAGAGCCTGCGACGAGCGACATGGCGCGCGTCGTCTTGGCTGTCGCTTCGATCGAGCGGATGCGGCGGTTGATCTGGCGAAGTGTGGCCAACTAGGACGCTCCGTCCGGGCTGCGCATCCTTCGTCCTTCCGCGGAAGGACTCGTTTGCTCCGCCCTAGAATTAAGAGAAGTTGGGGGGACACCCCCCATACCCCCCGTCAGGGGTTGCACCCCTGTACCCTGCTTACCGGCTTCTTTCACGATCTCTGATTCCTGATACCTGACCTCTGTTTGCTCGTTTAGACCGGCATCGCTTGCTTGTAGGCGGTGATCGCGGCGCGCATTTTCGCTTCCAGGTCGCCGTCGAGGATCATCTTTTCGTTGATCTCGGCGCCGATCTCCGGGTTGTTGCTATCGAGGTAGCTGTAGAGGCCGGTCTCGAAGGCGCGCACCTTGTCGACGGGCACGTCATCGATGAAGCCGTTGACGGCGGCGAAGAGGATCTCGACCTCGTGGTGGAAGGGCACCGGCGAGTACTGCGGCTGCTTCAGCAGCTCCGTGATCCGGCGGCCGCGCTCGATCTGGCGCACCGTCGATGCGTCGAGGTCGGCGGTGCCGAACTGGGCGAAGGCCTGCAGCTCGCAGAACTGCGCCAGCTCCAGCTTCAGCGTACCGGCCACCTGGCGCACGGCGCGCCGCTGGGCCGAACCGCCGACGCGTGAGACGGAGAGGCCGACGTTGATCGCCGGCCGGACGCCGGCGTTGAACAGGTCAGCCTCGAGGAAGATCTGGCCGTCCGTGATCGAAATGACGTTTGTCGGGACGTAGGCGGAGATATCGTTCGCCTGCGTCTCGATGATCGGTAGGGCGGTGAGGGAGCCGGCGCCGTACTCCTCGGCGAGGCGGGCGCTGCGCTCCAGCAGGCGGCTGTGCAGGTAGAAGACGTCGCCCGGGTAGGCCTCGCGGCCCGGCGGGCGGCGCAGCAGCAGCGACACCTGGCGGTAGGCCCAGGCGTGCTTCGAGAGGTCGTCGTAGACGATGAGGCAGTCCTTGCCGGACTCCATGAACTCTTCGCCCATGGCGCAGCCGGCGTAGGGGGCCAGGTACTGCATCGGCGCCGGGTCGGAAGCGCCGGCGGAGACGACGATGGTGTGCTCCATGGCGCCGTAGCGCTCTAGCAGGCCGACCATCTGGGCGACCTTCGAGTCCTTCTGGCCGATGGCGACGTAGATGCAGACCAGGTCGCCGCCCTTCTGGTTGATAATCGTGTCGATCGCCAGCGTCGACTTGCCGGTCGAGCGGTCGCCGATGATCAGCTCGCGTTGGCCTCGGCCGATCGGGATCATCGCGTCGATTGCCTTGATACCGGTCTGAACCGGCACGCTGACTCCCTTGCGGGTGACGACGTTGGGGGCGATGCGCTCGACCGGGCGGCGCTTTGTCGTGTTGATCGGGCCCTTGCCGTCGATCGGGCTGCCGAGCGCGTTGACGACGCGACCGAGCAGCGCCTCGCCCACGGGCACTTCGGCGATGCGGCCCGTCGTCTTGACCTGCTGCCCTTCCTCGATCGTCAGGTAGTCACCGAGGACGAGCACGCCGACGGTCTCCTCCTCGAGGTTCATGGCGAGGCCCATGGCGCCGCTCTCGAACTCGACGAGCTCCGAGTACATGCACTCCGACATGCCGTGCACGCGCGCGATGCCGTCTCCGGCCTCGATCACGGTACCGACGTTGACGGCGGCGGTCTCGGCGCCGAACTGCTCGATCTGCGCCTTGAGGATTGCGGTTATCTCGTCTGGTCTGACTGCCATGCGGCGTCCTCCGTGGTTCTCTAGATAGCGCCCTGCAGGCTCTGGCGTAGCGATTCGAGTTTGGCGCGCGTGCTCGCGTCGATCAGCCGGTCGCCGATCTGGACGACGACGCCGCCGAGGAGCTGCGGGTCAACCTCGGTCTCAAGGATGATGTTGCGGCCCGTCTGCTGGCGCAGACGCTGGGTCAGCGCCTCACGCTCGGCGTCGGACAGCGGTACGGCGGTGCGGGCGCGCACGCGGGAGATGCCCTCACGCTGCTCGGCGAGGCGGCGAAACTCGATGGCGATGTCGCCGGCGAGGTTCGTGCGCTTCTTGTGTACGAGGAGCTTCGCGAGGTTCAGCGGCAACGGCGGCAGCTCGTTCAACGCGGCGTCGATGAGCTGGAGCTTCGCCTGCTGGTCGGCGCGGGTGTTCTCCAGCACGCCGGCGACGGCAGGGTCAGACATGAACCGCGCTATCTCATCGATAGCGTTGGTCCACTGCGTCAGGTTGCCCTGCTGCGCGGCAAGCTCAAACGCCGCCTGGGCGTAGCGCTTTGCCGCGAGGTCTGTCGTTTCGCGTGCCACAGTTCTCCCTAGTTCTCCCTAAACGTCGATTCGGACAGCGCCTGCTCGATCAGGCGCTGGTGCGCCGCGCGGTCAAGCGACTGGCCGATTACCTTCTCTGCCGCGTCAATCGTCAGGCCGGCGAACTCCTTGCGGAGCTCGGCGATGGCGTTGTCGCGTTCGAGCTGGATCTCGTTCCGAGCTCGTTCCAGCAAAGCATCAGCCTGCTGCTGTGCCTGCTGCCGGCCTTCTTCCTGCAACCGCTGAGCGACCGTCTGCGCCTGCGCGACGATCGCCTGACCGTCACGGCGGGCGGTCTCGATCTGCTGCTGCGCTTCGCGGTCTGCCGCCTGCGCCTGCTCGCGACCGCGTTCGGCGGCAGACAGGC
>DATDPC010000023.1:0-11678 GCA_035292965.1 Dehalococcoidia bacterium | reverse complement strand
GTCCGCTACGAGGACCTGCGCGCCCTCGCGGCGGGCGCGGTGCGCGCCGTACCCGCGCTCGCCGACGTGACCGTGAAGCGCTCGTGGGCGGGGCTGCGCCCGGGCACGCCGGACGGCCTGCCGATCCTGGGGCGGCTGCCGGGCTGGCAGAACGTCTGGGTGGCGACGGGGCATTATCGCAACGGCATCTTGATGGCGCCGGGCAGCTCGCTGCTGATGGCGCAGAGCCTGCTCGCGGGGACGCTGGACGCGCGGCTCTCGACGTTCACGCCGGAGCGCTTCGCCGAGTAGCGCCGACGGCGCTAGCCTGACGTTTCGGTCGCGGGACGGAGATGCAGTAGCGCGCGCAGCGAGACTTCGCCGCGGACGCCGAGGTCGCGCTTCTCGAACGCTTGAACGGCCAGCAGCCCGAGGACGGCTGAGGCAACGCAGAGCGCCGCGGCGCCGGCGAGGTCGGGACCGTCGCGGAGGATCTGGCTGCCGTTGTAGTAGTTAAACGGCGTCAGCCAGCGCAGCGGGTCGAGGATATCGACGGCCTGCGCCAGGGCATAGACGATGTAGGTCGCGACGGCGAAGAGGACGACGACACCGGTCGCGAGGCGCCGGTTCGGCAGAGCGGCGGCGGCGAAGAGCGACGCGGCGTAGAACGCCCAGACGAGCGGCAGAAAGCTGAACGTCGCCAGCATCGTATCGGTAACGGAGATGTCGACGCCGACGGCGGGGATGCTGATCAGCCAGGCGGGGCAGACGATGATCGAGATGACGACGGTGCTGATCAGGAAGCCGCCGATCTTCTCGAGCGCGACGCGGCGGCGGCTAACCGGCTGCGATAGAAGAAGCTCCAGCGTGCCGCCCGCCTCTTCGCCGGCGAGGGCGGAGGTGCCCTGCATGATCGCGAAGATCGTCAGCAGGATGGGGACCGACTGGCTGAAGAACTCGGTCGAAACGAAGCCCTCCGGCGACGTGTAGTCCTCCATCCCGAAGAGCTTCTGCAGCGTCTCCGGCAGCTCGAAGTCTTCCAGCTGACCGGCGTAGCTGGGATAGAGGGCGACGACCATCGCCGCCAGGAGCGCGAGGCCGATACCGTACCAGAAGATCTGCCAGCGCAGGTCACGCAGCGTCTTGCGGAGGATGCTAAGGGACTGCAGGGGACGCCTCCTGCCTCGCGGCCGGCGATTCCTGGTAGAAGGCGAGGAAGGTCTGCTCCAGGCTCGGCTGTTCTGTCCGCAGGTCGACGACCTCGTAGCGGGCGATCGCCTTCAGGACAGCATCGAGGTTGCTCCGCACTTCGAGGTGGATGACGCTGCCATCGCGTCGCAGCTCCTGCACCCCCGGGAGGTCAAAGGCACCCGGCGGGACGGGACGGGCAAACGTGACCTCGATGACGTGGAGGGCGCGGCCCTTGAGCATCGCAAGCTCCTCGACGGCGACGATCTTTCCGGCGCGGATGATGCCGACACGGTGGCAGATCTGGTCGACCTCCGAGAGGATGTGGGATGAGAAAAAGACGGTGCGGCCTTCGCCGGCGACATCGCCGAGGAGCTCTTCGACGACCGCCTGCGCCAGCGGGTCGAGGCCGGCGGTTGGCTCATCGAGGACGAGGACTTCGGGCTGGTTCATCATCGCGAGGATGAGGCCCAGCTTCTGACGATTGCCCTTCGAGAGGGCGCCAACGGGTCGCTGCGGCTCAAACGTGAGCCGCGTAATCAGCATGTCGAGGTAGGTGTGGTCGAGAGGCTTGGGCCGCAGTGAGGCGAAGTAAGCGATCGTCTCCTCGCCGGTCAGCGTGTCGTACAGGCTGAGGTCGCCGGGGAGATAGCCGATCCGGGCGCGGGCGGCGACCGAATCGGCGCGGCTATCGAGGCCGAGGACAAGCGCCTGGCCGGACGTCGGCCTGATCAGGTCGAGGAGGCAGCGGATCGCTGTCGTCTTGCCGGCGCCGTTCGGCCCGAGAAAGCCGAATATCTCGCCCTGCTCGACGCGCAGGTCGATGCCATCGAGGGCGCGGACGCCGCCGTAGTCCTTGACGAGCCGGCGAAACTCGATCGCCGCTGAATCGGTCACACAGACATCGTAGCGATTATGTGGGTGCAGGCGTGAGGGCCGTCCGGGGCCTCAGTCGCGGCCATCCGGCCCCTTCTGGCGGGCGGAGACGGCGGCGCGAATCGCGGCCACGAGCTCTCGCGCCACCCTTTCCGGGTTGTCGGCGGCGCAGACGGCGCTGAGCACGGCGACGGCGTCGGCGCCGGCGGCGATGACCTTGCCGGCGTTGTCCTTCGTGATGCCACCGATGCCGACGACGGGCAGGCCGACGGCATCGCGCACCTCGCGCAGGCGATCGGGTGAGGCGGGTCGCGTGCCCTGCTTCGCGGCGGTGCCGAAGATGTCGCCGACGGCCACGTAGTCGGCGCCGGCGGCCTCGGCGGCGATCGCTTCGTCGACGTTGTTGGTCGACGCGCCGACGATGAAGTAGTCGGGCACGATGCGCCACAAGGATTCGAGCGGCAGGTCGGTCTGGCCGACGTGGACGCCGATGGCGCCGAACTCGGGTTGGGTGTCGCCGGCGAGGACGAGGGCGAGGTCGGCGTCGTCGTTGACGATGAAGACGGCGTCGTACTGCTGGCAGGCGCCGAAGAGGGCGGCGGCGTCGGCCAGCTGCTCGCCCTTGTCGCGGAGCTTGTCGCGCCACTGGATGACGGAGGCGCCGCCGGCGAGCGCGTCGAGGCCGACGGCGACGGGCTCGCGGCCGCGGCAGGCGGCGGGGTCGATGATGACGTAGAGGCCGGCGATTTTGGCCACGATGCTCCTAAGGGCGGCGTCTGCTAATATCGGGCTCGAAAACGCCTCGCTCGCGGATGGAGAAGCGCATGCCTGTCCTCGATATCGTCGACACGATTACGAACAACCTGCCGCACATCGACAAGGTGCTGGAGGACCCGGCGTGGCTGATGTTTGGCCTGACGGTGCTGATTGGCGGGCTGGGGCTTGCGGCGATCGTCTTGCTGTATCCCTTCGGCCGAGACTAGATAACGCTTCGAGATTCTAGCAGGCGGCGTAGGGACGAAGCTTCAGCTCCGTCCGCGAGCGTACCGTCCGTTCTAGACGCGGCGTACTTGCTCCAACCGGGCCGTCGCGCGGACGAACCTAAAGGTACGTCCCTACGTTTTTTACGGCCAGATTAGCTTGCCGCCTTTGTAGATCTTCTTCA
Organism: Dehalococcoidia bacterium; assembly: GCA_035292965.1. Taxonomy (GTDB): domain Bacteria; phylum Chloroflexota; class Dehalococcoidia; order DSTF01; family WHTK01; genus WHTK01. The sequence goes on along the minus strand of DATDPC010000023.1, from coordinate 8,470 downwards.
GGAACTCGTCCGTGTAGACCTGGGAGATTTCGAGGCGCTGCTTGAGGACCTGGTAGTCGAAGAGCATGTCGTGGTTTGCCTGCCACTGCTCCCTCGTCTGCCAGCCGACGCCGTTTGCCTTCGTCAGGTCGGTTATCGAGCGGTCTAGCTCCGTGTTGAGCATGAAGCGCTGGTGGTTGCGGTCCTGCTGGGGCGCGTACTTGAGGACGATCTCGAGCGCTTCGTCGCGGTTCTGGTTGGCGTAATCGACGCCTTTGAGCGCCGCCTTGAGGAAGCGCTCGGTGGCGTCCGGATCCTTGGCGACGTAATCGCGCGAGGCGACGTAGGTGAGGCCGAGCGACTGGAGGCCGAACTCGTTCGGGTCGAAGACGCGCGTGGGGAAGCCGAGGCGCTCCAGCGTGTCCGGTTCGTTGGAGAAGAAGACGGCGAGGATGTCGACCTGGCCCTCGCTGAGGACGCGCGGGTCGAAGCCGACGCGCACCTGCTTCACGGAGGCGGGATCGAGGCCGTTGGCGCGGGCGATGGCGAGGAACTCGGCGGGGACGCTGCCCTTGTAGCCGAAGGTCTTGCCGGCCCAGTCCTTGACCGTCTTGATCCCAGAGGTCGTAAGCACGGCGTAACCCTGCTCGCTGCGCTGGCCGATCAGGCCGATCGAGACGACGGGCAAGCTGTCGCCGTTACGGAGCAGCACCTGCGAGCCGTTCGCGGTCGAGAACTGCACCTCGCCAGCGAGCATGAGCTGGAGGTGCTCGCCGGACTGGGCGTGGCGTATGTCGACTTCGAGCGCCTGCTCCTTAAAGAAGCCCTTCTCCGCCGCGACGTAGGCGCCGACGAACGGCAGGTTCGCCTGCGCCTGGAAGCCGGCCATGAAGGTGACCTTCTTCGGCGTCTTCGCGACCGGGCTGGTGGAGGAGGCCTGCTTGTCGTCGCTCTTGTCATCGCCACCACCGCAGGCGGCGATGATCGGTCCGAGGAGCATGGACGCGACGATGGCGCCGAAGCGGCGGCGGGTGAACCTCTCCCTGCCTGCCGGCATCCCTCTCCGTGGACGGAGAGGGAGCGAGTTGAGAGAGGTGATTTTGGCTGACGTGGTGGCGTCGGCTGAGCTTCCCCTCTCCATAGACGGAGAGGGGACTGAGGGGAGAGGTGGCCGTTCGCCACGCCAATAAAAAAGCCGCTTAACGGGTAGATGCATATCTCACTCCCTGCCTTTGGGCAGTCATCTAACCGAACCGGCGTGCTCTAGCTGTTTTACCCGCTAGACGGTATAGACTTTTTCGCCAGGTCCCTTGAGGATCAGTGCCGCCGACCCGTCCGGTTTCCAGAACGGGCCGATTAGGTTGTCTTTTGTTTCGCTGTCTAGCTCTTCGAGGCCCCCTTCGCGTTCGAGTCTGAGGAGCAGGCCATTCTCACCGACGAGCAGCGCTTCGGCGCCGCCAGGCTTCCAACCGCCGCCGAGAATGACGCCCGGCCCGCCCCAAACGTGGGAGCGCCAGGCGGAGCCATCATATAACAGCGCTTTATTAAGTACCACGCCATCGTTGCGCCAGGCGTAGCCGCAGGCGATGGCGAGCCCGTCCGGCGTCCAGTCGATCGCGACGTAGTCGTCCTCGTCGTCGGAGGCGAGGAGGGCCTGGAGGTAGCGGCCGTCGCAGCGGTAGAGGGCGGCGGGGCGCGGGTAGCCGGCCCAGCGGCTGGCGAACGCCCCGACGAGCGCGTAGGCGCCGTCCGGCCGAAAGGCGATCGAACGCAGCGTGTGGGCGCGGTCGCCGGGGAGCGGCGTCAGCGTCGCGGCGGCGCGGTCGTAGCGGAGGACGCTGCCGCCGTTGCCGACGATCAGGGCCCATTCGCCGCCTGGGTGCCAGGCGACGCGTCGGAGGTTCTCCGTCACGTGGGACAGCGAGACGTCGGTCGCGGCGCCGGCTTCGAGGCGGAGGACGGCGCCGCGGTTGCCGACGAGCAGGGCGATCGCGCCATCGGGTGACCAGGCAGCGCCGCGCAAGTTCTGTCGCGTGCCGGTGTCAACGGGCTCGAGCTTCGCGCCGTCGTAGCTCAGGGCAGAGCCGCCGTTGCCGACGGCGAGCAGCGACGCGCCGTCCGGCCGCCAGGCGGCCCAGCGGAGGGCGCGCGCAGGCTGCCAGTCGAGCGGCTGGAGACGGGCGCCGTCGAAGAGATAGGCGTTTGTCACATCGAGATTGTAGGGCAAGCGCGGTGGCGCTCGGCTAACGCCTGGTTAACGCGAACGCTTCGATCTGGTGGACGTGCGCGGCTTCGTCTCGCACGGTGGCGCGGAGGATGCGGGCGATCGTTAGCTGGTGGCCGTTCCAGCGCACGCCGCGGTCGCGGTCGAGCTCGCCGTCCGGAAGCGCTGTGAGCGCGGCAACGAGCAGCTCTTGAGACATACGAGCCGCGTCGACAGCGTCCAGCCAGCGTTCCTGACGGTACGTCTGGACGAGACGCGCGTTGATCTTCGCCCAGTCGGCGTCGTAGTCGTCGTAGAAGGCGGGGCGGCGGCCGGCGACGAGGTCGGCAATCGCTGCAACGTCGATGTAGTCCCAGCCGGCGAGGTGGGCGAGGAGGTCGTGCAGGTCCCAGGCGCCGATGAAGGGCTCGGTGTGGTGCTCGGGCGGGACGAGGTCGCAGGCGGCGAGGAGGCGGCTGCGGACGTCGATCAGGGCTTGAATTGCTTCGTTCATTGAATTTCGTGAGGTCAGCCCTCACCCTAACCCTCTCCCTGAGGGAGAGGGGATTGGTTAGCCCCTTACGTCCATCGTCGATTCGTGCCAGAAGAGGACGCGGCGTTCGAGCCAGCTGGTGGCGACGAAGAGGATGACGCCGATCATCGCGAGGGTGAAGACGCCGGCGAAGGCTGTCGCCATGTCGAGGTTGTTGTTGGCGACGTAGATGACGCTGCCGAGGCCGCGGTCGCCGCTGAACCACTCGGCGACGACGGCGCCGATGACGCTCATCGGGATCGAGACGCGGAAGGCGGCGAAGAGGTAGGGCAGCGCGGAGGGGGCGCGCAGGCGCCAGAAGACCTCGGTGCGTCCGGCGGCGAGCGATTGCATCAGGGCCAGCGCGTTGGGGTTGACGGAGCGAAAGCCGACGAGGGCGTTGACCATGATCGGGAAGAAGACGATCAGCGCGGCGATGAAGACCTTGGGCATCAGCCCGAAGCCGAACCAGATCGTCAGCAGCGGCGCGATCGCGACGATCGGCGTGACCTTGACGAGGATCGCGAGCGGGAAGATCGAGCGCTCGAAGGCACGCGCCTGCGCCATGATCGTCGCCAGTCCGAAAGCAACAAATGCGCCGACGGCGAAGCCGAACATCGCGCCTTCCAGCGTCTTGAGGCCCTCGTGGATGAAGAACCACGGGTCGTCGGCGAAGCGCTCGGCGACGCGCGTCGGGGCCGGGACGATGTAGGGCTTGACGTCCTTGATCTCGACCCATGCCTCCCAAATACCGAGGACGAGGGCGATGGCGATGACGCCGGGCAGCACCGTCGCGGCGAGCTCGCGCAGCCAGCGGGCGTTGCGGCTGCTTGTCGAAGGCTCGGCGGGCGCGGCGACGAGCGCGGCGGCGTCGTGTTCCTGCACGGCGCCGGTCATCGCACGGAGCCTTCGCGTCCTTCGACAAGCTCAGGACGAACGGAGGGGGCGCCCTGGCGCAGCAGATCACGCAGGCGCTTCGTGTACTCGAGGAAGCGCGGTTCGAGCTCGATCTCCTCGGGCCGGGGGCGCGGCAGGTCGATCGCGATGTCGGCGGCGATGCGGCCGGGCTGGGGCGTCATGACGATGACGCGATCGGCGAGGAGGACGGCCTCGGCGATGCTGTGGGTGACGAAGATGACGGTGCAGGCGCCTTCCGCCGTCGAGCGCCAGACGCGCAGGAGCTCGAAGCGCATCGACGTGCGCGTGATCTCGTCGAGGGCGCCGAAGGGCTCGTCCATGAGCAGCAGCTGGGGTGAGGTGACGAGCGACCGGGCGATGGCGACGCGCTGCTGCATGCCGCCGGAGAGCTGGTGGGGGTAGTAGCGGCGAAACGGCTCGAGGCCTACGAGGTCGACGAGGGCGTCTGGGTCTGCGGTGCGCGGGCTTCCCCTCCGCCCCCCTAGACTCGTATCGTCTGCATCCGCTCGCCCTACGAGTACTCCTTCGACAAGCTCAGGACGGTGCTCAGGGCGAGCGGAGAAGGGGCGCCCGGCGGCTCCTCTCGGACGCTTATTCACCTGCAGCGGTAGGCGGACGTTTTCGATCACGTTGCGCCAGGGGAGCAGGGTTGGGTCCTGGAAGACGAAGCCGATCTGCTTCTCGCGCTGGGCCTCGCGCGGGGGTCGGCCGTCGATCAGGACGCGGCCGCGGGTCGGCGACTGGAGCCCGCCGACGATGCGCAGGAGGGTGGATTTGCCGCAACCGGAGGGCCCGATGATCGAAACGAACTCGCCGCGACGGAGCGTCAGATCGAAGCTGCTGAGGGCGGTGAGGGGACGCGACGAGGCGGCGTAGACCATGTCTACGCCCTCGATAACGATGTGCGCGTCGTTGCTCACGTCAGCCCCGCCGTCATATCTTGGGTCGCGGTCTATTCTAAGACACGCCTTGGAGGCGCTGGAGGCTGGTTTGGCTGACGTCGGGTTCATCGGCGGGACGGGGCCGGAGGGTAAGGGGCTGGCGGTGCGGTTCGCCCACGCCGGGCTGTCCGTGATCATCGGCTCGCGGTCGGCGGAGCGCGGCGCCGAGGCGGCTGCCGAGGTCACGGCGATTGGCGGCGGCAACGTCACGGGCGGCACGAACCTCAACGCGGCGGCGGCGGACGTGATCGTCGTCACGGTGCCGTACGCGGGGCTGGCCGACACGCTGGCTGACCTCGAGGAGGCGATCGGCGACAAGACCGTCGTCTCGGCGGTTGTGCCGCTGAAGTTCGGGGGCGGCAGAGTGACGATGCTGGATGTGCCGGACGGATCGGCGGCGGAAGAGACGCAGCGGCTGCTACCGCGGGCGCGCGTCGTCGGGGCGTTTCAGAACCTGGCGGCGGGGCACCTGCTGGACATGGCCCATCCGGTGGACGGGGACGTGATCGTCTGCAGCGACGACAAGGAGGCGCTGGCGAGCGTGATCGAGCTGGCGCAGCGGATCGAGGGCATACGCGGCGTCAACGGCGGGCCGCTGTCCGTCTCGCGCTTCGTCGAGGGCGTGACGGCGCTGCTGGTGAACATCAACCGCGCCAACAAGGTCGAGGCGGCGATCAAGGTCGTGGGCCTGTGAAGTCGTTTCTCGTTCTAGGAATCTGGTCAGACGATGGGGCCTCGCCCTACGAGTACCTCAGGGCGAGCGGACTAACGGCGGCGTGTGAGACGACTGGCAAACGGGCAAACTTGCAAACGGGCAAAGGCTAGTCGATGAGCGTCACGGTTACCGGCATCGAGGGGATCCCGGAGGTTTCGGCCGGAGACGACCTGGCGCGCCTGATCGCCGAGGCGATGCGGGCGCAGGGGCTGACGCTGGCGAGCGAGGACGTCGTTGTCGTGACCCAGAAGGCGGTGTCGAAATCCGAGGGATGCTTCGTTGACCTCGAGACGGTGGAGCCTTCGGCGTTCGCGATCGAGTGGGGCAAGACGTGGGACCGCGACCCGCGGCACGTCGAGGCGGTGCTGCGCGAATCGAAGCGAATCGTGCGGATGGACCGCGGCGTGCTGATCGCCGAGACGAAGCACGGCTTCGTCTGCGCCAACGCCGGCGTCGACGCGTCGAACGTGCCGGGCGGGCTGCTGCTGACGCTACCGGTGGACCCGGACGCATCGGCGCGGCGAATCCGCGATGGGCTGCGCGCCGAGACCGGCGCCGACGCGGCGGTGATCGTCTCAGACACGTTCGGGCGGCCCTGGCGCGCGGGGTACACCGAAGTGGCGATCGGCGTCGCGGGGATGCTGCCGATCCTCGACTACGTCGGCCAGAACGACACGCAAGGACGCGAGCTGAAGGCGACGTGGATCTGCATCGCCGACGAGCTCGCGTCGATGGCCGAACTGGTGACGGGGAAGCTGAACCGCGTGCCGGCGGCGCTGATCAGGGGCTACGCCTATCCCAAGGGCGAGGGCTCGGCGCGGGAGATAGTGCGCGAAGCGGCGATGGACTTGTTTAGGTAGCGGGGGACGACCTCTCCCCTCAGTCCCCTCTCCGTCCACGGAGAGGGGAAGCTCAGCGGTAGCAACGAAGGCAGCCAGACGGTACGTCGCCCTCACCCTGGCCCTCTCCCGAAGGGAGAGGGGACACGCAGAGCCCGACGGGCGCCCGTGCTAAACTCGATTCGGATGGACACTGACTACGTCCTCAACCTGGACGACATCCTGCACACGATCGAGACGGCTGAAGTCGTGCGCTTCCGATTCCCCCTCCTCTTCGAAAAGCGCCTGCTGATCGATAACCGCTACAGCCAGCTGGAGGGGCCGATGATCTGCGTGGTCAACCGCGCCGGGTCTTCAGAGGAGAGCTTTCGTAACCTGAAGCGGCTGCGGCCGCGCTTCCCTCTGCCAGAGAAGATGACGGCGATCTGGTGGCCGAAGTACATCAACACGCTCTCGACGTCCGGCGTCTGGGCCGCCGTCACGCAGCGCATCGCGGAGACGGGCTACACGGACGTGGTGCGCGATTGCGATGCAGCGTTGAAAGAGCTGCTGGTGCTGGAGCGCCAGGAGATCAAGAACGTCCTCTCCGGCGAAGGCTTCCAGACGATCTGGCAGAAATCGGCTCGATAAGAGGACCGGCGCTGCCGCTTCGGCCCGCAACTCGCGTTAACCGGCTGATGCATGCGGCGCTCGACGCGCTGCCGGACGCATACGCCGAACGCATCGAAAACGTCGATTTCGCGGTGCAGCGGGCGCCGAACCGGGGGCAGCGCGCTCGGCTGCGACTGCGCGGCGGCCTCTACGGTCTGTACGAGGGCATACCTCTGACCAATCGCGACTCGGGCTACCACGGGGTGATGCCGGACAAGATAACGCTGTTCTGGGGCCTGCTGGTGCGCGACTTCCCGGATGACGGCAGGCTGGCGGAAGAGGTGCGCAAGACGGTCTACCACGAGATCGGCCACTACTTCGGGCTGGACGAAGAGGAGCTGCACGGCACGAGTGTTGAGTAACGAAGGCAGTAACCAGAGGAGGCCGGGCATTTCTGGTTACTGGTTACTTGTTACTGGTTACTGCCCTTGTTACTTGTTACTGCCGATGTAGAATCGGGGCGACGACACGATGAGCACGTCGTACGAGCCCCGCTCGATCTCGCAAGGACGGCGCCCACATTTGATCCTCGTGGCGCTGATCCTCTGGGATGTCGTCGCCATCGCCGCCGAGCTCTCTTTCGGCAGCGACCTCTTCAAGATCGATAACGACCAGATCGGCGGCGTGCTGGCGGCGCGCGGTTCATTCGGCGGCGCGGCGCTCGTGACGCTGATGATCTACGTTTACGCGCTGGTACGAGGGCCGTCGCGTCACGCCAACGTCTTCTGGGTTGCGGCGCTGGAGCAGGCGTGCGTGGCGCTGTTCGGCGTCTATCACGTCGCGACGAAGGACATCGGCTTCGAGGGGTTTATCGTGCCGCTGATCGTCAGCGGGGCGTTGCTCGTCCTCGTGATCATGAACCTGCCGCGGGACCGGGTCGCGACCTGATGGCGGCGATCGACGCGCACGAGCCGATGGTCAGCACGCGGACGCTGACGCGCCTGATCATCATCCTGATCGCGTTGTGGAGCCTGCTGGAGGGCATCGTCCTCGTCGGGTTTCACGGGGCGAGCTCGGGAGCGCTGGGGGCCGGCGTCACGGACGAGGCCGGGCAGCGGCTGGTCGGGGCGCACCTGCTCGTGCTGGCGCCGGCGTACCTGCTGATCGCGCTGCGGTCGCAGCTCTACAAGACGCTGATCTGGTTGCCGTTCGCCGGGCAGCTGGCGCTGGCGCTCACCGTCGGCTACAGCATCCTCACCGGCGAGACCGACTTCGGCGACGGCATCCTGTCCGTCGCGGTGGGCGCGATCTTCGCCGGGCTGCTCGCCTACGTCTGGGTGAGCCAGCAGCGCTCCGTCGCCCAGGCAAAGCTCGACGAGGACGACCAGGCGATGCGCCAGTCAGACGACGCGTTTACGTTCGAGGAGCCGTAGCAGGGCGCGACCGGCTGCGTCGGCGAGCTGGCCGGCGGCCTCGGCGGGCGACGGCAGGGGGGCTCGGCCGTCGCTGAGCGTTTCGATTTCGTCGAAGACGGCGGACGCCGCCTCGTAGCCTTCGCCCAGCGACCCGCCGAGACAGATGACGGGCCGACCCGCCTCGCGGGCGAGACGGGCGACGTACTGCGGCGCTTTGCCGAAGGCGGTCTGACGATCGAGACGCCCTTCGCCGACGACGACGACGTCCGCCTCGCGGATGCGCGCCTCGATGCCGGCGGCTTCGCCGACGACGGCGGCGCCGGAGCGCAGCTCGCCG
>DATDPC010000022.1:0-12285 GCA_035292965.1 Dehalococcoidia bacterium | reverse complement strand
CTTCGAGCGAGAGCGAGTCGATGGAGCGGAGGAAGTCTTCGCTCGGCGCTTCCGGCAGGCGCAGCACGTAGCCGAGGTCTTCTTCGAGGAGCGCGGCGGCCGGCGTCGTGTCGGCGTCGAAGACGAGGAAGTCGATGCCGGCGCTTTGCAGCGCCTTCGCGGTTGCGGCGTCGATTGCGTTGGGGTGGACGCCGAGGGGCAGGTCGCCGGCGGCGGTGCGCTGCTTCGCGGCGTCTGCGGCGGAGACGTCGGCTTCGATGATGATCAGGTCGGCGCCGGCGTCGCGGGCGGCCGCGACCATGGAGGGCGGAGCGAGGAAGCCGACGAGCATCGAGGGTTTGGGCGCGGGCCGGGCGGCGCCGAAGCCCATGGGCGCGGTTTCGACGCGCTGGCTACGGCGAATCGCTTCTGCGAGTTTGGGCATCGTGTGTGGCCTCCGTCCCTTCAGGTTAGCGGCGCGCGGGGCGTCGGGCAACGGCGGGGCGTCGGGGCTGCGCATCAGTGCCTTCGGCTTCTCTGCTCCGCCCCCTTTCTTGATTAAGGGAGGTAAAGAAGAAAAGAACCTGAGGGGAGACCTCCTTCGTCAGGCTCAGGACAGGCTCTCAGACTCCCCCCGCATGGCCCTTCGAGAGCCTCAGGAGCGCCCCCGCTACCCCTGCTGGCGTAATCGAGGGTCGTTGCCTCGTAGCGTCGAGGCCTCGTCGTCAGGCTCCCTCTCCCTCTGGGAGAGGGTTGGGGTGAGGGAGGGACGTCACAGATGCCGAGATGCAGGCGTTTGCCGCAAGACGGGCCGTAGGGGCCGTTCGCGAACGGCCCCTACGGCGTCTCGTCCGGCCTCGGCGCTGGGTTCCCCCCAGGGCTCCATAGCCCCTAAGGCGGCGCGAGCCGTATGCTGATAGATAACTCACCTTACCGAGAGGCTGGACGCTTGCAGACCTCGCCTGCCGTCATCGATACGCCCTACACCAAAACGGAGCTTGCCAACGGCCTGCGCCTGATCACGGCGCCGATGCCGCACACGCGCTCCGTGGCCGTGAGCATCTACGTGGGCGCCGGCTCGCGCTACGAGACGAAGCTCGAAGCCGGCGTCTCGCACTTCCTCGAGCATCTCTGCTTCAAGGGCACGGCGCGGCGGCCGACGGCGCAGGAGATCTCGGAGGCCGTCGATGGCGTCGGCGGGATCATCAACGCGGCGACGGACCGCGAGTACACGGTCTACTACGCCAAGGTCGCGCGCGACCACCTGACGCTGGCGATGGACGTGCTCAGCGACCTCGTGCAGGCGCCAATTATCGAGCCGGTGGAGCTGGAGAAGGAGCGCAAGGTCGTGCTCGAAGAGCTGGCATCGGTCGCCGACTCGCCGGGCCAGCAGGCGGACCTGCTGCTGGACGAGCTGCTGTGGCCGGACCAACCGCTCGGGCTCGACGTCGCCGGGACGCAGGAGTCGATCGAGGGCCTGACGCGCGAGATGGTGATGACCTACCTCAAGCGCCAGTACACGCCGAACAACATCGTCGTCTCGATCGCCGGCGCCGTCTCGGAAGACGAGGCGATGGCGCTGCTGGAGCCAACGCTGGGGTCGATGAAGCGCGGCGAGCCGCGAAGCTGGTTCCCGGCGCAGAACGGCCAGAAGGGCCCCGGGCTCAAGCTGCTGAACAAGCGCACGGAGCAGAGCCACCTTGCGCTCGGGATGCACGCGCTGCCGCTCGACCACCCGGACCGCTACGCGCTCGACCTGCTCAGCGTCCTCTTCGGCGAGAGCATGAGCAGCCGCCTGTTCATGGAGCTGCGCGAACGCCAGGGCCTCTGCTACGACGTGCACAGCTACGTCAGCCACTTCCTCGACGCCGGCAGCTTCTGCATCTACGCCGCCGTCGACCCCTCGAACGGCCACAAGGCGGTCGAGGCGCTGATTGTCGAGTTCAACCGCCTGCGCCACGGCGTCCCGGACGAGGAGCTGCACAAGGCGAAGGAGCTGGCGAAGGGCCGCATGCTGCTGCGCATGGAGGACACGCGCGCCGTCTCCGGCTGGCTCGGCGGGCAAGAAATCTTAAGCGGCAAGATCCAGAGCCCGGACGAGGTCGTCGCCAAGCTCGAGGCGGTGACGGCCGCCGACCTGACGCGGGTGATCGACGACCTGCTGCGGCCGCACCAGCTCAACCTCGCGGTCGTTGGGCCACACCGGTCGGAGCAACGCTTCCGGCCGCTGCTCGCTTAGCCCCACCTCCCCCACCACCCCATGGGCAAACGAGCAAACGGGCAAACGGGCAAAGAGTTTTGCAAGTTTGCAAGTTTGCCCGTTTGCCCGTCGTAGGCTCCGCCGGTGCCCGTCCCGAAGCGCAAGGCGCTGGTCATCGTCTATACCGGCAACGGGAAGGGCAAGACGACGGCGGCGCTGGGGCTGCTGCTGCGCGCCTGGGGCCGCGACTGGCGCGTCTGCATGCTCTCGTTCATCAAGAACCAGGACGCGAACTTCGGCGAGGAGCGGGCGGCGAAGAAGATGGGCATCGAGCTGATACCGCTCGGCGGCGGCTTCACCTGGCTCTCGAAGGACCTCGAGAAGGACAAGGCGCTGGCGCAGCGCTGCTGGGCGCTGTGCAAGGAGAAGATCGCGTCGAATGAGTACGACGTGATCGTGCTGGACGAGATCACCTACGCGCTGAACTACGGCTGGCTCGACGTCGACGAGGTGATCGAGACGCTGCGCTCGCGGCCGAAGGACCTGCACGTCGTGATCACGGGGCGTGACGCGCCTGGGGCGCTGATCGAGTACGCGGACCTGGTGACGGAGATGCGGGAGGTGAAGCACCCGTTTCAGCAGGGCGAGAAGGCGCAGCCGGGGATCGATTTCTAAAGCTCGGCTGTCTGGCGTGAGTACGAGGTCTGCGAACACGAGACGTCACTTGCCCCTCACCCTGGCCCTCTCCCGCGGGGAGAGGGGACACGCAGCAACCATCGGGTGCCCCGTTATCGAAGCTGCGGGTTTCAACCCGCAGGATCCGTATTCGCCGCAACGTTCGGCGGGTGTACGATTGCGCGCGCGGAGGAGGAGTCGATGACGCAAGAGATGACGCCGGAAGAAGAGGCATCGCTGCACGAGCGCTGGATCGCCGAGATCGAGCGGGAGTGGGCGCCGCTGTTCGAGAGCTGCCCCGACCCCGTTTACATCTACATCGATGACGAGCACAAGACCTGCAGCGAGCGCTGCGCCGCGTTCTTCGGCATGACGGTGCAGCAGTTCAAGGACTGCGACTCGCTGCTAGATGAGTGCGTCACGGACGGCAGCATCGACCTCGTGGTGCACAACTATTTGACGCACTTCGAGGAGCAGCACCGGCCGGTCGTCTTCGACATCGTGGCGAAGCACCAGGACGGGCACGAGATGCCGGTGACGGCGTACAACATCCCGATCGTCCACGACGGGCAGGTGATCCTGATGTGCTTCCTCAGGGACGCGGCGTAGGACGACCTCTCCCCTCAGTCCCCTCTCCCCTTCGACAGGCTCAGGGCGGCGCGCAAGCAGAGAGGGGAAGCTCAGCCGTAGTAAGCTCGTCAGCCAAGATCAGGTCCCACACTAGCTCCCTCTCCGTAGACGGAGAGGGATGGCGGCAGCCAGGGTGAGGTCGGCGCCGACACCTTTCGCCCATCGGCGGTGCGGCCTACGATTGACGCGTGATCCCGGTTGGCGATTTCATACGCAGAAGCACTACACCGGTCGTTAACTGGTCGCTGATCTCGGTTAACATCGCGATCTTCGTCTACATGCTGACGCTGGGCTCGCAGCCGACGATGCTCCTCAACGGCGTGCCGATCAGCGAGGCGAACAAGTTCCTCTACGATTTCGGCTTCGTGCCGAGCTGCGTCGCGGATTACTTCGGCGTCGCCACGCACGCCAACCCGCTGGCGATGCGGCTGGCCTGCCCTCCGGACCATCGGGAGCCGGTGCAGGTGTTCACGGCGATGTTCGTGCACGCGGGCTGGGCGCACATCTTCGGCAACATGCTGTTCCTCTGGATCTTTGGCGACAACGTGGAGGACCGGATGGGCCACGGCCGCTACCTGCTGTTCTACATCGTCTGCGGCCTCGTCGCCGCGATAACCCAGATCGCGATGGCGACGAGCACGACGTTGCCGTCGGTCGGCGCTTCGGGGGCGATCGCCGGCGTGCTGGCGGGCTACCTGATCCTGTACCCGAAGGCGATCGTACAGGTGGTGATCCTGCCGTTGTTCTTCCTGCCGTTCTTCGTGCCGGCGGTGGTGCTGATCGGCGTCTGGTTCCTGATGCAGCTGTTCGCCGGCGTCCTGGAGCTGGGGCAGACGACGACGGCTGGCTCCGGCGTCGCCTGGTGGGCGCACGTCGGCGGGTTTGCCTGCGGCGCGGTGCTGATCTGGTTCTTCAAGCGCAGCCAGGCGCCGCCGGAAGAGCGCTTCGTCCGCGAGTTCGACTAGTCGTCCCAGTTGATCCTGTAGAGCAGATACGGCGACTGGCGCAGCGGGCCGCCGGGGTACGCCTTCACCAGCTCGTAGTGAGGATCAGAGCCCGGGAAGATGTGGAAGAACTCGAAGTCCCACTCCGGGAAGACGAGCAGCCAGTCCGGCCGCGTCCCCTCGACGTAGGTCTTGACGGTGCGGTGTTTGTGATACGGGATCACGTCCTTGTTCACGAGGCCGACGATGTCGAGGACGTAGTAATCGCCGTAGAAGCCGACAGCGCCGATGTCGTGCGTCGCCAGCGTCTGGTTCGGTTTGACGTAGTTGTTCAGGTCGATCGCCATCGCTTCGAGGTCGACGTAGGTCTCGAGCGACGCCTGCTTGTAGGTGAGGCGCCAGCGCTCGAACTGCTGCCACATCGGCACGACGGCGACGATCAGCCCGGCGATGACGACCGCCTTGAAGACGTAGTCGCGCGTGCGGGCGCTGTGGATGAAGTAGGCAGCGCCGCCACCAGCGAAGACGGCGAGCGCCGGCAGGACCGGGTGCTGGTAGCGGTAGAAGTAGTGGAAGAGGCCGCCGGGGAAGAAGATCGTGTAGGCGACGAGCACCGGCACCCACCACAGCCCGAACAGCAGCAGCTCGCGCCGTCGCAGCGCCGGGATCGCGAGGGCGATCAGCGCCAGCACCGGGCCGAGGAAGATGCCGACGTGCTCGCTGGCGATCTCGATCTTCTCGCGGAAGGGGTGCTTGTTCTCCTGGAAGAAGTAGTACTTCGCCGTCGCGGTGCCGCTGAAGCTGCCGTTGACGAGGAGCGAATAGAACGCGAGCAGCGCCGCGGCGGCAACGGCGGGGCCGGCGATGCGCACCGCGTCCTCGATGTAATCGCGCAGCGTCTCGGTCTCGCCGCGGTCGATCCAGCGGTAGACGAGCAGCGCCGGGATCAGGACGACGCCCTCGGGGCGGGTTAGCACCGTCAGGCCGAGCAGCGCGCCGGTGATCCAGCGGCCGCGATGGTCGGATCGGAGAAAGTAGGACGCCGCCGTGAGGCTGACGAGGCCCATGAACAGCCCCGTCTCGAGCCCGTTGCCGGCGTCCATCGCCGCCCAGCTCGTAAACGCGATCGCGAAGGAGGCGAGGATCGCGGCGAGGCGGTCGCGGAAGATCGACCAGGCGAGGATGTAGACGGCGATGCAAAGGAAGACGTGGCTGGCGACGCCGACGCCAATACTCGTCGCGATCGGGCCGAAGCCGAGGCGGAGCGGTATCGAGAGGATGAGGACGTGCAGCGGGCTCGTCGCGCCGGTGGACCAGGTCTGGCCGTCGAAGCTGAGCTTGCCGTGCTCGGCGAGGTTTCGCGCGAACGTGAGGCTGATATAGGCGTCGTCGTAGGCGGGGCGGGTGACGCCGGGCGACATGACGTAGATCAGTGCTGCGACGAGGCCGAAGAACCCGGCGAGCACGAAGGGCGCGACCATCCAGGCATAAGCCAGCACGGTCGACTGACGGGTGCCGGGCTTGAAGTAAGGCGCCGCGACGGCTGGAAGGCGAAGCTCGCTCAAGACGATGCCTATCTTATCCCGCCGGGGCGTCTGGGGCCTCAGCGGACGGGGCGCTTAGCCGGGAGCCAGCGCTGTCCGGCCAGCGCCGGCGAAGACCACGTCCGCCTGGGGTGAGTGGACTCGGCCGCAGAGCGCATCGCGGTAGTGACGCTCGAGCGGGTTGGCGCGAGAGAGGCCGGGGTTGCCGGTGAGCTCGACGGCCATGTGGGTGGCGCGGATCGCGTTCTCCGTGACGATCTGCTTTACGAACTCGCCCTCGGCGGGCAACGGCGTGCGACGGCCCGAATCGACATCCGCGGCGAGCGTGTAGATCAGGCGGTCGTTCGCGTAGAGGAGGGCTTCGATCTCGCCGACGGCGCTCTGGAAGCGCGGCAGCGTCGCCAGCGGCGCGCCGAGGTTGGTCGGGGCGCGCTCGTTGAGGTAGCGCACAAGCCAGTTGCGCGACGCGATCGCGACGCCGTTGTAGACGGCGCTCAGCGCCAGCGAGCCCTGCTGCACCGGGCCGCTCTGACCCGGCAGCCACGCCTCCGGCGGGCGCACGTCGATGGCGTATTCGTCCGGGATCTCGACGTTATCGAGGACGAGGTCGTCGCTGCCGGTGGCGCGCATGCCGAGGTGGTCCCACGACGGGTCGATCGAGACGCCTTTGGTCGCCATCGGTACGAGGAAGCTGCCGACGCGCAGCGGGTCTTCGTCGGTGCGCGCCCAGACGGTGACGTAGCGCAGGATCGGCGCGCCGGTCACGTAGATCTTGCGTCCGCTGAGGCTCCAGCCGTCCGGCGTCCGCCTCGCGGTTGTCGCGGGCAGGCCGCCGCGCGCCGGCGTGCCGAGCTCCGGCTCGACGCGGGCGTTGTTGATCAGGGCGATGCCTTCGAGCGACTCGCGGCAGAACTTCTCGTAGATCGGGCGCGGCCAGCGCTGACCGCGGGCGATGCCGGCGTGATTGAGGTAGTGAAACTGCAGCACCAGCGCCGTCGAAGGGTCGCCGGTGGCGATCGCCTGGACGACACGGCAGACGACCTCGATACCGAAGCCGTCGCCGCCCATCTCCTCCGGTGTCGTCAGGTTCAGGAGGCCGGCGTCGCGCAGCGCGTCGAAGTTCTCGAACGGGAAGGAGGCGTCGCGGTCGTGGATCGCGGCGCGGGTCGCGAAGTCGGCGGCGAGACGCTGCGCCTTCTCGATCGCTTCGGTTGGGGTTTGGGTGCTCATTGCGTATTCGAGTTTAACCCGTGGTGTCATGTGGCTCACCGGGGCGGCGCTCGCCCCTCACCCCTTCGACAGGCTCAGGGCGGCGCCTAACCCTCTCCCAAGGGGAGAGGGGATCTAACGGATGCGCCAGATGTCTACGTAGTCGTAGGGGCGGGCGGGGCCGCCTTCGAGGTGGGCGATGCGCTCGGCGTGGTCGCGGAGGTAGCGCTGCCAGTCCTCGTAGTCGGTGGGCGAGAGGTGGTTGGTCAGCTCGCTGTCTGCCAGCTGGGTCATGACGAGATAGTCAGGGTCGAAGTCGTCGAGGAAGCCGGAGATCGTTGTCTTGTAGGGGCCAGAGTCGGGGCGCGTCAGGTAGAAGAAGAGGAAGTAGCTGCGATAGTCCGTATCGCGCATCGCCCACCACAGCGACGTGGCGCCGACGACGCGGGAGCCGGCCGGGACGGTCTCGTGGATCTGGGCCGCGAGGGCGTCGTAGCTGGCGGCGTCGCGGGCGGTGCGGAGGCCGCCGATGCGCGCGGCGCTGCCTTCGGCGAAGACGAGCAGCAGCGCGACGACGGCGAAGGCGGCGGCGGCGAGGCGCAGGCGGTTCCAGTTCTCCGGCGTCAGCAGCCAGACGACGCCGCCGGCGACGCCGATGCAGAGGAACGGAAACACGGGGATCCAGTAGATGAAGAACTTTGTCGATTCCAGCAGCGCCAGCTGGGCGACGAGGCCGGCGAGGCAGAGCGCGAGCAGCCTGTCGCCGCGGCTGTCAGCCTTGAGGGCGCGCCATGCGGCAAACGCGATCGCGAACGGCAGACCGGCGAGCACCGCCAGCTTCGCCGAGGGCCGGCGCGTCGCCATCTCACTGATATCGAGATAGCGCGGCGAGACGGTAGCGGGGTCTTCGCCCTTCGGTATCTCCTTGAAGGCGAGGGGGCGCAGGAAGCGGTCCGGCTCGTTCAGCAGGTTATCGATGAAGAAGCGCGGGCTGGTGAAATCGTCCCGCTGGTCGACGGTGCCTGTCTGCCCCTTGTAATCGTCGAAGTGGGCGAGGATGTAGACGCCGAAGGGCACGCCGGCGAGGGCGCAGGCGCCCACGAGCGCCCCGACGAGGCGCAGGCGCTGCTGTCGCGGCAGCGCTTCGAGCCAGAGAAAGACGGCGGCGACCGGCAGCAGGAAGAGGCCGTAGAACTGCAGCAGCGTCGCGACGCCGATGAGCACGCCGACGGCGGCGGCGCGCCGCCAGGTCGACGGCCCGAGGAGGAGCAACGCGGCGGCGAGCATGAACGGCACCGGCGCCAGGTCGTAGCGCAGGTTCGCCGCCGACTCCTGCAGCGGTAGACCCGTATCGAAGCCGATGTTGAGACGCAGGAAGAGCAGCAGCGCCAGCGCCAGCACCGCCGCCGCGACGCCGTACAGCCGCCTCGCCAGCACGTAGACGAGGACGATCGTCGCGATGCCGTAGACGACGCCGACGAGCCTCGCCTGGACGACGCCGTAGCCCAGCAGCTTCAGCGCCGCGGCAATGACGACGTGGTGCGCCGGCATGTTGAAGTAGTAGTGCGTGTCAGCGTGATAGAAGCCGGCGAACATATCGCTGCCGAAGACGCCCTCTTTCGCCAGCTTGTAGGCGGAGGAGAGCACCCACATCTCGTCGTCCGTCAGCGTCGGGTGGTCGGCGAGGTTGGGCAGGACGGAGACGAGGAAGATGAAGATCGACCCGAGGAGCGCGAGCGCGCCTACGGGCCGGCGGTGCGCCTCACAGAAGGCTACGAGGTCTTGCGGCAGCGTCCGGATCGACACGCGGCGATGATAACGCCTCGTTGGTAGGAGATTGGGGCGTGGGACGACCTCTCCGCCTCAGTCCCCCTCTCCCCTTCGACAGGCTCAGGCGGTGCGCAAGCAGAGAGGGGGAAGCTTAGCCGTAGCTACCTCGTCAGCCGTAGACGCCACGACTCAGTTCCCTCTCCGTTCACGGAGAGGGATGGCGGCAGCCAGGGTGAGGTTCAACGCACTCTCCCAACGAAACGCCTCGTGCGCTCGCCCTCACCCTAACCCTCTCCCAAAGGGAGAGGGGACACGTTGTGAAAACTGAGGAGGGCCTCTCCCGAGGCCCTCCGTTAGGTGCTTTAGAAGCGGTGCTGCAGGCTAGGCGCTGTTGCCGATCTTCCAGGCCTCCAGCGTGACCTCAACAGTCATCTCCTTGCCGGCGCGGTTGATCTTCACCGAGACCTTGTCGCCGACCTTCTTCGTGTCGATGTAGTTGGCGAGGTCCTCGTAGCTCTTGATCTCAGTGCCGTCGATGGAGACAACGATGTCGCCGGGGCTGGCCTTCGTGAGGCCGCCTTTGAGGCCGGCGCGGGCGGCGGCGGAGTTAGTTTCGACGCTGGCAATGAGGACGCCGTGGTCGATGCTGAGGCCGAGGCTATCGGCGACGGCGGGCGTGACGTCCTGCAGGCCGATGCCGAGGCGCGGGTGGTCGATCTTGGCGCCGACGAGCATGTCGGGCAGGAAGCGCTTGGCGGTCTCAACCGGGACGGCGTAGCCGATACCGACGAAGACGCGGTCGCCGGAGGGGTTCTCGATCGCCGTGGTGATGCCGATCAGCTGGCCCTTCGAGTTGAAGAGACCGCCGCCGGAGTTGCCGGGGTTGATCGCCGCGTCCGACTGAATCAGCTGGCGCAGGGGGCGGCCGCCGCTCTCACGCAGCGTCCGGCCGATGCCGCTGACGATGCCCTGGGTAACGCTGCCCTGAATGTCGAACGGGTTGCCGACGGCGATAACGAACTCGCCGGCGCGCACCTTCGTCGAATCGCCGAGCGTCGCTGGGTGCAGCTTGGCGGACGGCACGTCGACCTGGATGACGGCGAGGTCGTTGCCGGGGTCGGTGCCGAGGAGCTTCGCCGTGACGACGGAGCCGTCCGAGAAGGTGACATCGATGTCGGTCGCGCCGTCGACAACGTGGTTGTTCGTGAGGATGTGGCCGGATTTGTCGATGACGACGCCGGAGCCGACGCCGCCGGCGTTGCGCGTCGAGTTCGTGGCGCCGATGCGGACGACGGAGGGGCTGACCTGGTCGTAGAGGTCGGCGACGTCGCTGGGCGTCGTGTTCGTGACGCCGGTCGAGGTGTCGGTAGTCGCCTGCTGGATGACGGCCGTACCGCCGCCGCTCGAGCTGTCATCGAAGAAGGCAGCGTTGATCCCGGCCATCGCCGCGCCGCCGAGCACGAGGCTCGCGAAGATTACTACCGCCCACTGAAGCTTGTCCTTCATCCCACTCACCTCATAAACGTAGCACGATCGTCGCACGCACCGAGTTTCGATCGGTTGAGCGGCGGTAACACAAACCTTAAATGTCTGTGAAGCGGCGCGGCCGGTATACTGGATTACCTGGAGAAGATCATGGTCAAGAAGGTTCAAACCAAGCCTGAACTGAAGAAGCCAGAGAACTTCGACTGGAAGAAGGGGGAGGCGACCATCAAGAAACTGATCGAAGAGAACCTGGAATGGCTCAAGGAAATGGCGAAGAAGTAGGCATCTTGCCAGCGCTCCGTAGCCCTCACTCTAGCCCTCTCCCAAAGGGAGAGGGAACCAGCCAAAGCAGTTAGATCTTCCTACCGAGACCGCCTTCGCGCCTCCCGCGTAGGTGACGCCCCTGCCTATAATCCCTGCATGACGACGGGAACCGAGATCGACGCGGACCTGCGGCCGGTGCTGCCGCTCACGGCCGAGGTCAACGCCGCCGGCCACCTCGCGATCGGCGGTTGTGACGCGGTGGAGCTGGCGCGCGAGTTCGGCACGCCGCTCTACGTCTTCGACGAGGCGGACCTGCGCGACCGCTGTCGCGAGTACGTGCGCGAGTTCAGCGCTCGCCTGCCCGACGTCGGCGTGCTCTACGCCTCGAAGGCGTACATCGGCAAGGCGCTGGCGCAGCTGCTGGCCGACGAGGGCCTCGGCCTCGACGTCGTCTCCGGCGGCGAGCTGGCGATCGCGCGCGTCGCCGAGTTTCCGCTCGACCGCGTCTACTTCCACGGCAACAACAAGGGCCGCGAGGAGCTGGCGGAGGCGGTCGCGGCGGGCATCGGCCGCGTCGTGATCGACAACTTTCGCGACATCGAGCTGCTGGACGAGGTGGCGCGCGAGGCGGGCGTGCGGCAGCCGGTGCTGCTGCGCGTGACGCCGGACGTCGACCCGCACACGCACTCGCACATCACGACGGGCGTGCTCGACAGCAAGTTCGGCTTCGCGCTGGCGGAGGGTCAGGCAGAAGAAGCGATGAAGCGCGCGCTCGCGGCGCCGAACCTCGACGTCGTGGGCGTGCACTGCCACATCGGCTCGCAGCTGTTCGAGACGGAGCCGTACGCGGCGGCGATCGAGAAGACTCTGGCGTTCGCGGCGGACATGCGGCGCCACGGCCTCAACCTGCGCGAGTTCAGCCCCGGCGGCGGCATCGGCATTCAGTACACGCGTCACGAGGGCCCGCCGCCGCTCGCGACCTTCGCCGAGACGATCGCCACGGCGATCAAGGGCGCCTGCGCGCGCCTCGGGCTCGAGATCCCGCGCGTCACGGTCGAGCCGGGGCGGTCGATCGTCGGGCGGGCCGGCGTGGCGCTGTACAGCGTCGGGTCGCGCAAAGACGTGCCGGGTGTGCGGACGTACGTCGCCGTCGATGGCGGCATGGCGGACAACATCCGCCCGGCGATCTACGACGCGAAGTACGAGGCGCTGGCGGCAGGGCGGCCGCTGGCGGCGCTCGAGGAGCTGGTCACGGTCGTGGGCAAGTACTGCGAGTCGGGCGACGTGCTCGTGCGCGACGTGCGCCTGCCCCACCTCGAAGCCGGCGAGGTGCTGGCGATCCCGGCGTCGGGCGCCTACTGCCTCTCGATGGCGAGCAATTACAACGCGGCGCTGAAGCCGCCGATCGTCTTCGTCCGGGACGGCAAGGCGCGCCTCGTGCGCCGCCGCGAGACGTACGCGGACCTGCTGGCGACTGAGGTGGACTGACAAACGCGTCCACGAATACGGCGCGTCGTCGGCCCTCACCCTGGCCCTCTCCCAAAGGGAGAGGGGACACGCGGTGGACGACCGACTGCCTTAGAAC
>DATDPC010000021.1:0-3850 GCA_035292965.1 Dehalococcoidia bacterium | reverse complement strand
ATGTTGCCTTCCTGGATCAGGTCGAGCAGCGACATGCCGCGGCCGATGTACTTCTTCGCGACGCTGACGACGAGGCGCAGGTTGGCTTCGGTGAGACGCTTCTCCGCCGCGAGGCCTTCGAGCTTGAGGCGATCGAAGTGGGCCTTGAGGGCGTCTTCGGCGCTGCGCAGCTTGTTGCGCGCCTCGAACTTCGGCGGGACGAGCGACTCTTCACCGACGGATGAGGCCATCATCGAGACGAACTCTGGCTGGAGGATGTGAGTCACGATCGAGAGGCGGACGATGGCGCGGGCGGCGTCCTCGACCGGCATGCGGCGCGACTTCGCGACGGCTTCGGCGAACTCGAGGTCCATCTCGCCGTCGATCAGGCCTCGCAGCTTCGGGTCGCCGAGACGGTCGGAGAGCGTGCTCTTGCGCGGCAGGTGGAGGAAGCGGATCGCCTGGTCGAGGACGGGCTTTAGCTGGCTCAGCTGCTCGAACAGCGTCAGCGCCGTTTCGACGGCGGTCGGCTGGGCGCCGTGCTCCATCTCCCAGGTGCGCTCGATCGCCTCGATGTGCTGGCCCTCTTCCATCTGACGGGCGAGGTGCTTTTCGTCCGCGGCGGAGAGGAGGAAGACCTTGCCGATCTCGCGCAGGTACATGCGTACCGGGTCGTCGATGCCCTCCTGGTCTTCGAGGGCGACGGCGGCGGTCTGGGTTGCCTCGCGCTCTTCGTCGGCGTCGGCAGAAAGCTTGATATCGGGCTCGGACCAGATGTCAGAGCCGAGGTCACGCGTGCGCGTTTCGATCATGTCGGCGACGCGGCGGAACGAGTCGTCACCACCGCCGGGAGCCACATCGGGCCCGTTCTCGGCCACACCTATCGAGATACGATTCGTCATTCGTTAATCATCCCCTGCGCAGATACCAAGCCGGCAACCGTGCGAGCACGAGTGCCTAAGGTTAAAGAGTTGAGCCTTCGCCTGTCTGGTTGGGAGCGGAGCCTTCGATCAACCGGCGGTGGAACTGCAGGCCGGCTTCCATGTCTTCGAGGAGCCGTGACGCTGCAGATGATGCCTCGTCATCGTGTGCTTCCTCAGATTCGCCTGCACCCATCTTCGCAACGGCGATCGATGCTACCTGCCCCGGCCGCACCCCTGCCTCTCCTTCGGCAAGGGCCAGGGCGCTGGCCTCCTTGACCGCCCTCATTCTAACTTGTCGTAATCGCTCCACACAATCTAAGAACGCCACCTCCACCTGGGTCATTTCAGATACGGGGACGCGCGTCCTCAGCACGTCCTGGTAGTGCTCGTACAGCTCCGTTTCGTCCTCGGTCACGGGCTCGCCGGCGCGCCATTTGCGGAACAGCTCCCGGTTCTCGCTGAGGCCGAACATCTCGTCGTCCAGCCGGTCCGCGAGCGGCGCCAGCGATTCGAAGGTGTAGAGCAGCGCCAGCGCAAACTCCTCGATTGGAGCGGAGACAACGCGCCGGCCGGCGATCAGCGCCTCGTTCGCCTCGGGCTCGCGCTGGTGGCGGCGACCTCTACGCGGCAGCTGCTGGCGCAGCGCTTCTTCGCTGACGCGCGCCATGCGGCTGAGGCGCTGCAGGTAGTGTGCTTGCAGCACCGGGTCGTTTACCTCGCCGATAACGGGGAGGACCTCGTTGACCAGTTGCGAGCGGTCGCGCGGCTGCGCCAGGTCGAGAGCTGCGCTCGTGACGGCGAGGAGGTGGTCGATGACCGGCTTCGCTGCCTCGACGGCGCTGGTCCAGGCGCCCGGGTCGCTTCGGATCAGCTCATCCGGGTCCTTGCCCTGCGGCAGGGCGTTGACGCGTATGTCGAGCGAGCGGGCGCGGTTCTCACCTCGGGCGGGCCGTTCGGCGGCGGCGGCGACGACCTGGACGGCGCGCAGGTTGGCGGCGCTGCCGGCCTCGTCCGCGTCCATCGCGAGGACGACGCGGCCGGCGAAGCGCTGGAGCAGCGTCGCCTGCTTCTCGGTGAGCGCCGTCCCCATGGAGGCGACGACGTTCCTGAAGCCGTGCTGGTGCGCGGCGATCACGTCCATGTACCCCTCGACTATTACCGCTGTGCCCACTTTGCGGATCTCCTCCTTGGCTCTGTCCAGGCCATAGAGGACGCCGCCTTTATCAAAAATCGGCGACTGAGGCGTATTTACGTACTTTGGCCCCGTGTCAGTTCCATCTACCCCGCCCAGGCCCTCCGGCTTCGGCAGAACGCGACCGCCAAAACCGACGACGCGGCCCCTTTCGTCGCGGATCGGGAAGATAAGACGATCGCGAAAACGGTCGTAGGCGCCGCGCTCACCCTCGATGCAGAGACCGACCTCGATCAGCTGCGCCTCGGCGAAGCCCTTGCCCTTGAGGTGGTCACGCAGGTAGTCCCAGCCGGGCGGCGCGTAGCCGAGCTGGAAGTCGCTGACGGCCTGCTTGTCGAGGCCTCTTTCATCTATATATGCGCGCGCCGCGGGCGGGGCGTTCTGGAGCAGGCCGTGGGAGAAGAGCGCCGCCGCCTCGTTGGCGTCCTGCAGCGTCTTGATCTCCTCGCGGCGGCGACCGTCGCTGCGCAGCTCCACGCCGGCGCGCTCCGCCAGCAGGCGCAGCGTGTCGCCGAAATCGAGGTTCTCTTTCTTCGCGACGAAGGAGAAGACATCGCCGCCCGTGCCGCAGGCGCCGAAGCAGTGCCAGCTCTGGCGCTCCGGGTTGACGATGAACGAGGGTGTTTTTTCGTTGTGGAACGGGCAGGGCGCCTTGAAGTAGCGGCCCGACTTCTGCAGGCGCACGTAGCCGCCGATCACGTCGACGATGTCGAGGCGGGTCTTTACCTCATCGACGGTGCTCATGGGGCTCCTTCCCGTTCACAGGTCTACCACGTGGTTCGATGAAGTCAAGGGGGCTTCGTCAGCGTACGGCTGCGCATCGCTCTCGCGCACGCCGCTGCGCATCCTTCGGCCCGCTTCGCTTGACCTCGGCTGCTCCGCTCAGGTTGTATGAAAAGAATGCTGAGGGGAGACCCCTCAGACTCCCCCCGCATGGGCTTCGCCCCCGCTACCCCTGCTGAGGTCTCTGAAGGCCGAAGCCTGATTCCTAAGGATTCCCGGCGCATTTGCCCGTTTGCCCGTCTGCCAGTTTGCCCGTCTGACCCCTCAGACTCCCCCCGCATGGGCTTCGCCCCCGCTACCCCTGCTAGCGCATCTTTCTATGTTGTGTGGCTGCGGAGTACAAGCGCTTTCATCTGGCTACTGCTCGGCGTCATTCTTTGCCAGATTGCCCGATTGCCAGATTGCCCGCGGATCCCAGCGGCGGCGCGCCGACCAGCTCTCGCAGCTTCTCGATCTGTGCGGCGTGCTCGGCCTCATGCGCCGCGACCTTCTCCTCGATCAGCCAGGCGATTGTCTGGCGGCCGCTCTCGGGGTGGACGACGGCGTTCGCGAGGGCGTTGGTAGACGCTGCCTGGTCTAGGAGGCGTTCCGTCTCGCGGCGGGCGGCGAGCAGGCCGTGGATCAGCTGAGGCACCGGCGCCGTGCGACCGGCGCGCGCGCCCTCGAGGTGCGCTTCGGGCGGCGATGGCGTGATCGGCGCGCCGTCGTTGGCGAGCCTGAGGGCGACGCGGCCGCTGCGCAGCTTCTCCTGCTGCAGCAGATGCGCCAGCACCTCGGCGATCGACCACGCCGGGCCATCGTCCGACGCCTCAGGGCGTTTCTTGAACTGCTCCTCGCTGACGCCGGCGATGGCGCGTAGCAGGCGCTCACGGCCCGCGCTCAGCGTCGCTCGCAGCTCCTCTGCCGTCGTCATGTTAGGGGGCGATCGTCGGCGGCACGTTGGTGCCACCCGGCGTCGGGTTGCCGCCGGCGC
>DATDPC010000020.1:0-9609 GCA_035292965.1 Dehalococcoidia bacterium | reverse complement strand
CCCAGGGGCATCGTCTACGTGCTCGGCGAGCGCTGGGACGCGACGGCAGAAGACCCGCCGATCGAGCCGGAGACGCCGGTCGTCGTCACAGAGGCGACCGGCCTGAAGCTCGTCGTCAAGCGCGACCCGGCGTCGATCAAGCTGCTGACGGCCGCGCCGGAAACGGCCGCGACGACGGAAACAGCGCCGGAGCAGACGCCGGTCTAGGCGCTGAGCGTCACGTCCCCGGCTTCGACGCGGACGCGCGCTCCCGGCGCAGTCTCGATAATCAAGGCGCCGTCAGGGTCGACATCGACGGCGCGACCGCGAATCGTCTCGATATCTGAAGAAGAGCGACCACGCCTGACCCCTCCCAGCCCGTCGCTGCCAAAGCCGGTGGCGACGACGTCGCGGCCGAGGGTGACGAGGCGCTGCTTCCAGGCCTCGAAGGGCTCGGACGAACCGGCGGACGCGGCCTCGTAAAGCGTCTCGAAGTGGTTGCAGAAGGCGGCGAGCACCTCTTCGCGCGGCACCTCGTATCCCAGCGCGTCCCGCAGGCTGGTGGCGATCGAGGCGATTTCCGGGTAGACGGCAACGTCGAGGTTGACGTTGATCCCAACGCCGACGAGCGCCACAGGCTCCGCGTTCTGCGACTCGGTCGTCTCGATCAGGACGCCGGCGAGCTTGCGCCCGTCGATCAGGACGTCATTCGGCCACTTGAGGTCGGCGCGAATCGAGCCGCCCATCTTCGCCACGGCCTCTTCGACGGCGAGGGCGATGGCGAGCGGCGTGACGTAAGCGAGCGGCCGCAGCGTCTCGGGCTGCGTGAAGACGAGCAGCGTGAAGTAGAGGCCAACATCCGGCGGCGAGACCCAGGCGCGTCCATCGCGGCCGCGGCCGGAGCTCTGGCCCTCGGCGAGGATGATCGCGCCGGAGGGCAGCGGCCAGCGCGAGAGCATGCCGCGAGCGTCATCCTGGGTCGAATCGGTCCTCGGCCGGTAGACGAAGCGGCGGCCTACGTAGTCGGTCTTGAGGTTCCAGGAGAAGTGCGGTTTGGAGAAGAGCGGCATCGATTCGAACTGCATGTCGTCCATCTGACGACGGAAGCGTTCGAAGAAGGTTTCTGCCATACGTAGTGATAGTAACAAGTAACCGGTAACCAGTAACCAGTGGCGCTGATCTACCTTCGTAGAGCCGGCGAGCCCTCTTTATTTCTTGTTACTGGTCACTGGTTACTGGTTACTTATAAGTTGACCGCCCCGATTCTAAGAACCGGGGCGGTCATTTCTGTAGTCCTTCCGAAGAAGAACGACTCAGTTGCCAGGCTAGAAATGCCCGGCTTCGCCTATTAACTAGGCGCGATTACCTCGTACCATAAATTAATAGGCGGATGGCCTGGCTATTCTAGCCTTGCAACGTTGATGGTCCATCCGCATCACCTCCTTTCCTGCTCGCATCGTATCAGCGCCAGAATCGAATCGTCAATCTGGGCAAGGCAGGCTTTCGGCCCCGGCCGAGTCGCCGGCATGCGATAATCGAACACGTGAGCTTCTCTGAAATGCTGACCGTCTCCGGCCCCTACGGCCAGTACACGGTCGAGGCGATCGTCGACCCGAACGCGACCTATACGAGCATCCCGACGCCGGCGCTGGTGGAGATGGGCATCTCACCCGTGCGCGTCGTCCGCGTCAAGTCGACGGACGGCGAGGTGCGTTTCGCGCAGCTGGGCCGGGCGCTGACCACGGTCGCGGGCCAGGAGGACGTCGGGCCCGTCGTCTTCTCTGAGCGCGGCACGCCGGCGGTGATCGGCCACGTGACGCTGGCGCTGCTCCTGCTCGAGGTCGATGAGGAGCAGCAGAAGCTCGTCCTCGTAGAGGCAGTTGGTCATGCGCCGATGACCGAATCTCTACGAGAGTGACGCATCTAAGCTTTCGACAGAAGAAACCCTGAAGGGAACGCCTACGTGGGGACATTCGAACACCCGATTACGCTCACTGCCGCCAACGGCGAATCCGAGACCATCAATGGACTGGTCGATACGGGCGCCACCTTTTCGACCGTGTCGCGCTCTACTTTGCGACGGCTGGGGGTCACGCCATTCGCGCGCATTCGTCTGCGTCTCGCCGACGGCAACTCCACTGAGGCAGAAGTAGGCGAGGTGACGGCGCAAATCCTCGGCATGCCGCCGAGGACGATCATCTGCGTGTTCGGAGAGAACGGGGCACCGCCCAGCATTGGAGCCCACGCTCTAGAGGCGTTCCTCTTGGGTGTCGATCCTGATCAGAAGCGTCTGGTGCCGCTCGAAGCGTGGTGGGCTAGGAATGCCTGAGTTCAAGGTCGTGTCTGACTTCCAGCCCACCGGCGATCAGCCCGAGGCGATCGAGGGGCTGGTGCGCGGCCTCGAGAAAGGGCTGGAGCGCCAGACGCTGCTCGGCGTCACCGGCTCCGGCAAGACGTTCACGATGGCGAAAGTAATCGAGCGCTGGCAGCGCCCAACGCTGGTCCTGGCGCCGAACCGCACGCTCGCCGCACAGCTCTGTAGCGAGTTCAAGGAGTTCTTCCCGACCAACGCCGTCGAGTACTTCGTTTCGTACTACGACTACTACCAGCCCGAGGCGTACATCCCGCGCACCGACACCTACATCGCCAAAGACGCCGACATCAACGACGAGATCGACAAGCTGCGCCACGCGGCGACGCGCGCGCTGCTGACGCGCAAAGACGTGATCATCGTCGCGTCCGTGTCGTGCATCTACGGCCTCGGCGAGCCGGAAGAGTACCAGAGCTTCGTCCTCAGCTTCAAGAAGGGCGAGAAGATGCCCCGCGCCCGCGTCATGCGCCGCCTCGTCGACATGCAGTACGAGCGCAACGACACGAACCTCGTGCGCGGCAAGTTCCGCCTGCGCGGCGATAGCCTCACCCTCCTGCCCGCTTACGAAGAGCTGGCCGTGCGCGTCGACTTCTTCGGCGACGAGGTCGAGCGGATCATCGAGATCGACCCGCTGACCGGCGAGCTGCTCGCCGAGAAGAACTCGCTCGATATCTTCCCGGCGAAGCACTTCGTCACCTCGAAGGACAAGCTCGAGCAGGCGATCGACGACATTCAGGCCGAGCTCGAGGAGCGCCTCGCCGAGTTTCGCAACACGGGACGTCTGCTGGAGGCGTCGCGGCTCGAAGAGCGGACGCGCTACGACATCGAGTCGCTGCGGGAGGCGGGCTACTGCTCCGGCATCGAGAACTACTCGCGCCACCTCGCCCGGCGCGGCGCCGGTTCGACGCCATGGACGCTGCTCGACTACTTCCCGGACGACTGGCTGATGTTCATCGACGAGTCGCACATCGCGATCCCGCAGGTGCGCGGCATGTTCTTCGGCGACCTCTCGCGCAAGCAGACGCTGGTCGACTACGGCTTCAGGCTGCCCTCGGCGCTGGACAACCGCCCGCTGAACTTCGACGAGTTCGAGGACCACATCGACCGCGTCGTCTTCGTCTCGGCGACGCCGGGGCCCTACGCCGAGGCGCACTCGCAGCAGACGGTGGAGCAGATCATCCGCCCCACCGGCCTGATCGACCCCGCCGTCGAGGTGAGGCCGACGAAGGGCCAGATCGACGACCTGCTGGGCGAGATACGCGAGCGCGTCGAGCTCAAGGAGCGCGTGCTCGTGACGACGCTGACGAAGAAGATGGCGGAGGACCTGACCGACTACCTGCAGGAGATGGGCGTCCGCACCCACTACCTCCACTCCGAGATCGACACGCTGGAGCGGGTCGAGATCCTGCGCGACCTTCGTCTCGGCGTTTACGACGTCATCGTCGGGATCAACCTGCTGCGTGAGGGCCTCGACCTGCCGGAGGTGAGCCTCGTCTGCATCCTCGACGCCGACAAGGAGGGCTACCTGCGCAGCGGCGGCTCGCTGATCCAGACGATCGGCCGCGCCGCGCGTCACGTCAACGGCCAGGTGATCATGTACGCCGACAAGGTCACCGACTCGATGCGCATGGCGCTGGACGAGACGGAGCGCCGTCGCAAGATCCAGACGGCCCACAACAAAAAGCACGGTATCGAGCCGGTCGGCATTCACAAGGCGATCCGTGACATCACCGACCGCTTGCGCCGCGTCGCCGAAGAGAGCGCCGAGTACACCGTCGACGGCAACCTGCCGAAGGACGAGCTGACGCGCATGGTGATGGAGCTGGAGCGTCAGATGAAGACGGCGGCGAAGGCGCTCGAGTTCGAGAAGGCGGCTGGCCTGCGCGACCAGGTGATCGAGCTGCGCAAGATCCTCGTCAGCGACGCCGAGTCGCTGAAGGAGCTCGCGGCCGTCGCCGGGCAGGAAGGCGTCGTGCCGTTCTCAGACATGGGCGTCGAGGGCGGGCGGCGGATGCGCGGCGTGTCGCACAAGCCGGGCCAGCGCCGCACGCGCTACAGGCGGTAGGCCGCGTCCGGCTGATCGCCGTGATCGTCTGAGGACACCTCATGGCAACAAGCGCCTGTATTTTCTGTGGCGGCAAGCCCGTTACAAACGAGCATCTCTTTCCTAAGTGGATGACCGCCGTTATCAAAAGCCATCCCCGCGCCGGCAACGCCCCAGTCAACTTCAGCCACCTCATGGGCACGACCACGATACAAGGAACCAAGACGCGGAGGTGGGAAGCGTCTGGCATGGACACGAAAACGAGATGCGTATGTAAACCGTGCAATGAAGGCTGGATGGGAAACATAGAAGACAATGCTCGCCCCTACCTCACGTCGATGATTACGAGTGGCAAGCGGGTGACGCTGACCAAGGATATTCGGCAGAAAATCGCGACCTGGGCAGCGCTCAAGGCGATGATAGCCAAGACGTTGGGGCATCCAGTCTCGCCGGCCTCCAAACACTGGAGAGACTGGATGTACAAGGAACATTCCGCGCCACCTGAGTGGAACGTCTGGCTGGCGTCTTACGTTGGACGTGTCTCGTCTTTCTATGAATGTGCCGACGTTCGCAGTCCACTAGCACCCGGAGACAATCCATTCGCCGGGGTCGTCTTTGACATGCTCATCGGCTACCTTCAAATCAAGGTTTTCGGGGCTGATGGTGTGCCTGGGGAACTCAGGCCAGGACTGGCCCTTCGGATCTGGCCAAAGCGACCTACCGCCGTAGTTTGGCCGCCGCCTGGGGGGTTTGCTGACGACCTTATCGGTTGGTATTGGGGATTCTGGAAGCCCGACGTTTCCGGAATTGTCACGGCCTACCCTGACATCGTAAAGGGGCCTCCTTGGTGAGTCTGCGTTCGCATCGCGAGTCACAGCGAACCACGCCCACGCCTAGATAGAGAAACCACCACCGATGAGGCGTAGACTAGCGCTCGTGAACGCCACGACGTATCTCCGGCGCGCCGTCTCTCCCTCGCAGAAGCGCACCGCGCGGCGCATGCTCGGCTCTGTCGCCGACGCTGCTGAGCTGCCGCGCGCCTGGTCGCGTCGTCTTGCCTACGAATCACGGATGCTTCGCGCGAAGGGGCGTCTCAGCCCGCTGGCGGCTGCGGCGTCGCGCGGCGATACGTCCGCGGTCGAGCGCCTGCTGCGTGACGGCACCGACATCGACGCCCGCGACGCTCGCGGCATGACGGCGCTGCACCACGCCGTCGCGCGCGGCCACGCGGACGTGGCGGCGCTGCTGCTCGTGAGAGGCGTCGACCCACATCTCGTCGATGCCGAGGGCCGTCAGGCGATGAGCCTCGACTTCACAAGCAAAGAGACGCTGCACGCCGTGCGTCTGCGCTACCACCGTCTGCGTAGCGCAGACGACGTCTACGACGCGCCGGCATCGGACGAAGTGCTCGGTTGGGCGCGGGAGCTGGAGCAGAAGGGCGTCGTCCGCGTTTCCGGCCTCGTCAGCGCGGACGAGCTGCCGCTGATGCGCGCCGGCTTCGCGCGCTTCGTCGCCGGCCTCGACGCGAAGGTTGCGGCCGGCGAAGGCGTGTTCAGCGGCGTCTGGGAGGAAGAGGAGCACTGGCGCCCGCAAGACCGCGTCTACGTCACCAACAACGCCTTCAAGCACTCGAACGAGCTGGCAAAGCTCTGCCTCGATAGCAGCGTCATCGGCACGGTGCGGCGCTATCTCGGGCGCAACGCCTTCGTGCAGCGCGCCCTCGGCTTCCGCTACCTGCCTGACGAGCACGAGGACGACATGCAGTTCGCCTGGCATCACGACATGGGCGACAAGCGGATCAAGATCATGGTGCTGCTGACGGACGTCGGCAAGAACGACCAGTACATGAGCTACGTCATCGGCTCGCACCGGCTCTACCATCCCCACCGCACCTACATCGACAACAAGCTGAGCCTGACGCCGTACCGGAAGCAACTGGGCGAGTTCGAGTACTTCAAGGCAACGGGCAAGGCCGGCGACGCCTTCTTCTTCGACCCGAACGGCATCCACCGCGGCAACCGCAACCCCGGGGCAACGACGCGCGATGCCTACATCCTCGAGTTCTCGAGCGATACGACGAACACCTGGGGCGGCGACGTCGACCCGTCGATCTTCAACGAGGGCCCCGTACCGGAGCCCAACCCCTTCGAGCGGCTGCTGGCGGCTGAGAAGCGCTGGGAGGCGCCGCCGGCGAAGGTGAGCACCTGGGTCACGAGCCTGCCCGAGATCGATTCCTGGCTGTAGCTCCGCCATACGCCCACACGGGCGTAAACTAAGCTCGCGAAACGTTTAGTCAGAGGAGGACAAGCATGTACGGCACGATCGCGATTATGAAGGTGAAGCCGGGCTCCGAGCAGGCGCTCAACTCGATGTTCGACACGTGGTGGACGCAGCGCGCGCCGCTGGCCCGCGGCGCCATCGCCAGCTCGGTGCACCGCAACGAGAGCAACCCGGGCGAGTTCATCATCTCGGTTGTCTTCGACAGCAAGGCGAACTACGAGGCCAACGCCAACGACCCGGCGCAGGACAAGTGGTACCAGGAACTGCGCGCCATGCTCGACGCCGACCCGCGCTGGCTCGACGGCGAGGTCCTCGCCTGCAAGCACGTCTAGCGCTCGAGCTTGACGACGACAGCTGAACCAGGCGCCGGCATCGCCGAGTACCTGCGCTCGCACCGCACCGGCGTCCTGGCGACGAGCGGGCGCAGCGGCGCGCCACAGCAGACGCTGATCGCCTATCAATACGACGGCAGCGACTTCGCGATCAGCGTGCGCGGCTTCTCGCAGAAGGCGAAGAACCTGCGCCGCCAACCGGACGCATCGCTCGCCGTGGTCGACGGGCCGCGACAGCTGATCGTCTACGGCCACGTCACGATCATCGACGACGCGGACGAGGTGCTGCGCCTGAACCAGAAGCGCCTGCGCTTGATCGCCCAGCGCGTGGAGACAGACGCAGACCTCGCCGAGCGCCTAAAACGCGAAGAGCGCGTCGTCCTGCTTCTCAAGCCATCGAAGTTCTACCCGCATCGCTTACCTGACGGAGGAACCGGAATGCCAGACCTCAGCCCCGAAGCAGCGCAGTGGTTGAAGGACCATCGGCTATGCGTGCTCGCCACCGGCCGCAAGGACGGATCGCCGCAGCAATCGCTGGTCGGTTATCAGTTTAACGGCTCGCAGTTTCTTCTCGGCGGGCAGGCGTCGTCGTTCAAGACGAAGAACCTCGCGCGCCAGCCGCGCGCCTCGCTGCTCGTCATCGACGGACGGGGCGAGGTTGTCGTTTACGGCAGCGTCCAGATTGTCGAGGATGAGGCGGAGATGGCGAAGCTGCAGGAGCGCTTCGGGCCCCGAGCCGCGCCGCCGCGACCGGAACCGAAGCCGGGCGAGCCGCCGCCTCCGCCGCCGCGACCGATGGGACGGCGCGTCAACTTCCTCTTCACGCCGGAGAAATACCTCACAGGCCGGATGAGCGGCTAGCAAAGCATCGTCGAGGTGACGCGATGGTAGATACGATATCGGCGAGCGGACTGATCGAAGCGCAGCCGGAGGACGCCGGTATCTCGTCCCAACGGCTCGAGAACCTCTCGCGCAAGATTCAGGAGCACATCGACGCCGGCGCGTTTCCCGGCGCGATAACGGCGGTTGCGCGCCGGGGCGAGGTGGTCCACTTCCGCACCTACGGCAGCATGGACGACGAGGCCGGTAAGCCGATGGCGCCGGACACGATCTTCCGCATCTACTCGATGACGAAGCCGATCGTTAGCCTGGCGCTGATGCAGCTCTACGAAGAGGGCAGGTTCCAGCTCGACGACCCGGCATCGAAGTACATCCCGCAGTTTCGTGACCTGAAGGTCTTCGCCGGCGGCACCGCAGACAGCTACGAGGTGCGCGAACCGGAGCGCGAGATGACGGTACGCGACCTGCTGATGCACACATCCGGCCTGGCGTCGGGCAGGTTTGGGGCGCGCGCAACGACACCGGTGCATGAACTCTACTCCCGGGCAGGCATCCAGGGCATCGGCACCAAGGGGACGCTCGCGGACCTGGTCGAGAAGCTGGCGAAGCTGCCGCTCGCCGCCGACCCGGGCACGGCCTGGATCTACGGCCAGTCGACCGACGTCGTCGGCTATCTCTGCGAGGTGCTCAGCGGCCAGCCACTCGATCGCTTCCTGCAGGAGCGCATCCTCGGCCCGCTAGGCATGGCCGACACGCACTTCTACCTGCCCGCGGCGAAGCTGCCGCGTCTCGCCGCGAACTACACCTTCCGCGATGACGGCCCCG
This sequence comes from Dehalococcoidia bacterium, assembly GCA_035292965.1. Lineage (GTDB taxonomy): Bacteria > Chloroflexota > Dehalococcoidia > DSTF01 > WHTK01 > WHTK01. The sequence goes on along the minus strand of DATDPC010000020.1, from coordinate 938 downwards.
GCTACCGGCTGCTCGACGCGCCGGCGACGAGCGAGTTCGCGAACACCTCGAACACGTACTTCTCCGGTGTCGGCGGGCTGCTTTCGACGGCGCCGGACTATCTGCGCTTCGTGAAGATGCTCGCCAACGGCGGCGAGCTGGATGGGACGCGGATCATCGGGCCGCGCACGCTGGAGCTGATGACGCTGAATCACATCGCGACCGGCGAGATCCGCACGGCAAGCCCCAGCATCACCTGGCTCGACGGTCAGGGCTTCGGCCTCGGCTTCGCCGTGCTGCTGGACCCGGTTGCGGCGGCCATTATCGGCACGCCGGGCGAGTTTCACTGGTCAGGCGCCGCATCGACCCACTTCTTCATCTCGCCGGCAGACGAGCTCGCCGTGGTGTTCATGACCCAGTTCATGGGCAGCGGGCCGCCGACGGCGATCGGCCGCGACCTGCGCGTCGCCGTCTACCAGGCGCTGACCGACTAAACGCCACGGCGGTGGCGAATCTAACGGCCCAGCTGCGCGAGCTGTTCCTGCCGGAACAGTGGAACATCGGCGTCGTCCCGCAGCCGCTGCACGAGGTGGCGCTGCAGGGCATCTCGAAGCCCGTACGCTGGCTGACACGCCCCAAAGGCTATGAGTTCTACGCCGACCCCTTCGGCGACGCTGAGGACGATACGGTCTTCTGCGAGCACTTCTCGTATCGAACCAACAAGGGCGTCATCGCGTGTATCGACCGCGACGGCGGCGTGACGGTCGCCATCGAGCGGGAGACGCACGCCTCCTACCCCTCGATCCTGCGGCACGACGGGCGCGTCTACATCGTGCCGGAGGTGGCGAGCGAGAGCCGGGTCGTCATGATCGATTTCGCCACGGGCGACGAGCGCGTGCTGCTCGAGGGCGTGCCGGCGGTCGACCCGACGCTGCTGCGTCACGCCGGGCGCTGGTGGC
>DATDPC010000019.1:0-5162 GCA_035292965.1 Dehalococcoidia bacterium | reverse complement strand
GCTCTTCACGCCGGCCGGCGGGTGGAAGACCGTCCCCAGCAGGTCGCCATCGCCCGCCTTGCCGAGGACGATGTCCTCTTCGATCCTGACGCCGCTGTCTGTTGTCGTCATCGCTGCCCCCTGGCGTTTACGCCCGGGCCGCGGCCGTTTCGCGCGCGGGCGCGTTGACCACGTAGCGCTCGAGGAAGAAGCCGCAGAGCTCGCTGGCCGACTCACCGAAGCCGGGCTGGCGGTCGAAGATGTGGGGTACGCCGGCGTAGAGGTGCAGCTCCGGGTCGGCGCCGGCCTCCTGCAGCGCCGCGAACAGGCCGGCGTCGATCGGCTGCGGGACGGTTACGTCCTGGGTGCCGTGGAAGATGATCGTCGGCGGGAAACCGGGCTTGATGAACGCCAGCGGGCTGGTCGCCTCGTGGTCCGCGTCGGTCGCGTCCGGCGCGTGAAGCGCGTTTGGCGTGCCGTCAGCGGCGCGTGGCGAGTAGCCGGTGTAGTAAGAGAGAACGGCGGCGACGGCGGAGCTCACGCCCGGCGTGCCGCCTTCGCCTTCTTCTCGATCAGGCGAACCGGCGACGGCGATCGCCAGCTGCGCCCCGGCCGAATAACCGCAGATCGCGATCTTGTCAGGGTCGATGCCGAGCCTGGCGGCGTTGGCGCGCGTCCAGCGAACGGCTGCCTTCGCGTCGTGCAGCTGACCGGGCCACCTCGTCCCGGGAGCGAGGCGGTAGTTCGACGCAACGTTGACGAAGCCCATCTCGGTGAGGCGCCGGGCGTTGCTCGTCAGATAATCGGCCTCTTTGCTGCCGCGCGTGAAGCCGCCGCCGAAGAGGTGGACGACGGCGGTGCGCTTGTTCAGCGCCGCCGGCGGGTGGTAGACGTCGAGGCGCAGATCCTCGTCGCCGCCGCGCCCGAAGACCACGTCCCGTTCGATGCTGACCGCGCTGCTGCCGTTAGTCATGCCGTTCCTCCGCGTCAGGTTCGGGGCCGATTGAGAGCGCAACTAACGTAGTCCTCGGTCGGACTGCATGCAAGGCGACGGGAGGTGGCATAGTGCATAGCCACGGTGCATAGTCGCCCGACTGGCGGCTCTGCCCTATGCACTATGCCTATGTCCTATGTCTCTTGGTATACTTAGGAGCCGAATCTAACCGGACTAAGTGCCCAAATCTATCCGGAATCTAAACAGAGACGGCCCTAAAGGAGGCACGCAACCACTTGGCAACTCAAACCGTAAACGTAACCATGAAGTCCCTGCTCGAAGCGGGGGCTCATTTCGGACACCAGACGCGGCGCTGGGACCCGCGCATGAAACCCTTCATCTTCACCCAGCGAAACGGCATCCACATCATCGACCTGCAGCAGACCGTTCGCCGCCTCGAAGAGGCGAGCGAGTGGGTGTCTGACACCGTCGCTCACGGCGGCACTCTGCTCTTCGTCGGTACGAAGAAGCAGGCGCAGGAGACGATCGCCTCAGAGGCGATGCGCGCCGGCAGCCCCTACGTGAACAGCCGCTGGCTCGGCGGTACGCTGACTAACTTCCAGACGATTCAGGGCCGCATCGACCACCTGGTGCGCCTCGAGGACGCCGTCGCGCGGGGCGAGTTCAGCCGGATGCCAAAGAAGGACGTCCTCAAGATCGAAGAGGAGATCGAGCGCCTCAATCGCCACTTTGGCGGCGTTAAAGAGATGACGAAGCTCCCGGCGGCGCTGTTCATCGTCGACCCGGGGATGGAGTACATCGCCGTCGCTGAGGCGAACCGTCTCGGCATCCCGATCGTCGCGATGGCCGACACGAACTGCAACCCGAACCTGCTCGACTACCCGATTCCTTCTAACGATGACGCGATTCGCGCCGTCCGCCTGGTAACGGCCCGCATCGCCGATGCGGTGCTAGAGGGCGCCCAGCGGCGCGACTACGGTGGCGACGCCGACGAGTTCGAGTTCGACGCCAAGACGACCTACTCGGCATCGCCGGACGAGCCGGCGCCGGGCGAGGTCGATGACGAGGCGGACGAGGCCGCTGCCGCCGTCGCTGCAGAGCCGAGCGCGTAACCCGTGGAAGTAACGCTCGACCAGATCAAGGACCTGCGCGAACGCAGCGGCGCCGGCGTCATGGACTGCAAGCGCGCCCTCGAAGCCACGAAGGGTAACGTCGGCAAGGCGGTTGAGTGGCTGCTGGAGAAGAACCTCGCCTCGGCTGAGAAGAAGGCGGGCCGCGTTACGGCGCAGGGTCTGATCGATAGCTACATCCACGCCGGGCGCATGGGCGCGCTCGTCGAGGTCAACTGCGAGACCGACTTCGTTGCCCGTACCGAGGAGTTCAAGAACCTCGTGCACGAGCTCGCGATGCAGGTTGCCGCCGCGCGCCCGATCGTCGTCACCGAGGAAGAGCTGCCGGAAGGCACGCAGCGGGACGCGACCTGGGAGCCGGTGCTGCTCAACCAGTCTTACATCCGCGACCCGCAGAAGACGATCCGCCAGCTGATCACGGAAGCGATCGGCAAGACGGGCGAAAACATCCAGGTGAAGCGCTTCATTCGCTTCGAGCTGGGCGAATAGTCCGGCCACCGCTAACCGTGTCCGCCCCCGGAGGGTTGGCGAAATGATCGATCAGATCCTCGGCGATGACGAAGGCCGCATGAAGAAGACGGTCGAGGCCGTCGAGCGCGAGCTCGCGGCGATTCGGTCCGGCCACGCCCAGGTCGGCCTCGTCGACCACGTGCGCGTCGACTACTACGGCCAGTCGATGCCGCTAAACCAGCTCGCGACCGTCGCCGCGCCGGAGTCACGCCTGATCACGATTCAGCCGTGGGACAAGAACGCCCTCTCGGCGATCGAGAAGGCGCTTCAGAAGTCAGACGTCGGCATCACGCCCTCCAACGACGGCTCGATGATCCGCCTGGCGATCCCGCCGCTGACCGAAGACCGGCGCAAAGACCTCGTCAAGGTCGTCCACAAGCGTGTCGAAGACGGGCGCGTCGCCGTGCGTAACGTCCGCCGCGACGGCCTCGAGCGGCTGCGGCGCCTCGTCACCGACAAGGAGATCTCGGAGGACGACTCGCGCAAGGGGCAGGAGCGCCTCCAGAAGCTAACCGACCGCTATGTCGCCGAGATCGAGCAGCGCGGCAGAGACAAAGAAGCCGAGCTCGCGGAAGTCTAGGCAGCGCGTGGTAGCCCCCTTCCGACCTCGCAAGAGCGCCGCCGCGCGCAAATCAAACGAACCGCAGAACCCGATCCCGCGCCACGTAGCGATCATCATGGACGGCAACGGCCGCTGGGCGCAGCTGCGCGGCCTCTCGCGCCAGGCGGGACATCGCGCCGGTACGGAGAACATCCGCCGCGTCATCCAGGCCTTCGCCGAGCGCGAGGTCGAGTGCCTGACGCTGTTCGCCTTTTCGACCGAGAACTGGACCCGCCCCCGCGCCGAGGTCAACGCCCTGATCCGGCTGCTTGGCCGCGTCATCGACCGCGAGCTGAACGCGCTGCACGAGAAGGGCGTGCGCCTGATCCACATCGGCAACCTGGAGCCTCTGCCGGGCGACCTGCAGCGCCGCGTCCGCGCCGCGATGCAGCTGACGAAGAACAACACGGCGATCACCGTCTGCGTCGCCTTCAACTACGGCGGCCGCGCCGAGATCGTCGACGCGATCCGGCGGATGATCGCCGATGGCGTTGCGCCCGAGAACGTCGACGAAGACCTCGTCTCCTGTTACCTGAACACGCACGGCCTGCCGGACCCGGACCTGATCATCCGCACCGCCGGCGAGATCCGCCTCTCCAACTTCCTTCTCTGGCAGGCAGCCTACGCCGAGTTCTACTCGACGCACGCCTACTGGCCCGACTTCGACGAAGCGGAGGTAGACCTCGCCCTCGACGCCTACGCCGGCCGCGTGCGGCGCTTCGGTGGCCTAAAGGGCTCGAAGAACGGCAAACACGCTTCATCCGGCCACTCGGGTGTTGGTCCGAAGAACGGCGCCTCCGCGAACGGCAACGGCGCGCACGTCAGCGCCTAGGGCCCTGGCCCGTGTTACGCACCCGTCTCATAACCGCCGCTGTCGGCCTGCCGCTCGTTATCGGCGCCGTCTGGATCGGCGGGGCGCTGCTCGCCGCCGTGGCCGCTGCTGCAGTGGCGGTTGCCTGCTTCGAGATCGCGATTGCGCGGGAGGCGCAGCGGGCGCCGCTTAGCATCGTCGGGGCGCTGGCGGCTGGCGTCCTGCCGTTTGCGGCGCTGGCGGGCGAGGACTACCTGCTCGGCGGCGTCGCGGGCGTCATCGCGCTCGTCTCGACCGTGTTCGCGCTGACGAAGGACCCGCGTTACGACCTGAACGACTGGCTCTGGTCGCTGGCGATGGCGCTCTACTTCGGCGTCCTCGCTGCCCACTTCGTCCTCCTGCGCGAGGCCGGCGACAACGAGTTCGGCCGCGACTGGCTGCTGTTCGCGCTGATCACCGTCTGGGTGACGGACACGGGCGCCTACTTCGTCGGCCGGCCGCTGGGGCGGCACAAGATGGCGCCGGCCGTCAGCCCCGGCAAGACGTGGGAGGGCGCCGCCGGCAGCCTGATCGCCGGCTTCGCCTGCGTCTTCGTCCTGAACGAGGCGCTCGACCTGCACCTCGAGACGGTGCACCGGGTCGCCTTCGGCCTCTTCCTGCCGGTCGTGATCATGTTCGGCGACCTGGCGGAGTCGGCGCTGAAGCGCGGCCTCGGCGTCAAGGACTCCAGCGGCCTCGTGCCCGGCCACGGCGGCATCGCCGACCGGCTCGATAGCCTGCTCTTCGCCATCCCGTCTGTATACTGGTATTTGAAGTGGATCGTCCTCTGACTCGTGTCGCCGTCCTAGGCTCGACCGGGTCGATCGGCTGCCAGACGCTCGACGTGCTCCGCGCCCACCCCGACCGCTTCGACGTAGTCGGGCTGGCGGCTGGTCGCAACGTCACCCTCCTCACCGAGCAGGTTGCCGAGTTCAAGCCTCGCTACGCAGCAAACTCCAGCCACGCACGCATCGGCAGCATCGAGGCGTCGACGATGATCGAGATCGCCACGGCGCCGGAGGTCGATATCGTCGTTGCGGCGGTTGTTGGCAGGGACGGGCTGGAGCCGGTGCTCGCGGCGCTGCGCGCCGGCAAGACCGTAGCGCTGGCAAACAAGGAAGCGATGGTCATGGCGGG
>DATDPC010000018.1:0-3336 GCA_035292965.1 Dehalococcoidia bacterium | reverse complement strand
GCGGCCGGCGTCGAGCGCGTCTTCCTCGGTACTCTCGCCGTCACCGACCCGGCGCTCGCCGCCGAGGCGTGCGCGCGCTTCCCCGGCCACGTCGCCGCCGGCGCCGACGCGCGCGACGGCCGCATCGCCTTGCGCGGCTGGGAGGAGCAGTCGGACGAGACCGTGCTTCAGTTTGCGCGGCGCTTGCTCGATGCCGGAGCCTGCGCCCTCAGCTATACCAACATCGCTCGCGATGGTACCTTCGAAGGCCCGGACGTCGCCGGCGTTCGAGACCTGATCGACGCCCTCGGCCCAACCGAGGCGCCGATCATCCTCGCCGGCGGCGTCGGCTCCGTCGATGACGTGCGCGCCGCGGCGGCCGTGCCGGGGCTCGGCGGCGTCATCGTCGGCCGGGCTTTGTACGAATCGAAAGTAGACCTCGCCGAAGCGATCGCCGCCGCTGCGGCCGTTCAGAGATAGGAGAAGCAATGCCGATCACCGATTGGGACCACTACACCCTGCGCACCAGGGACATCGAAGCGTCCTGGCGCTTCTACGAGAAGGGCCTCGGACTCGACGTCCGCAAGCGCGAAGGCTTCCCGATCCCGGCGTTCATCGTCTCGATCGGCACGCGCGAAGTCGTCCACGGCTTCCTAGCCAGCGAGGACCTCGAGAAGGTCTTCGCGCGCATGGCGCCCAAAGACGAAGAGACGGCCAAGTGGCCGACGGGCCGCATTCAGCACGTCGAGTTCTGGGCGACGGGCCTCAACGAGATGAAGGCCAACTTCGATCGCGAAGGCATCGCCTGGACGGAGCGCTCGCTGCCGGACAAGCACCAGGTCGGCGTCCACGACCCGGACGGCATCGAAGTCAACATCAACTACCCGTTGTCCGAGGTCGGCAAGTAGGGAATCAGGTGACGAGGCCCAGTCTCAGCTTGTATAATTGCGTATCATGACGACCGCAACTGATTGGCTCACTGTCAGCGAGGCATGCAGCTACCTTAGAGTTACACGGGCGACGCTTTATCGCTGGGCTCGCGAGGGCAAGTTGCGTCTCTTCAAGATTAGTCGAGGCACGCGTGTCCGCCGCAGCGATGTCGAAAGCTTGCTGGAGCCCGTGGTCTACCCCGATCTTTCCGAAGACGAGGAGCGATGGGCGATGTTGAAGCTCGCAGAGTCTTCTTTCGCCAAAGACTGGGACAACGACAAGGACGCGATTTACGACAACTGGAAAGAGTTGTATGGCCTACAAGATAGGTGACGTCGTCCTTGTTCCCTTCCCATTTACCGACCTGTCCGACCACCGGGTCAGGCCGGCCGTGGTGGTGAGCACCGAGTCTTTCACCGAGGTCAGTGGTGACGTGACGGTCGGCTTGATCACTAGCCAGAGGCGCACTGGACCCACGGACTGTAGGCTGCGCGATTGGATGGCGGCAGGGTTGAGGCTGCCTTCCTGGTTTCGTTCACGCTTCATCACGCTGGATCAGCGCCTGGTTCAGTTCTCACCAGGCCGTCTTTCGCGTGACGACCTTCTCGCAGTCCAGCAGCGCATAAAGATCGCGTTAGGATTGAGTTGATGCTCACTAAGCGCGTCATACCCTGCTTCGACGTCGATAACGGCCGCGTCGTAAAAGGCGTGTCCTTCGTCGAGCTGCGCGACGCCGGCGATCCGGTGGAGCTCGCGCCGCTGTACGACGCCGAAGGCGCCGACGAGCTGATCTTCCTCGACATAACAGCGTCGTCAGACGACCGCCGCACGACCTACGACATGGTCGAGCGCACCGCCGACAAGGTGTTCATCCCGTTCACCGTCGGCGGCGGCATCCGCAGCGAGGCAGACGCGCGCCTCCTGCTGGAGCTCGGCGCCGACAAGGTGTCGCTGAACAGCGCCGCCGTCGCCGACCCGTCCCTCGTCGGTAGGGCGTCGGAGCGCTTCGGGGCGCAGTGCATCGTCGTCGCGATCGACGCCCGCGCCGCCGGCGAAGGTCGCTGGGAGGTCTACACCCACGGCGGCAGGCGTCCCACCGGCCTCGACGCCGTCGAGTGGGCGAAGCGCGTCGTCGAGCTCGGCGCCGGCGAGCTGCTCGTCACGAGCATGGACACCGACGGCCATCTCGACGGCTACGACATCCCGCTGACGCGCGCTATCTCCGATGCGGTCGAAGTGCCGATCATCGCCTCGGGTGGCGCCGGTACGCCCCAGCACATGGTCGACGCTGTCGTCGAAGGCCGCGCCGACGCCGTGCTCGCCGCGAGCATTTTTCACTACGGCACCTATCGCATCCGCGACGTGAAGCAGTACATGGCCTCGCACGGCCTGCCGATGCGCCTGCCGCACGAATAGCCCAGGAGACCGCCGATGACGACCTCGAACCAGCTCGAAGAGGGGAGCGAGCTCGCCCTCAACTACGCGAAGCTCGCGTCGATCCCGGACGCCGCGTCCGTATTGCCCTGCGCCGTCCAGCACGCCGACACCGGCGAGGTGATCCTCGTCGCCTACGTCAACCAGCAGGCGCTCGACCGGTCGATCGAGACGCGCTCCGCCGTCTTCTGGAGCACGTCGCGCAACGAGCTGTGGGAGAAGGGCAAAACCTCCGGCGAAACGTTCGATCTGGTAGAAGTGCGCGTCAACTGCGAGCAGAACTCGCTGCTCTACCGCGTGCGTCCGCGCCGAGGCGGCATCTGTCACACCAAGGACGCCGCCGGCCGGCCGCGCAACTGCTTCTACCGTCGCATCGACTTCGCGACCGGCCGTCTGGAGAACCTCGACCCCTAAACCACTGCGAACGCCCGTTCGACTATACTAACGAGACGCCTGCGTGCGTCCCGTCATGCTGCGCAAGGACCAAAACGCTGCCTTCGAGAAGCACGGCGCGCTGATCTTCAGCCGCTATCGCTTCGTCGCCTCCGGCGTCGAGGCGCGCCGCTCGCTCAGCCGCGCCGAGTACGGCCGATTGCGTCGCCGCCAGACCGAGACGCCCGTCTGCGTCCTCGTCGACGAGGAGCGCCGCCGCGCCTGGTGGCTGTTCAACGACTCCGTCTACTTCGAGGACGACGGCTACGACGCCGAAGAGGTGAAGGCGCTGCTCCTCGCTCGCGAGGCCCAGAAGCAGCGCCGCCTCAAGCGCGCGCTCGCGATGCTACAGCAGACCGAGATGCCGCCAACACCCGCCCGCGAGGCGATTGCGGGCGAGGTCAAGCGCTTCGTCTGGCGGCGCGACGGTGGTCGCTGCGTCGGCTGCGGCGGCCAAGAGCGCCTCGAGTTCGATCACGTCATCCCGCTGGCGATGGGTGGCAGCAACACGGCGCGCAACCTCCAGATCCTCTGCGAGGCGTGCAACCGCGAAAAGGGCGC
>DATDPC010000017.1:0-9180 GCA_035292965.1 Dehalococcoidia bacterium | reverse complement strand
GCACGCCGGCGCCAAGCGGGTTGTACATCACCGCGACCTCCGCCGGGATGTCGCGGCGCACCTTGTGCATCAGCGCGTTCGGCGCGAGGTAGGCGTACTCGGCGTAGCCACCCCAGAGCCCGGGCTCCGTCGTCAGCGGTGTGTAGCCGTAGTAGAAGCGACCCTTGCGGCAAGACATGATCTCGCCCTTGAGACAGCGGTCGCACTCACGGCACGGCAGGAACGACTCGAGCGCGACGCGGTCGCCGGGCTTCACGCCCCAGCGCTCCATCGCGCGCTCGCCGGCGATCTCGACGATGCCGAGCAGCTCGTGGCCGGGGATCAGCGGCTCGGGGCGGCGGCCGCTCTCGTCCTCGAACTGCTCGACGTCGCTGCCGCAGACGCCGGTGGCCTCGATGCGCAGCAGCCCGTCGTCCGGCCCTATGCGGGGCATCTCGATGTCGCGCAGCTCATGCTTGCGCGGTCCCACTTGCACCGAAGCTCGCACCGTGTCTGTCATCGCAACCCTCGTTCCTCGCCGTAACGTTGTAGGGGCCGTTCGCGAACGGCCCCTACGGTGCGTTATTCCCTCTACGGGCCGTTAAGCCTCGCGCTGCATGCGGAAGTTGCCGCGCGGGCCGCCGCCCTGCAGGCGCGTGATGTCGATCAGGATCGCGGCGCCCTTGCGCGCCGTGTCGTGCAGCTGCTCGACCTCCGGCGTCATCTCGTAGACGCGGCGGCGGATCTCCTCATCCTTCTCGACGTGAGCGCGGCCCTCGACGATGACGGTCGAGCGCGACTTGCTGTCGCGGTAGAGGAGCGAGACCCTGGGGTTCTTCGCCAGCGCGTTGGGCATACCACCCTCTGCATTACGAGCCCAGATCGCCAGCTGCGTCGGCCCGAAGACGATGGTGCTACCGCGCAGAGACTGCTTCGGCTGGCCACTCTCGTCCACGTAGCAGACGACGATCGGCGTGCCGTTTGCCAGGGCGCCGGTGATCTGGCCCTTGATGAAGGCCGGCACCTCGGTCACTTCCTGGGGCGGGCCGCCCATGACCGTCTCTTGCTTGATCTTGCTGATCTTGTCGCCGCTGAAGGAGAACGTGAGGTTCATCCCCGCCGGCGCGGCGCCGATCGCCGGCATGACGCCTTCGACCTTCAGCGTGTCGCCGTCGGGCATCGGCGTCGACCAGGCGCTCTGCTGCATGATCGGCGTGAACGGCCAGACGCCGCTGATCCGGTCGAGCACCGCGCTCTTGCCGGAGACCTGCTCTCGACCCGTGTCGAGGACGACGTCGTCGGCCAGCCACGGAGCCGCGTTCTGGGATGCGACGCGCTCGCCTGTCTTGATCGATTGGACTACGGCCTCGGCCGCCTGAGATCGCTTGTCAGCCATGATTAAACCCTCGTTCCTGCTAGAGAATCGCGTATGTGTGGGCGGGGGAGCACCGTCGATCCTAAACCCCTTGACGAACGCGTACAAGGGTAGAGGGCGGCTGCGACGCGACGGTCGTTCGTGAGCCGGCGGGAGCGACGTACGGGCATTCCCTGTAGTCCGAAGCGGCGCCGTATTGCTATAGTGTCTCCTTCTAAGGGAGACGAATGACGCCACGCGTGTTCATCGACGGCGAAGCCGGTACTACCGGCCTCCAGATCGCCCAGCGGCTCGGCTGCCGCAGCGATATCGAGCTGCTGCACCTGGGTGACGGCGAGCGCAAAGACCCGGCCCGCCGCGCCGAGATGCTCAACGCCGCCGACGTCTCGCTCCTCTGCCTGCCCGACGCCGCCGCGCGCGAAGCCGTAGCGATGGTCTGGAACCCCGCGGCGCGGATCATCGACACGTCGACGGCGCACCGCACGTCCGACGGCTGGACCTACGGCTTCCCGGAGCACGACGCCAACCGCCCGGCCGATATCGCCGCTTCGGCGCGCGTCGCCAACCCCGGTTGCTACGCGCTTGGCGCGATCAGCATGCTGCACCCGCTCGTCACGGCGGGGCTGCTTCCAGCCGGCCACCCGGTGACGATCAACGCCGTCTCCGGCTACTCCGGCGGTGGCAAGAAGCTGATCGCGTCGTTTGAAGACGCCAGTTCGCCGGACGCGACCGGCAGCGACTTCTACCTCTACGCCCTCGGCCTCGAGCACAAGCACGTCCCCGAGATCCAGGAGCACGGCTCGCTCACGCGACGGCCGCTGTTCGTGCCCAGCGTCGGCCGCTTCGCGCAGGGGATGATCGTCTCGCTGCCGCTACAGCTCTGGTCGCTGCCCGGCGCGCCAACACCTCGACAGGTCCACGACGCGCTCGCGAGCCACTACGCCGGCAAGGACGGCCCTCGCGGCGTCTGCGTCGCGCCGCTGGAGGAATCGGCGGCGCTCAAGGACCACCTCGACCCGGAGACGCTCAACGGCACGGACCGGCTGACGATCCACGTCTTCGCCAACGAGGCGCGGGAGCAGGCCGTCGTCTGCGCCGTGCTCGATAACCTGGGCAAGGGCGCCGCCGGCGTCGCCGTCCAGAACCTCAACCTGATGCTCGGGCTGCCCGAAACGGCCGGCCTCGACGAGTCGCTCCCATGAGGCTGCGTTAGCGGCCAGGCATCGGCCTGGCAAGCAACCTATGCCGCCCCGGCGGGACATTAGCATTTGTGGGAGACGAAATGACCAACACGAAAACCTTCACCATCGAAACGATCACGGGCGGCCACCTGACGACGCCAAAGGGCTTCGTCGCCGGCGCCGTTTGCGCCGGTATGTACGCCGGCGGCCCCAAGGCGGGCCAGCTCGACCTCGGTATCTTGTTCTCGGAGCGGGAGTGCGCCGCCGCCGGTGTGCTGACGAAGAACCTCGTGCGCGCCGCCCCCGTCTACGTCGACGAGAAGCGCCTGCCCGCCGGCCGCCTGCGAGGCGTGATCACCAACTCCGGCAACGCCAACGCCCCCTTCGGCGACGCCGGCATCGACGACGCCGAGGAGATGGCGGCACTCGCGGCGCGCAAGCTCGGCGTGCCGGACGACGAGTTCGCTGTCTGCTCGACCGGCGTCACCGGCGTGCTGCTGCCGATGGAGAAGATCCGCGCCGCTGTGCCGAAGATCGAGCTCAGCGCGAACGGCGGCTCCGACTTCGCCCGCGCGATCATGACCACGGACACGGTCGTGAAGGAGGCGGCCGTCGCGGTGAAGGACGGTGACACGGTCCTCTACACACTCGGCGGCTGCTGCAAGGGCTCCGGCATGATCCACCCCAACATGGCGACGATGCTCGCCTACATCACGACCGACGCCGCCGTCGACCGCGACCTGCTGCGCGAAGCCGTGCGCGAGACGGCGGACGCGACCTTCAACATGGTCACCGTCGATGGCGACACGTCCTGCAGCGACACGCTGCTCGTCTTCGCCAACGGCGCCGCCGGCGGCACGACGATCGCGGCCGGTACACCGGAAGCGCAGACGTTCCGCGAGGCGCTGCTCGCCGTCGCGACTCAGCTCGCGCGCGCGATCGCCCGCGATGGCGAAGGCGCGTCGCACCTGATCACGGTCGACGTCAGCGGCGCTTCGTCGGTCGATGACGCGCGCAACGTCGCGAAGACGGTGGCGCTGTCGTCGCTGGTGAAGACTGCGGTTGCGGGCGCGGACCCGAACTGGGGCCGCATCCTCGTCGCCGCCGGCCGCGCCGGTTCGCCGCTCGACCCGGTGAAGACGACGGTGCGTCTACAGGGCGAGCTGCTCTTCGATCGCGGCAAGGTGATCGGCTTCGACGAGCGCGCCGTCAGCGACAAGCTCCTCGCCGAAGAAGTGCGCATCGAGATCGACCTCGGCCTCGGCAGCGGCGCCGCGACAGCCTGGGGCTGCGACCTGACGACCGAGTACGTCCACATCAACGCCGACTACCGCACGTAGAATGACGCGATGACTGCACCAATCGTCGTCAAGCTGGGCGGCAGCACGCTCGGCAACCACGACACGGCGCTCGAAGACGTCGCCACGCTGCACGCCGCCGGCCAGGCGATCGTCGTCGTGCACGGCGGCGGCAACGCCGCGACCGAGTGGCTGAAGATCCACGGCGTCGAGAGCAGCTTCGTCGACGGCCTGCGCGTCACCGGCGCCGGCGCGATCGACGTCGTTACCGCCGTGTTCGCGGGGCTGGTTAACAAGCAGCTCGTCGCCGGCCTACGGGCGCTCGGCGCGCCCGCCTTCGGCCTCAGCGGCGTCGATGGCGGCGTGCTCCAGACACGACAGCTGGACGAGCGCCTCGGCTTCGTCGGCGAGGTGACGCGCGTTGACCGCGCACCGATCGACGCGCTGCTCGCGGCCGGCTACCTGCCGGTGCTTGCGCCGGTCGGCTTCTGGGAGAAGCAGCCCTCGCAGCTGATGAACGTCAACGCCGATACGGTCGCGGGCGTGGTCGCCGCCGCGCTCGGCGCAAGCGATCTCGTCTTCCTCACCGACGTGGCTCAGGTGCGCGACGCCGAGGGCGCCGGCATCACCGAGCTGCGCGCCTCCGGCGTCGAACCGCTGATCGAGCGCGGCGTCGCCAGCGGCGGCATGATCCCGAAGCTGCGGGCCGGCGCTCGCGCCGCCGCCGCCGGCGTCCGCTGCCACATCGTCGACGGGCGCCAGGCGCGCGCCCTGCGCGGCGCCCTGGAGGGCGACGCGGGCGGTACGCGCGTCACGGCCTAAACGCTACGGCTTAGCCGCGAACCAGACGTTAGCTAAGCCCTGACCCTTCGTGTCGCCGGGGGCCGCATCGTTGATGTAGTAGTAGAGCGGCACGCCCTTGTAGGTGAGCTGCTTCGTACCGTCGTCACGGGTGATAGTGCCGAGGTCGCCCGTGAGGCCGTCGGGCTTCACCGGGTTGCCGCTGGCGATCGTGAACGCCGGCCAGTTGATCGCAATCTGGCCGCTGGTCGCGCTCTTCCCGCTGTTTGCGACGTCGTTCGCGAACGTGTAGAGGGTGCGGCCGGCCGGGTCCGTGAGGATGTTGCCCAACGTGGCGTTGTTCGTGACCTTCAGGCTGACAGAGGCCGCGGCAGCAGCAGCCGGCGCTCCAGGCGCCGCATCACCGACGAGCGCTTCGCCGTTCATGCCGGAGCCGGTGTGGTACTTGCAGAGGAAGAGGACCACGCCCGAGGCCGGGAAGGTGAACTCAACCGTCGTCTTGCCCTTCGCCGCGATGTCCTTGTCGATCGAGAGGCTGGTGACGCTGAAGTTGTGCAGCGTGTTCGAGTCGTTCTCGAGGTTGATCGTGACCTTTTCGCCGGCCTTGCCCTTGATGAAGGTCGGCTCGAAGTAGAAGTCGTCTACTTCGAGGTCGACCTCGCTGGCGCCGCTTACATCCTTTGTGCCGTGGTCGTTTGCCTTGAGGCTGCCGAGCTGCACCGTCTTCGATTCGTCGTCGTCACCGCCGCCACCGCAGGCGACGAGGACGCCGCCGGCCAAAACGGCGACGGCTGTGAAGGCTGCAAACAGGACATGACGCTTCGAGACTGATCTCACGTGAGGCTCCCCTTCCCACCCAGTACAGAACTGCACCCATGCTCCAGTAGAGAGGGCGTTACTTCTAGCTACGACCGGTTCGCCCGCAGTGGATCGCACAATCCGAAGCGGCTTCGAAACGATTTGCTCAGGTTCGCCGAGGCTTGCCGTGTAATATCGGCCGCCCTTCGGCGTTATAGGGCCGCAGAAGCCATCTCGGGACGGCTTCGCATCTGCGGTAGCAAGGAGTGCAGCCGTTTGTCCTTACACGCCCTCCGTAGACCATGACACCGCGCGGCGCTTCGTCTAGCGGGCGCGGTCGCTTCACCTCCTCACGCGGCGGGCGCATCACTCGCGGCTTAGCCTTCGTTGCCCTGATCCTGGCGCTGACGCTGGTGCACCAGACGGTGCGCGCCCAGACGCCGCCGCCCACGTCGCCGACGCCGCGCCCTCCGAACACGGCAACGCTCGACATCGAGAACGTGCGCGTCATCGACGGCGACACGATCGAGTTCTGGAACGACACGATCTGGGGCGTCGGCTTCATCGGCGTCGACGCGCCGTCCGGCAACACCGCCTGCGGCGAGGAGGCAACGGGCCGTCTGTGGGAGCTGCTCGGCGGCGGCGTGCACCTCGAAGAAGAGACCGGCTTCAGCCTCGACGCGCGCGGCCGCCGCTGGTACCACGCCTCCATCGTCGATGGCCGCCTCGTCGGCGAAATCCTGATCAAGGAAGGCCTCGCCAAGACGACGAGCCAGACACACAAGTACGCGCGCCTCTACAAAGCGGCGGAGCAGGACGCCTCGGCGGCGCGCAGAGGCTGCGTCTGGGGCGGCCCATCGCCGGCGAGGCCGCAGCAGCAGGCGACGCCGGGCCCATCGGCCGAACCGCTGGCGGCGCTGCCGGGCGGCTTCGTCACCGACGTCGTCGCCTCCGGCCTGACCGACCCGACGGCGATCGCGTTGCTGCCGGACGGGCGCATCTTCATCGCCCAGAAGAACGGCGTCGTCCGCCTCGTGAAGAACGGCGCCCTCCAGGCGACACCGGTGATCGACATCCAGGACCGCGTCAATGATTACTGGGACCACGGCCTCATCGGCATGGCGGTCAACCCGAACTTCGCCGCGAACCCGTACATCTACCTGCTCTACACCTACGAGAACAACGCCGGCGCCTTCGAGGGACCGAAGAGCGGCCGCCTTGCGCGCTACACGGTCACGGGCGACACGGCCGCGCCGAGCAGCCAGCTCGTCCTCCTCGGCAGCGCCGCGGGCGCCGGCTGCCCGACCGTCACAGCCGACTGCATCCCGTCCGAGAGCGTCACGCACTCGGTCGGCGCCGTGAAGGTCGCCGATGACGGCACGCTCTTCGTCACCACCGGCGATGCCTCCGCCTTCACCTACGTCGACGACATGGCGCTGCGCACCCAGAACCTCGATTCGCTCGCCGGCAAGCTGCTGCACATCAGCGCGACGACCGGCCAGGGCATCTCGACGAACCCGTTCTGGACGGGCAACGCCGGCGCCAACAAGTCGAAGGTCTACGCCTACGGCCTGCGCAACGCGTATCGGTTCAACCTGAGGCCGGGCAGCGGCACGCCCTACGTCGGCGACGTCGGCTGGGACGAGATCGAGGAGGTCAGCGCCGTCCTGCCGGGCTCCAACCTCGGCTGGCCCTGCTACGAAGGGCCGCAGCAGCAGGCAGG
Organism: Dehalococcoidia bacterium; assembly: GCA_035292965.1. GTDB lineage: Bacteria > Chloroflexota > Dehalococcoidia > DSTF01 > WHTK01 > WHTK01. The sequence continues at coordinate 2,025 of DATDPC010000017.1, read as the reverse complement.
CTACGCCTCGAAGCCGCAGTGCCAGGCGCTCTACGCCCAGGGCCTCGGCGCCGTGCGCCTGCCGATCGTCTCGTGGTTACACTCGGACGCCCCGTGCTGCAGCTCCGCCGTGACGGCGGGCGCCTTCTACACCGGCGCCACCTACCCGGCGGCATACCAGGGCAAGTACTTCTATGGCGACTACGCCAAGAGCTGGATCCGCTACCTCGAAGCGACGGACACGAACACGCTCGTCGCCGGCTCCATCGGCACGTTCGAACCGGCCGGCGATGGCCCCGTCGACATCGAGATGGGCCCGGACGAGAACCTCTACTACCTCTCGATTTACACGGGCCAGCTTCGCCGCATCCGCTACGTCGGCGGCGGTAACCACCCACCAACCGCCGTCGCCGTCGCGAACCCGACGAGCGGTAACGCGCCGCTCGCGGTCCAGTTCTCGAGCACCGGCAGCTACGACTCGGACGCGAACCCGCTAGCCTACGCCTGGAACTTCGGCGACGGTGCAAGCTCGACGCAGCCCAACCCGAGCCATACGTACACGACGAACGGCAACTACAGCGCGACCCTAACCCTGACCGACGGGCAGGGCGGCTCCGACGTCGAGACGATCCCGATCTCGGTCGGCAACGGCGCGCCCACGGCGACGATCACGTCCCCGGCGTCCGACTTCACCTACAAGGTCGACGACACGATGGCCTTCGCCGGCACCGCCAGCGACCCGGAGCAGGGAACGCTCAGCGGCGCCGCCCTCTCCTGGACGGTGGTTATCCACCACTGCCCCGGCGGTGGCCTCTGCCACACGCACGCCTACCTCAGCACAACCGGCGACGGCGACAGCTTCGTCGTGCCGGACCACGGCAACGACTTCTACTTCGAGTTCATCCTCACGGCGACGGACAGCGGCGGCCTCACCGGCTCCACCTCCGTGTCAGTCTTCCCCCAGACGGTGCCGCTGACCGTCAACTCGGACCCGCCCGGCCTGCAGCTGATCTTCGACGGCCAGGTCGCCAATGGGCCGATCACGCGCAACTCGGTCATCGGCTCCGTCCACAGCGTCGAGGCGATCACGCCGCAGGGTGAGAACCAGTTCACCGGCTGGTCTGACGGCCAGCCGCAGTTCCACTACATCGTCACGCCCGCGACGGCGTCGTCGGTTATCGCTACGTACAGCGGCCCCATGACGATCACGTTCGATGACAAGGCGGGGCAGGATCAGCCGCTGACCGGCGAGTACCCCACCGGCGTGATCGACTGGGGCAGCACGAACAAGTGGCTGCATTCGTCGCCGTGGCTCGCCTTCACGACGAAGAGCCTCACGTTCTACGGACCAGGGATCAACAGCGCCAGCTTCAGCTTCGTGACGCCGCGGCGTTTGCTGCGGCTCGATATGCTCAACGGCGGCCCGACGAGCTCGACCGTGACAATCGCCTGCGCCGGCCAGCCGACGAAGACGCAGGTGGTCGCCTCCGGCCAGCTGCTGCCCGCCGTCGCGACCGGATGGACCGCCGCCTGCTCGCCCGTGACGATCAGCAGCACGAACGGCTGGGATACGAACTTCGACAACCTGGTCTACGACTCGGGGGGCGCGCCGCCGCCCAACCAGCAGCCCAGCGTCAACGCCGGCCTCGACCTCAGCATCACCCTACCGGCGAGCGCAACGCTCGACGCCACCGTGACCGATGATGGTCTGCCGGCGCCGCCCAACCTGACGACGGCATGGACGAAGCAGAGCGGCCCCGGCAGCGTCGCCTTCGGCAACGCCGCGTCGATCGACACGACGGCGACGTTCTCGCAGGCGGGCGTCTACGTCCTGCGTCTCACCGCAGGCGACGGCCTCCTCAGCGCCTTCGACGAGGTCAGCGTCAACGTCCAGGCGGCGAACACGCCGCCGACGGTCGCGACCGCCGCGGCGGCATCACCCAACCCCACGTCCGGCACGACAACGCAGCTTAGCGTCCTCGGCGCCGACGACGGCGGCGAGGCGGCGCTGATCTACACCTGGTCGGTTACCGGCTCGCCGCCGGG
>DATDPC010000016.1:0-4391 GCA_035292965.1 Dehalococcoidia bacterium | reverse complement strand
GAGTTGTCGTTGACGTCAGGGTCGAACGCCGCGATGGCCGAGACGGCGGTGCGCAGTACGTCCATCGGGGGGGCGTCCTTGACGAGGCGTATGACCTCGATGACCTCGTCCGGCAGGGCGCGGTGCGCGATCAGGCGGAGGCGAAACTGATCGAGCTCGTGCTGGGTCGGCAGGTAGCCGTGGAGGAGGAGGAAGCAGACCTCTTCGAAGTTCGAGTTCTGCGCCAGGTCGTGGATCGAGTAGCCGCGGTAGAGGAGGATGCCGGCTTCGCCGTCGATGAAGCTCGACTCTGTCGTGTCGAGGACGACATCCTTGAGTCCGCGGGCGATTGTCTCCGTCACAGGCTATGCCCCTCGGCAGCAAAATACCCTGGCTCGCCAGGGCAGTCACAGGTGCGCGATCTGGGCCCCAACGCTTGAAGCCGCAAGCGGAAGTATAGCACCGGTCTCGGACGCAGAAGTGCGTTATGTGAAAGGTAGATGGCGCTCTCGGGATGGGGTTATCCCGCGATAAGGCCCCCGGCGAGCCTGATTCTGGCCAGATTCGGCAGTCCGGGGGTTCGGATCATCGCCGGCCTGCCGAAACTGTGACTGAAACGCCTTCTTCTTGCCGAGGGAGCTACCAAATGTCATCCGAGACCACCGATCGGCTGATTGCCGACGTCAAGTGCTACTTCTGTGGCCACATCAGCGGCCAGATCATCGCCCAGCGCAACAAGCCGATCCGCGTCGAGAACTTCGTGCCTCGCCCCGGGTTTACGGGAGCGCCGCTCAAGCCCGGCGACAGGCTGCGCTGCGAGCGCTGCGGCGGCCCCGTCTTCCTCGAGGACGCGGAGCCGCTCTCCTTCCACACGACGGTCGCCGACGAGGCCCTGAAGAAGCGCCTCGCCTCGAGACGGGAAGAAGCCGCGTAAGGGCGTAACGCTAGACAAAGCAAGAAGGCCAGGCACGCTGCCTGGCCTTCTTCGTGTGATCGAGGCGTCTTACTTAACCGCGAACGTTCCCGTCATCTGGTCCGGGTGGACGTCGCAGCGATAGAAGTAGCTACCGGGGCCGGGCGCGACAAACTTCAGTTCCTCTTGCCCCGGGCCCGCAAAGGTCGCCCCCTTGGCGATCGTCGAGCTGGCGGAGCGGTTGGTGTAGAAGGCGACGTTGTGGAGCACGCCGGCATCGGCGTTCACGAAGGTGACTGTGACGTCTACGCCGGCTGAGACGGTTATCGTGCGCTTGTCGAAGGCGATGTTTTTGGCCGTAATCGTGATGTTTGCCGGGCCGCCCGTGGCGCCTCCGCCATCGGCGGCGGCGGCTTCGTGCTTGACGTCGACGAGGGTTGCGCCGCCGTAAAGCGCCACGGCCGCAACCGCGAAAACGATGATCAGCATCGGTAGGCCGTACTTGAGCTGCGGTCCGGGTCGCATTACGTCTCCTTTATACAGAAAGCAGGCGGTCTAAGACCATAGCGGCGAAAACGATGCCAAGGTAGCTCGTCGAGTACTTGAAGAGGTTCATCGCGGCCTTCACGGTCGCCTGCTGGATCTGAAGCCACGCCAGCCAGACAAAACCGAGGCCGAAGGCGCCGGCGATCGCGAGATAGACGATGCCGACGTCGCCGGTGAGGTACAGCGCCAGCGACACGGCCACGGTGACGACGGCGTAGACGAAGCTGCGTCGCCGCGCCTCGAGGGCGCCGTGGGTGACGGGCAGCATCGGCACGTGGGCTTCGGCGTAGTCGTCCCTGTATCTGATCGCCAGCGCCCAGAAGTGGGGCGGCGTCCAGAGGAAGATGACGGCGAACATGATCAGCGGCGCGGCGTCCAGGCTGCCGGTCACGGCCGCCCAGCCGCAGAGCGGCGGTACCGCCCCGGCAGCGCCACCGATGACGATGTTCTCAACGGTCGAGCGCTTCAGCCAGATCGTATAGATGAAGACGTAGAACAGGATCGCGCTCACGGCGAGAGAGGCCGTCAGCAGGTTCACGGTCAGCGTCAGAAAGATAAACGAGATGATGCTGAGGCTGGCGCCGAAGATCAGCGCGCGCTCGGGAGCGATCAGGCCGGCGGGGATCGGGCGGCTGTGGGTGCGGTGCATGATCGCGTCGATGTCGCGGTCGAGGTAGCAGTTGATCGTGTTCGCGCCGCCCGCCGCCAGCGAGCCGCCGACCAGCGTCGCGAGGACGAGCCAGAGGTTTGGAATGCCGTTGGCAGCGACGACCATCGCCGGGAAGGTCGTGACCAGCAGCAGCTCGATGATCCGCGGCTTCGTCAGGGCGAAGTAGGCGCCCAGCGTCTCACGCAGGCTGATATCAGGGCGGACCTCGGCGACGAATGGGCGCGCCGGCGCGCTCATCGCGTAACTCCCGCGAGCTTGTTGCGGGGCGCGCCTGAGGTCAGCGGCAGCACCTCATAAAGTCGATGGACACGTATGTTGAGCACGGTTAGCAGCGTCCACAGGGCCGCAGCGAGCGCCAGGTGGGCGGCGGCAACGCCATCGGCGAGCTCCGTCCAGACGTTGGCGGCGCCGACCAGCGCCTGGGCGACGTAGAGAGCGAGCGCGACGCCCGCGGTCGCGGCGGCAAACGGAGCCTCACGCCGCAACCGCCAGCCCACCCAGGCAAGCGCCAAGAGGACGACGCCGAGCACGAGGGCGATGACGCGGTGAAGGAAGATCATCTGCACGGACGTACCGCCGGCGCTGGGGACAACGTCGCCGTTGCACAGCGGCCAGCCGCTGCAAGCGAGGCCGTAACCGGAGCCGGAGACGTAGGAGCCGACAAGCATCAGCAGCAGTGTAGTCGCAGAGGCGACCAGCGCGAGCCGGCCGAAGCCGCTCGGCAGGCGAATTTCGGCGGGAGGCTTCGCGATTGCGAAGGTCGTCGTCGTCAGCAGGGTCAGGAGCGTCAGGATCGTCAGGCCGAGCGCGAGGTGGACGGCGACGATGCCGGCCGGCAGCTCGTTCTTGACAACAGCGCCGCCGAGCGCCGCCTGGGTCACGCCGAGGACGAAGCCGAGGCAGGTGACGTAAAGGATCGCCGGCACGTGGCGGTAGTTGCGCAGGGCGACGATGAGGACGCTGAGGCCGAGGAACCCGGCGACGGTCGCCGTGAAGCGATGGGAGTACTCGATCAGGGTGTGCTCTTCCCACTTCGGGATGAAGCTGCCGTGGCACCGCGGCCAATCGGGGCAGCCGAGACCGGAGTCGGTCGCGCGCACAACGCCGCCGATGACGATGAGGCCGAATACGACCACGGTGGTCGCTAAACAGAGACGCTGGAAGCCTGTCATGGAGAAGCCTGTCATGGAAAGGCCGGTCGTGGGAGATGTGGTTTGTGATGCCACGCTCAATTCAGCCTATGTCCGAGCCGAATCTGAGTCAACCCACTGGCGTGGGGGCAGACGGCTGCCGCGGCGGCCTGCGGGGGTGTGCGAGAATCACTCGAGAACCTGGGTTTTGTGAGGGTGAGTGATGGCTACTGAGACTGACGCGGGCGTTCAGTTGATCGAAGCGGCGAGGAGCCTGGCGCCGCGGATCCGTGAGCTGGCGCCCCAGATCGAGAAGGACGGCCAACTGCCGGCCGAGCTGGTCGACACGATGCGTTCGGCGGGCTTTTTTCACCTGATGCTGTCGCCGGAGGTGGGCGGTTGTGACGTTGACCCGGTGACGGCGGCGCGCGTCGTCGAGGAGGTCGCGGCTGCGGACGGTTCGGCGGGCTGGTGCTTGATGATCGCGGCTCAGACGGCGGGCTTCGCCGGGCTGCTATCGCCGGAGCAGGCGCGCACCGTCTACGGCAACGGCGGCATCGTCGCCGGCGTCGCCAACCCGATCGGCCGCGCGATACCGGCTTCGAGCCCGGAGGAAGGCTACGTCGCAACCGGACGCTGGCCGTTTGCCAGCGGCAGCTCCCACGCCAACTGGTTTGCCGGCGAGTGCACCGTCTACGACGGCGACCAGCCGGCGAAGGACGAAAACGGCAACGAGGTCCTGCGCCTCGCCTTCGTCTCGCGTGACCAGGTGACGGTGCACCAAACGTGGAACACCACCGGCCTCCGCGGCACCGCCAGTAACGACTTCAGCATCGATGGCGTCTTCGTGCCGGCGGCGCGTGCCGTGTCGATGGACTTCGCGGGGCAGGATGCGCCGATCCTGCGGGCGATGCCGCTCCTGTTCATCAACCACGGCGGCCACGCCCTCGGCGTCGCCCGCGGCGCGATCGAGAGCGCGACGGCGATCGCGAAGAAGAAGCGCGGCTGGGGCGGCGTGCCGTTGCAAGACACGGCGAGGCTGCAGGCGGCTCTCGCCGAAGCGACGGTGCTCGTCGAGTCGGCGGCTGAGCACCTCTACGGCGCCGCTGGGCGGCTCTGGCAGCAGGCGATGGCCGGAGGGACGGATGCTGGT
>DATDPC010000015.1:0-3455 GCA_035292965.1 Dehalococcoidia bacterium | reverse complement strand
GCCGCGCCAAAATCGACCCGCCGCCCTGGCGCTTCCTGAAGGTGGGTAAGCCGGCGCCGGAGATCATCGCCGCGGCGAAGGAGTGGCGCGCCGACTTGATCGTCATCGCCAGCCACGGCCGCTCCGGTCTAGGCCGGTTGGTCCTCGGGAGCGTTGCGCAGGCCGTGGTCCACGAGGCTCATTGCCCGGTGCTGATCGTTCGATCGCCGGACGGCGCCTAGGCTCATCGCCCGACCGAGATATTCGAGCCAGCAAGCCTAGTCATAGGGGAGCATGAGGACGCCGGTCGCTAGCTTCGGGAAGAAGAACGTTGACTTGCGCGGCATTCGCTCGCCGGCGTCCGCTACGGCGAAGACCTGCGACACAGGCGTCGGGTTGAGCAGGAACGCCACGTCCCACGCGCCGGAGGCAACGGCTTCGGCGGCGACATCGGCGTGCTCCGTGTAGTCGATGTGCTCCGGCGCCTCGTCAAAGCCGACGGCGGGCAGCACGACGTACTGCAGCACCGTCACGTCGAGGCGTCGCCAGGCGTCCGAGTGACCCCGCGGCGCGCGCGCTACGACCGCTTCGACGTCACGCGGCGTGACGAGGTGCATGCGCCCGGGCTCGAGGCCAATGGCGCCGTAGGCGGGGCCGTGCGTGCGCTGGAGACGCGCCAGCAGCGCCTTCAGGTTGCTATCGCCGATCGCGCCGGCGTCGTCGAGGTCGAAGAGGCGCAGCTTGCGCAGCGAGATCTCGAACGGCTCCAGCTTCAGCAGCCGGTGCGTCGGCAAGACGACGAGGCCGGGATCGGCGGCCGAGATCAGCGCGACGAGGATGAAGTTCTCCGGCTCCTCACCCGTCCACGACGTCGCGGCGGCGCGACACTCGTTGCGGTAGTTGAGCGCCGTCTCGTAGCGGTGATGGCCGTCGGCGATGTAGAGCTTGTGCGGCGCCAGGGCGCGGCAGAACGCCTCGGCGGCGTCTTGTGCGACCGGTCGCAGCGTGTGGCGCTCGTCCGGCAGCACGGCGTCAAGCACGGGCTTGCCGAGCGCCTCGTCCGGCGGCGATGCGGCGTCTTCGCGGTAGAGCGCCATCACCGGGCTCGTCTGGACCCGCGTTGCCCGCAGCAGCTCGAAGCGGTCGGCCTTCGCGGCGTCGCCGGTGACCTCGTGCGGCAGGACGATGCCCTTCTCCCACTCCTCGAGCCTCAGCGCGGTAAACACGGCGCGACGCCGATACGTCTTGCCGTCGTGGGCGAACTCCTGGTCGTAGACGTAGAGGCGCGGCGTCTCGTCTCGCGTCAAGACGCCGCGTTCCTCCCAGATCGTCAGGTCACGGCCGGCGCGCTCATAGCGGTTGGCGCCCTCACCGTAATCGACGCGGGAGACGTTGTACTGGCTGCGGTCGTAGAGCGCCTGGCGCGCAGCGCCGGCGACGACGTCGTAAGGCGGCGCAACGAGCATCGATGCATCGCCGGCGACGGCGGGGTCGTAGCGCAGGGCGCGAAGGGGACGCAGTTCAGCCATAGGTAGCTACAGCGCCGGGAAGCCCGTGCCGCTGAGGGCGGCGCGCTGGGCGGCGATCGAATCGCGAATGCCCTTGTCTGCGAGGGCGAGCAGCTGGTCCATCTGATCGCGGTCGAAGGCGCCCTTCTCGGCGGTGCCCTGCACCTCGACGAACTTGCCCTCGCCGGTCATGACGACGTTGAAGTCGACCTCGGCGGTTGAGTCTTCGTCGTAGGCGAGGTCGAGCAGCGGCACGCCGCCCACGATGCCGACGCTGGTCGCGGCGACGGGGCACTGCAGCGGCAGCTTCGGGTAGGTGCCGTCGGTGACAAGCTTGCCCATCGCGGCGGCGAGAGCGACGTAGGCGCCGGTGATCGCGGCGGTGCGCGTGCCGCCGTCCGCCTGCAGCACGTCGCAGTCGACGGCGAAGGTGCGCTCTCCGAGGGCGGTGAGGTCGACAACGGCGCGCAGGCTGCGGCCGATGAGGCGCTGGATCTCGTGCGTGCGCCCGCCGATGCGCCCGGCGACCGACTCGCGCTGGCTGCGCGTCAGCGTCGAGCGCGGCAGCATCGAGTACTCGGCTGTTACCCAACCCTGCGTCGTGCCGCGGAGGAAGGGCGGCTGGCGGTCCTCGACGCTGACGGCGCAGAGCACCATCGTCTTGCCGAGCGTGATCAGGGCGGAGCCCTCGGCGAAGGCGAGATAGCCGAGTTGGATGCTCAGGGGACGGAGGGAATCGGCGCTACGGCCGTCGCTTCTAGTCATGCTCGAAGCATAGCATCGGGTGTGCAGACGATTCGGGGTTGTGTGGTAGGAACCAGCCCTGCGGGTTGAAACCCGCAGCTTCGCGGACGGAAGGTTGTCTACATTGTGGGTGGGACGGACCTTGCAACTGAGAAGCTGCGGGATTGATCCCGCAGACCCCGATGCGCCTAGCTGGCTTTGAGCTTCGGTTCGTCTTCTTCGCGCAGGGTGCGCACGTCTTCCAGCAGCTCGCCCACGGTTACGCGGATCGAGTAGATCTGCGCCATCAACTCCTCGGCTTCGCCCTCATCGAGCGGCGTCACTTCGACGGCGCCGGCGAGCGACGGCACGAGAGCCGGGCGCAAGAAGCCTTCGGGCGCGGCCAGCGCCGGCATGAACTCGGCGCGCTGGATGTGGATGTCGAAGTGCGTCCTCGGACGCACACGTAGGGCGAAGGGCGCGAGGCCCATGATCCCGATGACGACAAACGCCAGCCCAATGGCGATGAGGACGGTCTGCTGTGAAACTTCCATGATCGCTCCCTGCTAAATAGCTAACAGGAGAGTCGGCCGGAACGTTGCGGCGCCGTATCAGGGAAGCACCGAGTTTTCGGCGCCGGCGATCGCGCCGCGGTCGTAGTCGACCCAGAGGCTGCGGCCGTCCGTGCTCAGACGTAGCGTGCCGTTGAGGTCGGTGCGCAGCTGCGGCGTGCCGGAGAGACGCAGCCGCGTCGATGGTGACGGATGGCCGTAGGTGTTCTCGGCGCCCACGGAGGTGACGGCGAGCGCCGGCGCGACCGCGTCGAGGAACGCGGCCGTCGACGAGCCATCGGAGCCGTGGTGCGCCACCTTCAGCACCGTCGCGTGCAGGTCGGCGCCGCTTGCGAGCAGCGCTGCTTCGCCCGCCTCGGCGACGTCGCCGGTGAGGAGGAAGCTGACGTTGCCGTAGACGAGACGCAGGATCACCGAGTTGTCGTTGAAGTCATCGGGGCCGCCGTGCAGCGCCCGCTCCGGCGGGCCGAGCACCTCGATGCGCGCGCCGCCACCGAGATCGATCCACTCACCCGCGACGGCGCGTCGCAGCGGCAGGGCGTGGGCGTCGACGGCGTCGCGCCAGGCTCGGTACGCTGCCGTCTCGCCGTCGAGCGGGCTCGTGAGCACGCCGCCGACGTCGTAGCGGTCGATCAGGTCGACGAGGCCGGTGACGTGGTCGTCCTGGCCATGC
>DATDPC010000014.1:0-12303 GCA_035292965.1 Dehalococcoidia bacterium | reverse complement strand
AGCTGGCCACAGCCGCCGGTGGCGAGGACAAGGTGGTTGCAGGTGAACTCGTCGATGCTGTTGTTGCGGGCGTCGAGGGCGACGACGCCTACGGCGGTCCCGTCCTCGATGAGCAGCTCTTTCGCTTGAGAGTGCTCGAGGATGGTGATGCGGGAATGGCGCGCGACCTCGCTCAGGGTCAACTCGATGTGCGCGCCGGTGGAGTCGCCGCCGGCGTGGAGGATGCGGCGGCGGCTGTGGGCGCCCTCGCGGCTCAGCTCGACGGCGCCATCGATGCTGTCGAAGGGGACGCCGAAGCGCACCAGGTCGGCGATGCGGTCCGGCGCCTCGGTAGCCAGGATGCGCGCGGCCTCTTCGTTGACCAGGCCGGCGCCGGCGACCAGCGTGTCCTGGAGGTGGAGAGCGGCGCTGTCGTCCGAGCCGACGGCGGCGGCGATGCCGCCCTGGGCGTACTTTGTGTTGCTGTCTTCGATGCTGCCCTTGGTGAGGATGAGGACGCTGCCGTGCTCCGCCGCCATCAGCGCCGCGTAGAGTCCGGCGATGCCGGAGCCGACGATGACGTAGTCGTAGGAGGGCATACTAGCGGTCAGTCCTCAGCAGTCAGCTTTCAGCGGAGAGTTAGTGTCGCAGTGACACTAAGGTGGAGGGATCGTAACGCCGTTCGCGAGGCGGTGTCAAACGAGGGCTGCCTTGCTACGATGTCGCCATGAACGCAGAAGCACGCCTCGCAGAGCTGAAGCTGACGTTGCCGGACGCATCGCCGCCGGTCGGCAACTACGCGGCGCACGTGCGCGCAGGCAACCTCATCTTTCTCTCCGGCCAGCTGCCGGTTCGCGCCGACGGCACGCGTGTCGAGGGCAAGGTCGGTGTCGAGGTCAACCTCGACGAGGCTTACGACGCGTCACGCATGGCGGCGTTGGGGATCATCGCCAGGCTGCGGGCGGCGATGGGCAGCCTCGACCGCGTCGTGCGCTGCGTCAAGCTGACGGGCTTCGTCAACGCGCCGGCCGGCTTCACGGAGCACCCGCGCGTGATCAACGGCTGCTCCGACCTGCTGGTCGAGGTCTTCGGCGAGGCGGGCAAGCACGCACGCTCAGCCGTCGGCGTCGCCAGCCTGCCGTTCAACTGCCCGGTCGAGATCGAAGCGATCTTGCACTGAGACAGACGTTCGCCCCGGCTCATGAGCGCACGACTCCAGACTTCTATGCCCTCGGGTTAAACTGGATCGAGCGTTCCGTCTTGTGGTTGGTCGCTTTAGGCTAGGGTCGCTAAGAAGCCTGCATAGCTTCGAGGTTGCTCTTCGCGTTCCTTAAAAATTGCTCGTGCAAGTGCGGCGGTGCGATTTCGAGGAACTCAGTGTCTTCCTCGGCAATTCCAGAATGGTCCGGAGGCATGTAGAAGAAGTCGCCGCTCGCCAGGACCTCTTCTTCCTGGGCGTATTGAATTCGGATGCGTCCCTTCAAAACGTAGCCCCAATGAGGACCTTGGCACCGATCATTCGGGAGGCCTTTGAGGAGCGGTGCAAAATCAGTGCCGGCTGGGACAGATACCACGCTTAGGCGCATATCGCCCCAATCGACACCTCGTATCGAGGAAGGCCCGGCCTCAAGCATTAAGGGGAGTTCATTCTTGGAAGCATGCATTTGGTTTTCTCCTTCACCTACATAGCGGACTGCATGACGCCAAACTACCGCTCAGCCGGCATGATTACCAGTCCTAAGGTATCGGCGCTCGCAAATCAGCCGAAGCGCAACTACGCACCTGGTTCGCGGCCTGACCGTCCCAGCGAGTCGCCTGGCGGCGGACACTACGTCGCGATCTTCGAGGTCGAGTAGACGTCACCTAGTGCTTCGAAGGAGGCGCCGGCTCGTCCTACGAGTACCTCAGGACGTGCGGCCCAGGGCTCTTTGCCCGTTTGCCCGTTTGCCCGTTGAGCCTAGCTCAGCACCGCGATCGCCTCGATCTCGATCATGATCGCGGGGACGGCGAGCGCCTGGACGCCGACGAGCGTGCTCGCGGGCGGGTTCGTCGCCGGCAGGTGCTTCTGGCGGGCGGCGCCGATGATCGCGCGGTCCTCCGGCTTGTAGTTGACGATGTAGGTCGTCAGCTTCGTCACGTCCTGGAAGGTCGCGCCGACGGACGCCAGGCACGCCTTCAGGTTCTCGAAGACCTGCTCTGCCTGCGCCGCGAGGTCGCCTGCGCCGACGACGTTGCCGGCCGCGTCGATCGCGACCTGGCCTGAGAGGTAGACGGTGCGCCGGCCATCGCCGACGACGACGTGGGTGTAGTTGGTCGGCTTCGAGACGGCGTCCGGGTTGATGTAGGTGTGAGGCATCTGGGGTCTCCCTGCTACTTGAACTTCGCGGGGTTGATCTTGAGGAACGAGAGGAAGGTGCGGAAGTCAGCCAACGGCTGCGTCTCGCCCAGCCGCGTCGTCAGCGTCGCGGGCATGTAGCAGCCGTCCTTCTCGAGGTAGACCTGGTAGCTATCGAGGTCAGACGTGACCTTCAGCTGGATGAGGTCAAAGCTGCGGCCGTCGTACTTCACCTGGCCGCTGACGGCCGCCGCGACGCCCTGCGACTTGTAGTAGTCGACGAGCGTCTTGCCGCTGGAGACGATTTCCTTCGCGTCCGCGCTCTCGCAGCCGAGGATGTTCAGGTTCGTTGCGAACTCCTCGTTGTCGTCGAGGAAGATGAAGAACACCTCGGCGTTGCCGGATGCGGCGAAACCTTCGACGGCGTCGACGATCGCCTGCGGCACGTCCTTCGGCAGGTTCGCGGCGCCCTTCGACACGTCGACGTTGACGACGTTCCAGTCCTTGTCGACGCCGCCGGAGAACGGCCCCGCCGAGAACGATTTCCAGCCCTCCGGGTAGTCAGAGCCGCCGCCACCGCCGCAGGCGAGCAGCAGCGCGGTTATCAGCACAAACGGGATCAGCGCGAGGCGTGTGTTTGGCATGTTTTGAAGCTTAGACGAGGTCGCCTGCCGGGTCGAGGGCATGGGCCAGCGGTCACCTCCCTGCAGACGCGTGCGAAGCGCGAGCCAGGCAGGTGATCTCTTGTATTATGTTAGGTACAAGATCGCTATGCTAACTGTTTACCTTGACCAAATGAAGTGGATCGATCTCGCCAGGGCATACCACGGCGACCCAAGGGGCGAGCCCTTCAAGGATGTCCTCGAGCTGGCGATTCATGCGGTCAAGAACGACCTGGCACGATTCCCTCTGGCAACGATGCACTACATGGAAACGTGGAAGAAACGCGACGAAGGCAGTAGGTATCGGCTTGCGGAAGTGATGGCGATGCTTTCTCGCTTTGAGACGATGGCCGGAGCAAAGGATATCTTCAAGCTGGAGGTGGACTTAGCGCTTCACGATTTCTTTGGCCTGCGCAGACAGGCAGAAGAAACGAGAATCTTTGGGCGCGGCGTTGCTCACGCATTTGGAAAGCATCTCGAAATCCAACTGCCGGACCACCCCGAGATTCCGTCGTTCATTCAGGAACGGATTCGATTCTCGCTTTGGAGACTGAAGGAATTCTGGGTAATCGGCGGCTATAGACCAACCAAGTCCATTCCTGCGATTGACCCGCAGGCCTATACCGGCTACTCGCGAGATTTTCAGGACGCAGAGCAAGAACTGGTTAGGGTCATGAAGGACACGGGGGCGACGGCCTCCGAACGCCAGAATGTTGCTCTGATTCGCAGCCTGACGGAAATCTGGCAACTCATTCAGGAGTTCCGATCCAATGAGATTGATTTCGAAATGCTCGTATCTTTAGGCGCCCTGGGGTTGAAGGAATTCTTGCGCAGTATGCCGAGTCGCTTCGTCTCGTACGAGTTGCAGCGCCTCCGGTATGAAGACATGAATCTGCCGCGAAAAGATGGCGATCTGATCGACTTGGCTGCGCTGAGCTTCGGCATCGCCTACTGCGATGTCGTTGTGACTGAGCGCCAATGGCAGCATCTAGTCAAGAGAACAAAGCTCGAAGAACTGTACGGTACGGTTGTGCTGTCCGACCTTCGAGAGTTGTCGCCAATCCTGGTACGTGGATCTATCTGAAGAGGTTGTGCCCTCACACCACCGTTAGCATGCGGTCGAGGGCGATCTTGGCGTAGTGCGCCGTCTCGTCGTCCACCTTGACGTGGTTGACGACGTTGCCGGCGGCGAGCTGCTCGATCGTCCAGGCGAGGTACGCCGGGTGGATGCGGTACATCGTCGAGCAGGGGCAGACTACCGGGTCGAGGCAGAAGACGGTCTTGTCCGGATTCTCGTGCGCCAGGCGGCTGACGAGGTTAATCTCCGTGCCGATCGCCCACTTGCTGCCCGGCGCGCCGTTCGCGATCGCCTGGGCGATGAACTCGGTCGAGCCGTTGAGGTCGGCTGCCTGCACGACCTCGTAGCGGCACTCCGGGTGGACGATGACCTTGATCTCCGGGAACTTCGCCCGCGCCGTGTCGATCTGGTCGACGGTGAAGCGCTGGTGGACGCTGCAGTGGCCCTGCCAGAGCAGCACGCGAGCGCGCTCCAGTTGCTCCAGCGTCATACCTCCGAGTGAGCCGTAAGGGCGGTTGTAGTTCCACAGCGTCATCTGGTCCAGCGGCACGCCCATCTTCGCGCCGGTGTTGCGGCCGAGGTGCTGGTCCGGGAAGAAGAGCACCTTCTCGCCGCGCTCGAACGCCCACTTGAGGACGGCCGGCGCGTTGCTCGACGTGCAGACGATGCCGCCGTGCCTGCCACAGAACGCCTTCAGCGACGCCGCCGAGTTCATGTATGTAACCGGCACCACCTTGTCGGCGACGCCGGCCTCTTCGAGCTCCTGCCAGCAGGCGTAGACATCCTCCGGGTCGGCCATGTCAGCCATCGAGCAGCCGGCGGCCATGTTCGGCAGCATTACGGTCTGGTGCGGCGCGCTGAGGATGTCGGCGGCCTCGGCCATGAAGTGGACGCCGCAGAAGACGATGTAGTCAGACTCGGGGTGGTCGGCGGCCCAGCGCGCGAGCTTGAACGAATCGCCGCGGTAGTCCGCGAACTGGATGATGTCCTCGCGCTGGTAGTGGTGGCCGAGGACGATCAGCTTCGTGCCAAGCTTCTGCCTCGCGATCGCGACGCGCTCGACAAGCGCCTTCGCGTCGATGTCCCAGTACTCGCTCGGGATGTCCTGCTGCCAGTAGGCGAAAGACGGCTCGTGGGAAAGCGGCAGCGTCGTGATGCCCGTATTCGTCTCGCAGGCGATGCCGGCGAGGTTGGCGACCGGGAGGATATCGTCTCGGACTGCGGTCATAGGTTGTTATCGGCCCCGCTACTTAGTGTCTCTATGACACTAAGGTACCACGTGATACTAAATCCTGCCTAGTGGCGATGTCAAGCAGGCGCTCGCGGGCGTTACGTTTGACGCTATCCTGACGATCTAACCAACATGCGGTACGTCCTCCTCCTCGCCTGCACACTCGCAATCTTGATTCTACTGACAGGCTGCGGTAGGGCGCGTGAGCGCCACGAGAACCGCGAGGCGGCCCGCACGCAGGAGGCTGCTTCCGCACCTGCTCCCACAGCGGATGCAGCGGACGTTCCCACCCAGGGGCCTTCGCCGGCTGCGAGCGGCAGCGCGGGCTGCGGCACGGAGGCGCCGAGCGGATCATCCGTCGCAAGCATCGAGTCCGACGGCGTCGAGCGCAGTTACCGTCTCTACGTGCCCACGGCGTACGACACCCGCAGGCCAACACCGCTCGTCCTCAACTTCCACGGCCTGGGCGCGACCGCGCTCGAGCAGGAGCGCTACTCCGGGTTCATCGAGGTTGCGGAGGAGAACGGCTTCGTGCTGGTGTCGCCGCAGGCTACCGGCACGCCCTCCGAGTGGTATCTCTACGGACCGCTTGAGCGAGGCTACGTCGACGACTTCGCATTCGTCGGTAGGTTGATCGACGAACTGAGCGCGCGACTATGCGTCGACAGCCGGCGCGTATACGCCACGGGTATCTCCAACGGCGGTGGCATGACCTCTCTCCTGGGCTGCGAGCTGAGTGACCGCATCGCGGCGATCGCGCCGGTGGCGGGCTCGCCCTACGTCGAGAGACGCTGCGACGGCGCGCGGCCGATGCCGGTCATCGCGTTTCACGGCACGGACGACCCCCTCGTCCCATTCGAGGCCGGGCCTGACTTTGGCGACCTCGACATTTTCCGCTTTGGCGCGCGCAACAACATGCGCGACTGGGCGCAGCACAACGGCTGCGACCTGACGCTGCACAGCGAGCGCATCGCCAGCGATGTCGTTCTCGAATCGTACGGCGGTTGCAGCAACGGCGCCGACGTGCAGCTGTACGTGATCGAGGGCGGCGGCCACACCTGGCCCGGCGCCGGGGTGGAGGTCAACGCGCTCGGCAAGACGACACACTCGATCGACGCGTCGGAGCTGATCTGGAGCTTCTTTGCCACGCACCCACGCTAGGCCGCGCTGGCGCTCACAGCACCATTGGCTGGCGGGAGCTGAACTCGTACAGCTCCGCCGGCCGGTGGGCGCCGCGCGCGACGCTGCGTCCCGTGGGCCGGATGATCCCGGGCGAGAGCATGCGGCGGCGGAAGTTCCGCTTGTCGAAGGCGCGCCCGTAGATCGACTCGTAGACCGCCTGCAGCTCGCTCAGCGTGAACGAGGCCGGCATCAGGCTGTAGGCGACGTTGGTGTACTCGAGCTTGTTGCGCAGGCGCGTCATCGCGTAGTCGACGACCTCTTCGTTGGCGAAGGCGAGCTCCGGCAGCTCGTCGGCGGGGAACCAGCGCGGCTCCCAGACCGGCTCCTCGCGCAGGCGCACCTGGCGCTCGTCGACGAGCGCGAAGTAGGCGATGGCGACGCTGCCCGCCTCGCCGTCCAGGCCGTCGAAGGTGTACAGCTGCTCGAGGAAGACGTCGGCGACGCCGGTCTCTTCGCCCAGCTTGCGCGCGGCGGCGGCGGCGAGGCGCTCTTCCGGCAGCAGCGTACCGCCTGGCAGCGCCCAGCGCCCGACGTAGGGCTCGCCGCTGCGGTGGATCAGCAGAACGCGCAGCTCGCCCTCGCTGACGGTGAGGATGACTTCGAGTACGGAGACGCGCATGGGGGAATAGTAACTGGTACGGGGTCACTCCACCGTGAACGGTGGAGCATGATGCCGCGTAGCTCAGCGCTGATGCTCCACCCCTTCAGGGTGGAGTCACGCTCATCGTTCCGCCGGTGTCATCGCCGCTGCGACAAAACCAGCTTTCGCGCCTCACCGACCTGGCCGAGGTGGTCGTGCGTATGGACGTGGTGGGAGTAGACGGCCCACTGGAGCCAGCTGAACGGCCCGAAGAAGGCGTGCTCGTAAGTGACGTCGAGGTTGCTGCCTTCGCCCATGTGCTCAAGGATGTCGAGCACCGCCTGCTCCCCCTGGAGGAAGGCACGGCGCGCTTCGGAAAACGTCGGCGGCTGCCCTTCAGATAGGCCACCGGCCGCTGCTGGCCACTCGAAAGGACGCCCTGTGGACAGAAAGATGAGGCGATGGATGCTGCGGTCGAAGCTGCTGTTCATGTGCTGCAGCGCCTGCGAGATCGACCACTCCTCCGGCGCGACGCTGACGTTGCCTTCGGCCTCGCTGAGGTCGTCGATCAGCGCGCGCATCGAGTCGCGGTCGTCGCGAACGAGCGCGGTGACGTGGTCAACGCCCTGCGCGGCGTGTCCGGAGACGTAGGCGCGCACGGCTTCGCGCCCGTCTGTGAGCT
The DNA here is from genome assembly GCA_035292965.1 of Dehalococcoidia bacterium. Classification (GTDB taxonomy): domain Bacteria; phylum Chloroflexota; class Dehalococcoidia; order DSTF01; family WHTK01; genus WHTK01. The sequence continues at coordinate 4,574 of DATDPC010000014.1, read as the reverse complement.
TGACGACCATCAGATGACCAGTGGCAGCGCGTCGGCGGCGACGGTGCCCTGCAGCGACCAGGCGCCCGCGTGCTCGATGCGCACGGCGACGGTCTCGCCGACGCCAGTGTCGCCGACGAAGTGAACGAGCTTGTTCGAGCGCGTGCGGCCGTACCAGCGGCCGTCGCGCTTGCCCTCGACGAGCACGTCTTCTTCGCGGCCCTCGTAGCGCGCGTTCAACGACTCCGAGACCTCGGCTTCGAGCGCTTCGACGGCGTGCAGGCGCTGCTTCTTCACCTCGGGCGGCACGTCGTCGGCCATGCGTTTGTGCGCGATCGTCCCCGGCCGCGGCGAGTACGCGGCGACGTGGACCTTGTCGAAGCGAATCTCTTCGAGCAACGCCATGCTCTCGGCAAACTCGGCGTCCGTCTCGCCGCAGAAGCCGACGATCAGGTCCGTCGTGATCGACGCCTCCGGCATGTACGAGCGGATCAGCGCCACCTTGTCGCGGTACTCGCCGATCGTGTAGCCGCGGCGCATGCGTTCGAGGACGGCATCTGAGCCGGCCTGCACGGGGACGTTGAAGAACTCGCAGACTTTCGGCAGATCGCGCACCGCCTCGACGATCTTCGGCGTCATGTCCTTGGGGTATGAGGTGAGGAAGCGGATGCGGTCGAGGTTTGGCAGGTCGTTGAGGCGCGTCATCAGGTCGGCGAGGTCGGGGCGGTCGTCACCCTCGAAGTCGAGCCCGTACGCCTCAACCGTCTGGCCGAGCAGGGTGACTTCGCGGACGCCGCCGTGCACCAGGTGCGCTACTTCTTGGATGACTTCGTCGATGGGGCGGCTGCGCTCCCGCCCGCGGCGATAAGGCACGATGCAGTAGGTGCAGAACTTGTCGCAGCCGTGGATCACGGGCACGTAGGCGGTGGGGCCGGTGGGCGCCGGGAATGTGGCGGGCCAGAACTCGCCGCCGTCGTCCTGGGTGAGGCCGAGCGCGTCGAAGATGCCCTCGAAGGCCTGGGGGCGGGCGAAGTGGTCGACGTAGGGGAAGCGCTTGCGAAGATCGTCGTCCTTTGGGCCGACCATGCAGCCCATGACGACGAGGCGAAAATCGGCGCCCTTCTTGCGCATCGCCTGGAGGCGGCCGAGGTGGCTGACGGCGCGATGCTCGGCGCTTTCGCGCACGACGCAGGTGTTGACGACGACGAGGTCGGCGTCGGCCGGCGCGTCCGTCGTCTGCCAGCCGAAGCGGTCGAGGCCGGCCGCCAGCTTCAGCGAATCGGCGACGTTCATCTGACAGCCTTCGGTCCAGATGTGGTAGCGCTGTGTCATCGCGAAGTCAGGATAAGGGAAAACGGCGCGCGAGTCAGTCGTCCACCTTCCGACTCGACTTCGCCGGCTGTCTCCAGAAGTCAACTTGGCAGCCGTACCAGATGCCGCCGGCAAGTGTCGTCCCCAGCAGCAAGGCCACCAGGAGGATTCCCTGCGTCCGGCTCATGTGGAGGTAGTAGTACAGGAGGATGACGGGAACAATTACGACGGCGAGAGCGAAGCCGACGATGAGCCACATCACGCCCATCCCGAGCACCTCGGCGACGGAGAAGTCTGCGAGGTGCTCTCGGAACGTAAGCTCCGTCTTCTCTTCCCACTCGTGACCGCAGTCTGGGCAGACAAGCTGCCAGCGGCGCGGCGTCTCAAAGATTGCAAGGCAGCGCGGACAGCGCATCTCGCGCTTGAGGTTGATGGCGGGCAACTCGGAGCCGGGCAGCTCTGCTCTGACCGGCCTGCTTCGCGACTGACGCATCGTGCTTGCGCGATTGTCGTATGCGCGGGATCAGGTCGTCAACTCGATGCGAGGCGTCAGTGAATCCGCTAGCGTCGCGCCAGCGCGCCGATCGAGCGCAGCTCGTCCTCGTCGCCGACGACGACGATGCGGTCACCGGACGACAGCTTCAGCGATGCCGCCGGGCCGACGCTCATGCCGCCGGCGCCCTGCACAGCGAGCACGACGACGTCGCGGCAGCCGGCGAGCATGTCGCCCAGCTCTCTGCCGATGAGGCCGGAGTGCTCGTCCACCGCCAGCTCGGCGACGATGCGCTCGCCGCTGGCGGTTGCCGGCAGCATCTCGAAAAAGTCGGTGATGATCGGCTGGAGCGCCGCCAGGGCGAGGCGCCTGCCGCCGATGGCGTAGGGAGAAACGATGCGGTCCGCCCCAGCCTGGCGCAGCTTCGATTCGACCTCCAGGGTGGAGACGCGGCTGACAACGAAGACCTCGGCACGCAGGCCCTTGGCCGTCAGAGTGATGTACGTGTTCGTCGCGTCGGAGTCGGACGCGGCGATCAGGGCGCGGCAGCGCTCGATGCCGGCGGCGACGAGCGTCTCGTCCTTCGTGGCATCGCCTTCGACGACGAGCAGGCCGTCGCTACGGGCGCGCTCGAGCGCCTGCGGGTCGCGGTCGACCACGACGGCCGGCGCGTTGCGGTCGCTCAGCTCGCGCGCGATCTCCTCGCCGACGCGGCCGTAGCCGCAGACGATGTTGTGGTCTGTGAGCTTCTCGATCTGCGATTTCATTCGTCGCGCGCCAAACACCTGGCGCAGGTCACCCTCGATTATCGCCGCAACCATCGCCGTGAGGATATAGAAGGCGACGCCAACGCCGAACAGGACGAGGAAGGCGGTGAAGACGCGACCGGCGTCATCGAGCTCGTGCACCTCGCGAAAGCCGACGGTGGTCACGGCGGTCACGGTCATGTAGAAGGCATCGAGGAAAGACCAGCCCTCGACGATCATGTAGCCGGCGGTGCCGATGGCGATGACGCCGGTCAGCGCGGCGAAGCCCTTGATCACGCGGGTGTAGACGGCCGGCGCCTGGTTCACGACGCCATTGTAGGCGCGGTGGCGGTGGAAGACTCCCGAGCGTGCCTGAGAAGGCAGCCGTTCTTGTCGCGGACCGAAAGCCGATGCCGGGACGAGGCGTCAGCGCAACCTCCGCCAGCCAATCGCGACGATCGAGAGCGACGTGATGATCAGCGCCGCGACGAACCACCATGCGTCCCAAGCGCCGATCTGATCGCTGATACGGAACAGCTTCCCGATGACGGCCCAGGCGAAGAAGCCCGCGGCGAAGAGGACGAAGCCGCGCATCGCCCAGGTGCCGATGTCGTCACCGGCGTCTCGAATCTCGTCGATCGCGCTGCGGGCGCTGCGGTCCTCCCAGGCGTGGCCGCACTCGTGGCAGACGAGGCTCCAGCGCCCCATCGAGTCGATCGACGCGCCACAGCTGGGGCAGGGGACGACGTGGCCCAGGGGCCTGGGCTCGGCGGCGGGTCGACCGGCGTCTGACGGGCGCATGCTGACTCGTACGCGATTCTCACGCCCGCGCCGGACGCTGTCAACCAACCGGTTGCGTATCTGAGGCGCGCGGCGCGGCGCCGATTCGCGAATCCGAGTTAACCTTTTGCGCCCGGCGGCGTTTGTACGGTTGAGAACGTCCCGCGCTCCGGCGGGCCGGTCTTGCTACTCGCGAGGTGGCTACGCGAGGGCAGCCCGGAGGACGTCTCGCCCCGGTGGGAGGGTAAAGCATGGACGCACAACGACTTCGCAGCCGGTTCTGGCGAACGGCCTCGCTATTCGGACTCGTAGCCCTCGCTGTAACCGCGGCGCTGGCCGCGAGCGCGTTTAGCCCAGCAGCTAAACCTACGCACGCCCAGTTAGTTGAATGCCGATCCGAGCTTCTCTTCTGCCTGACGATCGCCAAAGAGACGACCAGCGGCAACGGCAACTTCGACTTCATCATTGACTTCGGCATGATCCCGAAGCAGCCTGCTGTTGTCGTCATGGCGGGCGACGAGTTCACTCTCAACGACAACGAGTTCCAGCAGTACCCGTCCAATATCCTCGGCGTGGTTCAGATAACGGAACTGGTGACGCCTGGCTGGCGGCTGGTGGACATCGAATGCGCCCGAAGCAGTAATGTCGTCGGCTGGACCTTCGTTGGCGAGAACAGCGTCATCCTTGAATTCAACCAGCAGGACGGCGTTATCTCCATTGGCGGTGAGGAGATCGACACGATCCTGCCAAACAGCGAGGCAGCCGCGATCTGCATCTTCATCAACGAACCCGTCGAGCGAAACAACGTCAGCGGCGCATTCCCGGCGCTCGGCAACGCGGCGAAGAAGAACCAGACGGCAGCAGCCGGCGCCGCGCAAGCCGCGGCCGCGCCGGCCGGCACCCTGAAGCCGCCGAGCACCGGCGACGCCGGCCTCGCAGCCGAAGACCGCTCGCACGACACGCTATCGATCGCGCTGACCGCGACGTTCCTCGTCGCCATCGGCGGCGTGACCTGGATCCGGGCTCGAGCCGGCAGACCACGCTAGCCAACGCACCGTAAACAAGAGAGGGGTCGCTTGATGGCGACCCCTCTTCCTATGCCTCGTGACGTAGAGCTACGCGGCGCCCTGGATGCTCTTGCGCTTGTTGCGCACGTAGTCGACGAGGATGTACTCGCCGAGGTGGTCCGGCGTCGTGTAGAAGACGCGGCCCTTGTTCATCTTCGCCATCTGGTTGACGAACTCTTTGAGGTAGTAGTTGCGGTC
>DATDPC010000013.1:0-5486 GCA_035292965.1 Dehalococcoidia bacterium | reverse complement strand
GGAGCAGCTCGTGCTCAACCTCGGCAACATGCACGCGCTGGCGTTTCATCTGCGCGGCGAGACGGTGCTCTCGCTCTACGAGCACCACACCGGCGAGATGACGACCGAGATGATCGAAGACTTCACGCAGCGCCTGTTCGTCGGCACGCTGCATCAGGACGAGGTGTTCAACTCGAAGGGCCACGGCGTCTTCTACTCTTCGTCCGAAGCACGCTCGCCCTGGGCGGAGCCGTTCTGCGCCGTCACCGGCCCGCAACGCAGCAGGATCCGCCACAGTCGAGTCTTGCAGCCCTACCTCGCGGCGCCGCACGGCGACATGATGATCAGCGGCTGCTTCGGCATGGTGCGCGCCTTCGCCTACCGTTTCCCCGAACACGCCGCCGAGATCGACAGGGCGCTCGCGGGCGAGTAGACATGCACTACTACCGCATCTGGGCCGACGAGCGCGGCGACGCCCACATCGACGAGGTCGAGGTCGAGTACCACGAGGTCGGCGACTACGCCGCCGGCGTACCGCCAGTCGCCGTCTCGGACGCTATCGGCCTCGGCGAAGGCCACTTCTCCATCCTGCCCGCCGGCTGGTTCGGCGACTGGCACCCGGCGCCATCGCGGCAGTACGTCGTCCTCCTGCAGGGCCGCATCGAAGTCACGACGGAGGACAGCGCCATGATCGGCGAGCCCGGCGCCGTCTGGCTGATCGAGGACACGACGGGCAAGGGGCACCGCACGCGCGTCCTCGGTGACGAAGACGCGGTGCGGTTCTCCGTGACGTTGGCTTAAGACACGGCGCCGAACTCAGACTCGAAGCTGAGCGTTGCGTTACTGTCGCTCAATGAGCCTGGGACGAGCTCGACGACCTGAAACGCATCGCGGTCGTTTTGGAAGTGAACGCCAAAGTCGCGCGCAGGCAGGAAACCGAATCGGGAGTAGTAAGCGGGCGCTCCTAACAGAAACACGCTCGTGAAGCCGGCCTCGCGACAGGCGTCCAGGCCTGCGCGCACCAGCGCCGAGCCGACGCCCTGACCCTGAAACCCCGGCAGCACCGCCAGCGGACCGAGACCGAGCGCCGTCGACGCCGGGTACGGCCCACCAAGGCTGACATGCGTGAACAAAGCGTGACCAACGACACGACCGTCGACCTCTGCGACGAGCGACAGCACAACCTTGCCTGCTTTGCGTAGCGCCTCGACGAGGTCAGCTTCGCCCGGGCTCCCAACGAAGGCGGCGCGGTTCACCACCCATGCGGCGCCTCGGTCCGCGGGCTCCTCGGGACGAATGGTGATCAAAACTGAACGCTGGGGCCGATTGGGCGGCAGCCCTATGCCGTGACGCCAGTCACCGCAGGGGCGCTACGTCGATCGTCTTGAGGCCGGTGATGTTGCGCCAGGTGCGCAGCGCGACGTTCTTGATCTTGTGCTTCTTCAGCAGCTTCTTGACCTCGGCGGCGTGGCCGGCCGGGGCGTAGAGGAAGAACTTCACGCCCTCGAGCCGCGCTTCGACGGCCCAGACGTTCTCCGCGAGGTCGTCGCTGATCATGTCGGGCGTGACGACCTCGGCGACCATCATCGGGATCTTCTCCGGCCACTGCAGCACGACGATGTCGGGCTCCAGCTCGTTGCCGTAGTTGGTATAGACCTTCTGCTCCGTCTGCGGCTCGTTGACGAGGGTGCGGAAGTGGGGATACTCCGGCGTCGGGAAGGGAAAGAGCTGCTCGGCGATGTTCTGAACCGCCTGCAGGTGCGCCTCGCGGAAGGTGCGCGTGCTCGGCTTGAGCATCACGCCGCCCATTTGTCGCTCGTCGACTCGTTCCTGTACCACGCCGGCCTCCTGTATAAGCCCCTCGCAATATAGCGAGACCGCCGCCTGCGGGCAACGCGCCCTACGTCTGGGCCAGCACCCTCGATCGCGCCTTCGAGGCGGTTGACGTCTTTGCGGCCGGCTGCGGCGCTTCGTCCGATGGCAGGCCGTCAACGTAGAGGATGCCTTTGCCCGGCTGCGACGGCGTCCGCTCGCCCTGGAGGACGACGCCGACCAGGTTCAACGGGTCGACGGCGCTGACCCAGACGCGCTCGCCGTCGCGCGCGAGGCGACGGACGCGGCGCAGGCCATCGACGGCCTCAGGCAGCGCGTACTGCTCTCCCGAGGGCCCCGAGACGAAGCGCCCGCCCCGGACGACGCCGCGCGCTTCGAGGCGCCGCAGCGCCCGCAGCACGTCGCGCCAGGCGACCGTGAAGCTCTCGCGCGGGTAGAGGTCGCGGTAGACGACGCCGTAGCGCTGCAGCAGCACGCCCGCGACCGCCTCGGCGAGCTCATCGACCAGCCTCGGTTCGTCCGTGGGCACGACCGGTGTCGAGACGAGCGCCCAGCGGCCGGCGGGGCCGCTGCCGCTGAAGAAGCCTCCGGCGCTGTACGACGACGAGGCGCCGTTGCCGCGTCTGCGTCCGTGCGCCGCGCGCCCCAGCAGACCGCGCAGCCCCTGGATGCCGTCCGAGGACACGAGCCCCCACGCCACCAGCTCCCGCATGCCGCGCTCGACGTCGGAGCGCAGGCGGCGGGTGCCGTTGACGATCTCGTCGAAGAAGAGGGCGCCGCGGTTGCGCAGCAGGTCGTGGATCTCGGCCGCGGCGCCGGCGGTCGGTCCTGTTGTCTCCGTCTCGGCGCCACGCACGCCCGCGAGTAGCGTCGCGAAGTCGGAGCGCAGGCAGAGCGAGACCGGCGTCAGGCGGCTCGTCGTCGCAGTGGCGTTACCTGCGACCTTGCGCGGCGTCAGGCGCGCCCACGCCACCTCCCCGGCGAGACAGAGCTCGTCGAGCCAGGACGGGCGGTAGTCGGAGACGCGTGCCGCCAGCAGCTCGCTCTCCCATGCCCCCGCCGCCGCCTCGAAGCCCTCGAGACGCGCGATCGCGGCACGGACTCCCGCTTTCCCCGCGAGGCGCGTATCCGGCGTCAGGTGCTGCCAGCGCAGCAAGAAGCGCACGAAGTCCTGCGTCGAGACGGGGTCGATCTCCCGCCGCAGCCGGTCGAGCGTGTAGCGATGGATGCGCGCCAGCAGGCGGCGGTCGCAGAACTCATCCTCTTCATTGTCGCCGGACATTGGAATGCGCTCCGACCCTAAAGGGTCTGCGCTGTGGGGGCTGAAGCGCCCCCGCAGGACGAAGCCGTTCGCCTCGAGCTGGCGCATGCCGCGGTCGATGTCCTCGGGCGTCAGCCCGACGCGCAAGGACAGACCTGCCGCCGTCGTCGGGCCGATCGCCTCGGTCCAGCCGCGCAGCAGGCGAGCGCGGGCGTCATCGCGCTCCGCGACCTTGATCAGCGCGCCGTCCGGCACGTCCAGCGCCGGCTCGATGGGCGCGTCCGGGTAAAGCAGACGCACGATCTCCAGGCTCTCGGCCGCGAACCAGAGCGTCTGGTCGAGGAGCAGGCGCCCGGCGCGCCCCGTCGCCTCTAGCTCCGCGAGCGATTCGTGCCAGCCGCCGACTTCCATCGCCGGCACGACGACGAGGCTCAGGAGCGCATCGTGCACCTCCTCGACGTCGCGCGGCTGCGGCCACGCCTCTTCGCGCACGCGCTCGATCGCCTCCGGGTCGAGCGCGCCGAGTTCGCGGCTGCTCTCCGGCAGGGCGCGGCGCAGAGTGACGGCGCGGGTGCGGCGCTCCTCCAGCGGCGCGTCGTCGAGGTAGGTGTAGGGCTTGCCGCTGAGGATCTCGTGCGCCATCGGCGAAGGCTCAACCGTGTCGCGCGCGTGCAGCCGGATCGACCCCGCCTCGATGCGCTCCAGCACGCCGATGAGGCCGTCGATGTCCATTGCCTCGCGCATGCAGTCGTCGACCGTCTGCTTGATCAGCGGGTGGTCCGGTATCTCCAACGGGCCGCTTACGTTCTCCTGGCAACCGACCTGCGCCGGGAACACGGACGCAAGCAAGTCATCGGCGCGCATGCGCTGCAGCGGTGGCGGCACCTTGCGCGCGCCGTAGAAGCGCGGCACCGCCAGTGCGCGGCCAGCGTCCCAGCGCCAGCGCACCGGGAACACCGGCGCGTAGAGCACCGCCTGCTTCAGCGACGTCTCCGCGTTGCGCGGCGTCACGTAGTCGAAGCTCTCTTCCAGCGGGAAGCTGTGCTGCGGCCCCAGCGAAAGCACGATCGAGTCGTCGCTGGCCGCCGCCTGCAGCTCGAAGTCGAAGCGGACGCAGAAACGCTTGCGCAGCGTCAGGCCCCAGGCGCGGTTGATCCGCGCGCCAAACGGTGCATGGACGATCAGCTGCATGCCGCCCGTCTCGTCGAAGAAGCGCTCGAAGACCACGTCTTCGTCCGTCGGCACGAGGCCGAGGAAGTCACGCGTCGCGCGCAGGTAGTCGATTATCTGCACCGCGGCGAGGTCATCGAGGCCGCACTCCGTCTTCAGGCGCTCGCGCAGCGTATCCGGATTCTCGAGGCCTTCGACGACGTCTCGGCGTAGCTCGCTAACCTCGTGCGATAGCTCGCGCGTGCGACCGGGCGCCTCGCCGAGCCAGAACGGGATCGTCGGCGGCGCGCCCCGGGCGTCGGCGACGCGCACCTCGCCGCTGCCGACGCGCGTTATCCGCCACGAGTGGGTGCCGAGCAAGAAGATGTCGCCCTGCATGCTCTCGATCGCGAAGTCTTCGTTGACGGTGCCGACCAGCGTGTCGTCCGGCTCGGCAATGACGCGGTAGTCGGCCGCTTCCGGGATGGCGCCGCCGTTGAGGATCGCGCTCATGCGCGCGCCGCGACGGCCTCTGATTACGTGGTTGATCCGGTCGTGGTGCAGCAGCGGCGGTGACCGCCCGGCGCCCTCGCCGACGCCTTCTGCGAGCATCTCGACGATGTCGTCGTAGTCGTCGCGCTGGAGGTTGCGGTAGGGCCAGGCGCGGCGCGCGAGCTCGAACATGCCGTCTTCGGTCCAGTCCTCGCAGGCGCTCTCGGCGACGATCTGCTGGGCGAGGATGTCGAGCGGCGCCTGAGGCTGAATGACGCGGTCGAGGCGGCCGGCGCGGACGGCGCGGATCAGCGCGGCGCACTCGATCAGCTCATCCCGCGTCGTCGGGAAGAGACGTCCTTGCGGGCGGAGGCCGAGGGCGTGACCGGAGCGGCCGACGCGCTGCAGGAAGGTCGCGATGCTGCGCGGCGAGCCGATCTGGCAGACGAGGTCGATGCTGCCGATGTCGATGCCAAGCTCGAGCGACGCCGTGCAGACGAGCGCCTTGAGATCGCCGGCCTTGAGGCGCTGCTCGACGCGCAGGCGACGGTCGCGGGCGAGGCTGCCGTGGTGGCTGGCGACCGCCTCCTCGCCCAGGCGCTCGCGCAGGTGGTGGGCGACGCGCTCCGAGAGGCGGCGCGTGTTGACGAAGACGAGCGTCGTGCGGTGGGCGCGCACGAGGCCGGCGATGCGTTCGTAGACATCGGCCCACTGCTCGCCGGCGGCGACGGCTTCGAGGTCTGAGGGAGGCACCTCGATCTGGAGGTCGAGG
>DATDPC010000012.1:0-11257 GCA_035292965.1 Dehalococcoidia bacterium | reverse complement strand
GACCGCAAGCCGTTCGACGGCGTCGCGGGACACGGCAGGGGCGTCGCCGTCTTCGGCCGGCAGATCGGTGGCGGCGCTGCCGGAGCCGTCCTGACCGCCGAGGAAGACGGCAGCTTCACGGTCCTCAGCCCGACCGTCGATGTTGGTACGGGCACGCACACGATCGAGCAGCAGATGGTGGCGAGCGAGATGGGCGTCGGGCTCGACCAGGTGCGCGTGCGCCCGGGCGATACGGACAGCACGCCGTTCGATGAAGGGCCGCGCGCGAGCCGCGTTACCTACACGGAGGGGACGGCGGTGATGCTGGCCTGCAGTCAGCTCAAGGAGATGATCGCGGACGGCGCCAGCCTGCCCCTGACCGTGACCTTCAAGCACGACGCGTTTCAGCCGGACGACATCATGTACTTCGGCGCGCAGGTCGCCGACGTCGCCGTCGACAAAGAGACGGGGCAGGTCAAGGTGCTGCGCGTGATCACGGCGCACGACGTTGGCACCGTGATCAACCCGTTGGGGCATCAGGGGCAGATCAACGGCGGCGTCATCACCGGCCTCGGCCTGGCGGTCACAGAGGAGCTCGTCTCGGACGAGGGGCGGATCATCAACGGCAACCTCGGCGACTACAAGCTGCCGAACATCCTCGACATCCCGGAGCTCGAGACGGTGCTGGTGCCGGCGTCCGGCGGCACGGGGCCGTACGAGGCGAAGGCGATTGGCGAGCTCGCGAACAACTCAACCGCCGCGGCGATCGCGAACGCCGTCGACGACGCGGTGGGCGTGCGCCTGTTCGAGCTGCCGGTGACGGCCGAACGCGTCTACCGGGCGCTGAACGACTCGAAGTAGGGTCAGCCTCTCGTCTCGAACGCCAGGGTTGCGTAGCGCATGAAGATAACGCCGCGCGGCAGCGCCATCGGCCCGTTGGCGGCGAGACAGGCGATGACGTGCTTCGCGCCGGGCACTGCGCTGGGGCTGACGACGACGCGCTGCTGCGCGTTGAAGCCGACGACCGTGCCGGTGACGACGTCGATCTCGCCGTCGATCCAGACCTCGCCGTAGTTATCGATGTTCGTCTCGAAGAGGACGTTGGAGCCGGTGATCGGGACGCCGTCGATGCTCTCGGGCAGCTCGACGACGATGCGCCACCAGCCGAAGGTGAAGCCCTTCGAGATCAGGTCGCGGACGTTATCGCAGACCTCCCAGCCGGAGTCGTCGTAGTCGGCGAGGCGCGCCGGGCTGGCGAGCAGCTCGGCGACGAGGCCCTGGTTCGGCTCACCGGGGACGAGGCCCAGGGCCCTGCGCCAGGTGCCGTTGACCTTGCGGCGGTCTTCTTCTTTGTTCAGATCGAGCGCGACTCTCGGCATTCAGCCCTCCTTAGACTGGCGAGATTCTATCAGCCGGCCGCGGCCAGGGCGCTGGGGACAGTCTTCACGCGAGCCGCTACGAGGAACAGCAGCAGCCCGGCCCCGAACGCGGCCATGAACAGGATCAGCGCGCCGTCGTAGGAGCCGGTCCGGTCGTAGATCTCGCCGGCGAGCGCCGGGCTGAGGATCTGCCCCGCCGTCTCGATGACGAGCATCGCGCCGAGGATCGTCGCGAAGTGCCTGATGCCGAACGCCTTGATCAGCACCAGCGATTCGACCATCGGCCCGGCGCTGGCGCCGATCACCCAGAAGAGCAGGAAGACGCCGATCGCCAGGGCTGAGGTGCTGACGAGCAGCGTCGCCATCGCCGCCATGAGCAGCGCCATCAGGACGATGACGATGCCCTCGAAGCGCTCGAAGCGGCCGGCGACATGGCCCATCGCCAGCCGCGCGAACATGCTCACGCCGGCGCTGAGCGAGACGATCAGCGTCGCCGTTGCGCGCGAGATGCCTTTCGATTCGTAAAAGGGGATCTGGTGCGCCATCCAGCCCATCATGCCGAAGAAGAGGAGCATGAAACCGAAGGCGCAGATCCAGAAGAAGGGCGTGCGCGCCGCCTCCCGCAACGTCATGCCCGGCGCCTCGTCCCGTACGACCTGGGCTGCGCGCGCCTCGACCGGCGTTCCTTTGTCGCCATCGACCTGCTGGCCGACGTCCGAGGGCTGGTTGCGGATGATCAGGCCCGCGGGCAGGAAGAACGCGAAGATGACGACGCCGGAAAAGAGATAAGCGCCACGCCAGCCGAGCTCGCCGATCGCGACGGCGATCATCGGCAGGACGACGAAGCCACCGAGCGAGAAGCCGCTGCCGAGGATGCTCAATGCCAGGCCGCGCTTGCGCTCGAACCAGCGCGAGGTCAGGGCCTGGAACGGCAGGAAGAACATCATCTGGCGGAAGAGCGCGTGCACGCCGTAGAAGACGTAGAACTGCCAGAGCGATTGCGTCACCGCCAGCAAAACGAACGAGACGGCGACCATCAGCCCGCCGACGACGATCGCCGAGCGCGCGCCTCGCGAATCGACCCAGTGGCCGATCAGCGGCGCGGAGAGGCCGCCCGCGAGGACGGAGACCGAGTAGCCGAGCGAGACCTCAGCCCGCGTCCAGCCGAACTCTTGCTCCAGCGGCGCGACGTAGAGCCCGAATGAGGACATCGAGAGGCCGCTGCCGAGCGCCATTCCGATCGTGCCGACGGCGAGGACCCACCAGCCGTAGTAGACGCGCCGGCGTCCGCGCAGCAGGTCGCGGGCGCCCGACAGGTAACCCGTGCCGGCGGTCATACCTATCGCCTCTCGGCGGCGTCGCTTCGCGCCTCGCGCAGTGCCTTGATCTCGTCCGAGACGGCGCTTTCGCGCACTCGGTCGGCGTACTTGGCGAGGAGGCGGACGAGCTGCTGCTTGTCGTCCGTATCGAGGACGCCCCAGAGGCGCTTCACCACCTGCGCGACGAAGGGCAGCTCCGCCTCGAAGGCGCGCGCGCCCTTCGGCGTCAGCACGGCCCACTTCTTGCGCTTGTCCCGCGGATGATCGGCGCGGCGGACGAGGCCCTCGGCGACGAGCTCGTTGACCAGCGTCGTGACGTTGGTGACGCCGACGTTGAGGCCGCGGCCGATCTCGCTCATCAGCAGCTGTCGCGCTTCTGTCTGATAGAGCAGCCGCAGGACGTTGAAGCGCAGGTTGTTGAAGCGCTTGCGGCCTTCGCGGCCGGGCGGGACGGTGACGAGCTGGTAGACCCGGATGATCGCGAGCTCGGCCGCGAAGTCGAGGGCGTCTGTCTCCGGCGCGTTCTCGTGGTACCAGGCTGCGAGCTCCTGGGTCGACATGTCGCCGTCGCGCTCGCCGGCTTGAGTCATGGCCTAGGTTAGCTTCGGCATGACCTGCTCGCTGAACAGGCCGATCGATTGCAGGATCTGGTCGCTCGTCAGGTCGCCGAAGGAGAGGTTGGCGACGAGGTAGTTGGCGCCGGTGGCGTCGAGCTGCCCGGCGAGGCGTTCGCGCACTTCCTCCGGCGTGCCGAAGAGGATGCCGCCCTGGCTTGAGCTGAGGTCGTAGTCCTTGAGGAAGTGCCACTGCTCGGCGATGCCGTGCTTCTCCCAGAGGTAGAAGAAGCTATCGCGGTGCTTGTCGAAAGCGGCGCGTCCTTCGCGGACGGCGCGATCGTGGCTGTCGGCGAGGTAGACCTGACGCAGGAGGCCGAGCTTGGGTGACGGCTCGTGGGCGTTGAGGCGCTTCGGGTTGTCCCTGTTCGCCGCCCAGGCCTCCTTGTAGATATCGAACGTCTCGCGTACCTCGGGCAGGTTCTCGAACAGCGTCACCGTGTTGATCGCCTGCTCGCCCAGCCACTTCGCCATCTCGTTGCTGCCAACGGGGTACCAGAGCGGCGGGTAGGGGCGCTGCACCGGCTGGAGGATCAGCTCCATCTCGTCGACGTCGAAGTGGGCGCCGTGGTGCGGCCCGACGCTGCCGGTCGACAGCGCCTGGATCAGCAGCTCGTACGCCTCGCTGTAGACGTCGCGGGAGGCCTCCGCCGTGACGTTGCCGATCTGCAGCTCCATCGGCGAGATGCCGCGTCCCGTGCCGAGCTCGATGCGGCCGCCGCTGAGGTGATCGAGCATCGATATCTCCTGGGCGAGACGCACCGGCAGGTAAAGGGGAAGGATGTAGACCAGCGGCCCGAGGTGGATGCGCGACGTGCGCTGCGTCGCGGCAGCGAGGAAGATGCCGGGCGAAGGCGTGCCGCCCAGCGTCGTCAGATGGTGCTCGGCGAGGTGGTAGCAGTAGAAGCCGGCCTTGTCGGCCTGATCGAGCATCTTGAGGCGGCCCTCGTAGATGCCGCCGAGGTCGGCGGGGTCGGTGAAATCGATCCAGTCGAAGAGGCCGAATTGGACGCGGGTGCTTAGCTCGGACACGGTCACACTCCTGGCGCTGGAAGGCTCGCGTCCCAGCACTATACTTATCACACATAAATAATTCCAGACGGGACGATTTCAGGGAGAAGCGATGATCTACGAGCTGCGAATCTACGACACGCTGCCGGGCAAGCTGCAGGCGCTAAGCAAGCGCTTCACGGACCACACGATCGGCTACTTCGAGAAGCACGGCATCAAGCTGGTCGGCCTCTGGACCGACGCTGTCGGGACGAGCAACCGGCTGACCTACATCGTCGCGTTCGAGGATGCGGCGCATCGCGATAAGGCCTGGGTGTCGTGCCTCAGCGACCCGGGCCTGCGCGAGGTCTTCGCCGAGTCAGAGCGCGAAGGGCCCCTGATCGCGACGATGACGAACACGATCATGCGGCCGATCGCCGGCTCGCCGCTGCAGTAGCGCCGCTACCAGAGCTGCTTCGAGGCGATCTGCGCGCCTTCGACGAGCGCCTTTAGCTTCGCCCAGCCGATCTGGGGGTGGACGCGCCCGCCCATGCCGCAGTCGGTGCTGGCGATGACGTTCTCGCGGCCGACGAGGTTGGCGTACTGGACGATGCGGTCGGCGACAAGCTCCGGGTGCTCGACGACGTTGCTCGCGTGGCTGACGACGCCGGGGACGAGGATCTTGCCGTCCGGCAGCTTGGTGTCACGCCAGACCTTCCACTCGTGCTCGTGACGCGGGTTCGCCGCCTCGACCGAGTAGGCGCCGGCGGTGACCCTGAGCATGATATCGACGACGTGCTTCAGCGGCAGGTCGTGCGTGTGGGGGCCGTGCCAGCTGCCCCAGCAGATGTGATACCGGATCTGGTCCTCCGGCAGGCCGCGTAGGGCGTGGTTAAGCGCCTCGACGCGCAGCTCGGCGAACTTGCGGTAGTCCGGGATGCTCGGCGTCGGGACGATCATGTCGTAGGTGTCGGGCAGGCCGGGGTCGTCGAGCTGGAGGATGTAGCCGGCGTCCGTGATCGCCTTGTACTCGGGAGCGACTGCGTCGGCGATGGCGAAGAGGTACTCCTCGTCCGTCTTGTAGTACTCGTTGTACATCCAGTGCTCCAGCCAGCCGGGCGCGAGGACGCACATGAAGACGTCTTCGTCCTCGACGTTGGGGCCCTGCTGGGCGCTCTTCATGTTGTCGATGTCGCTCTTGACGAGGTCGGCGCCGATGAAGCTGAGGGGGCCGCTGACCGACATGCGCTCGCGCGTGACGTTCAGTGGCATCGTGCCGTAGAACTCGGCGAACTCGATGCGCTCGCCGGTGCGTTCAAACATGCCGGGCGGCTCGTTCGGCTGAAGCGCGCGGACGCTGAGGCCGCTCATGCGCCGGCTGTAGTAGTCGAAGCTGCTGTACTTGGTCACCTCGCCATCGCTGATCTGATCGAGGCCGATCGCCTTCTGCTCACGGACGATGTCGGCGACGGCCTGCTTCGCGCGGGCGGCAAGGGCTTCGTGATCGGTGGACTCGCGGCGCTGTAGCGCGCGGCGAAGCTCGGTCAGCTCCCGCGGCGGGTCCAGGCGTCCGGCGTGCGTGGTCAGGATGCGGTTGGTGCTGCGCTTCATCTCGGTCCTCCTCTGGCGGTGCTCAGGCCTCGGCGGGCGCTTTATTAAACCGCACCAAGTATTTCTAGGCTAGAGGGCTGTGGGACGGATGACAGTTCGGCTGCGAAGGTTAACGTCTAGCCGATGCCGGGACGCAGCGGCGCAAGCTCGCGCATGACCTTCGCCGGCTCGTTCGCGTGCGTCGAGATCGAGCTGAGGCGCGCCTTCGAGAGGAGGTGGACGAGGATGCGCTTCTCCTCGTCGTTGAGGCCGTCCCAGAGGCCGCGCACGTGGTTCGCGACACTGGGCAGGGCGCTCTCGATCACGGCGATGCCTTCGGGCGTCAGCTCCGCCCACG
Source organism: Dehalococcoidia bacterium (assembly GCA_035292965.1). Classification (GTDB taxonomy): domain Bacteria; phylum Chloroflexota; class Dehalococcoidia; order DSTF01; family WHTK01; genus WHTK01. The sequence continues at coordinate 5,028 of DATDPC010000012.1, read as the reverse complement.
TCTTGCGCTTGTCGACGTCGTGGACGACGCGGTGGACGAGGCCATCGCCGACGAGCGTATCTACGAGCTTGGTGATGTTCGTCGGGCTCACGTTCATGCCCTGGACGATGTCACCCATGAGCAGGCGGTTGTCAGGCGCCTGGTAGAGGAGCCGGAGGATGTTGTAGCGGGCACGGCTGATCCCCATCTCCGTCTCGAGCGGCGACTCAGTGACCAAGGTCGCGTAGGCCCGCAGTACGGTCAGATGCGTCTCAAACGTGAGCTGGTCGGTCAGGGGGCAATGGTCGTGGTACCAGGCGGCGAGCTCCCGCACGGAGCTCTCGCTCATCCAGCCGTCATCGATTGTGAACTCGGTCATCGCCAGGCTCCCGAAGGGCGTATCGTCGGACAAAGTTTACCTGTCAGGTTAAGTTCCTGCCACAGTCCACCGTTCGGATCGCCGGGAAAGTTGAAAAGGCGGGTGTCTAGTGTCCAACGGTTCTTTAACAGACTCAACTAGTTTGCTATACTCGCGCGGTCGCACGCGTCACCCAATAGCCGCAGGCGACACCCTTTCTGGGGCGGAGCCTTCCCCGGCTTCGCCTCTCTTCTTGCCCTCGATGCGTCCTGTTCTGAGGCTCAGGCGGCGCGGAAAGTCCGTTCCGCCGAATGGCCGCTGAGGATCTGAGCGACGGGCCGCGGCCGGCCGATCCAGTTGCCCTGGACGTTGTTGACGCCCATCTTGCGCACGAGATCGAACGTCATCCGGTTCTCGACCGACTCGGCGACCGTGACGATGTTCAGGTTCCGCGCGGCGTGGACGATGGCGGCGACGATCTCCTGGCTTACCTTGCTGGACGTCAGGTCACGAATGAAGCTGCCATCGATCTTGATGATGTTCACGGGCAGGCGCTTGAGATAATCGAACGAGGCGTAACCGACGCCGAAGTCATCGAGCGCAAAGCTGCAGCCGAGCGCCTGCAACGACTCGATAAACGTCCGCGCCTTGCGGAGGTCAGACACGGCTGCCGTCTCCGTCATCTCGACCACGAGACCGGACGGATCGACGCCGAGGTCGACGAAGGCGCCCTCGAGGAAGTCGAGCATCTTCTGATCGCCGAACGCCCAGCCGCCGAGGTTGATGCCGAGGCGCCAGGTGTATCCCTGGTCCTGCACGCGCTTCAGCAGCGTTAGCGCCTCAAGCACCACCCACTCATCGATCCGCTTGAGGAGGCCCATCTGCTCAGCGATCGGGATGAAGTCTTTCGCCGGCAGGAGGGTGCCATCGGCGTCGCGCAAACGCAGCAACAGCTCGTAGCCGCGGAGGTCGTCCTCCATGGTGATGACGGGCTGACCAACAAGTGTGAGGCGCTTGTTGCGCAGGGCGTCGTGGAACTTGTCGCGCCAGTTCTCGCGGATCTGCTCCGCCTGGGGACGGTCCGGGCCGGGGTAGACTGAAGCGCGGTTGCGTCCGGCGAACTTCGCGTCGTAGAGCGCAAGGTCGGCGTGGGAGAACAGCTCTCGAAAAGTGTCGCCGTGCGCCGGGAACCCGGCGATGCCGATGCTCGCGGTGACGCGCAGCTGGCTGTCTGCGGCGGCCATCGTGTGTCGGTTGAGCTTCGAGATGAAGCGCGCGGCCGCTGCGCGGGCGCTGCGAATCGTCACGTCCGGCAGGAAGATCGCGAACTCCTCGCCGCCGAAGCGGGATACGAGGCGCTTGGGGAAGCTGGACCTGAGCTGCGCCGCCAGCTGGGCCAGCACCTCATCGCCCGCCTGGTGGCCAAAGCTGTCGTTTACGTCCTTGAAGCGGTCCGCATCGAGCAGGAGCAGCGCGCCGTTGCCGCTGCGAGCCTGCAGCGCTAACATCGCTTCTTCCACTTCCTCCTGAAAGCGGCGCCGGTTAAGGAGGCCGGTGAGCGCGTCGTAGTTGGCCATGTGGAGGAGGGCGCTCTCAAACTCGCGGCGCTCCGTGATGTCGCGGAAGCTCCAGACGCGCCCGACCTTCGCACCGTCGATAACCTGGGGCCTCGAGTTGGCCTCGAGCACGCGCCCGTCGGCTAGCTCGACGATGTTGGTTGCGGACGTGGTCTCGCTGTGAAACGCCTCGCGTGACCATTGCCTGAACGCTTCCGGGTCTTTCACCTTGCTCAGCATGTGGGTGAAGCTGACGTCCGAATTGCGACCCTGGTACTCCGTCCCCATGGAGAGGCGCCAGATCTCGCGGAAGTTACGGTTCACCTGGCGGATCCGCCGCTCGGTATCGACGACGATGATGCCGTCCGCGGTCGACTCGACCGTCGCAGCGTAGAGCGAGAGGGCGTACTGCAGCTTCTCCTCGGCCTCTTTGCGGTCGCTGATATCGACGACGGTGCCGGCCATGTACTGGCTCTGGTCCGTACCGAGGCTGAGAAAATCGACCGGGCTGAGCTTCTCGAGCACCCAGCGGACGTGGCCGGTCTTGTCGACGAGGCGGTACTCGCAGGTCTGAGACTGGCCGCCGTTGCGATACGCGAGGACCAGATCGCGGTCGTCCGGGTGGACGAGGGCGAGCGAATCTGTGGCGTTGAGCTCGTCGCGGGCGTAGCCCGTGTAGCGCAAGAACTCTTCATTTGCGAAAAAGAACTTGTCGTTGCGGCTCACGTAGACGCCGGCCGGTGAGCTCTCGGCGAGCTTCGTGAACAGCTGCTCGGTTGTCCTGCCCTCTGCCGGCCGGGCGATCCAGACGTAGTGGGTGATCTCGCCATTCGCATCGCGGATCAGCGAGATTGACGTGTCCTCACGGTAGAATTCGCCCGTCTTCTTGCGGTTCGGGAAGATTGAGCGCCGCGGTTGGCCGGTCTCGAGGCGGCGCCAGATGTCGTCGTAGACTTCGGACGGCATCGTCTTCTCGGAGAGAATGCGCGGCGTCTTACCGATGACCTCCTCCCGGCTGTAGCCGGAGGCGCGCTCGAAGGCGACGTTCGCGTACTCGATCCTGCCGTCACGGTCCGTGATCAGCACGCTGTACTCCAGCTGATCGAGCAGCGTGGACGTATCGAGGCCGGGCGACGGGAGTTTGTCGATCAAGGGTTCTCATAGTTAGTATCGGCTCGCAGATATCAACCAGTGCGGGCTCGGTCGCAGATTTCCCGTCTTCTTGCAACCGATCTGGCTGTAACCCGCCGTAAGCGGAAAGTAATAAGATGTGCTCCCGTACCCCGCCTCAGCCATCGGAGGTCAGCGCGATGCCCGGCGATGATCGCCAAGATGGCGGGCCACAGGTAAAATAGTGGCACTCAGCCGAAGAGTTTCGGCGGAACGAGAGGAATTGAGAGATGGCTGTCGAGTACAAGACAGAGTTCGGCTCGTTGGCCGACTACCGCAAGGGCTCGCTCGAGATCATTAACGACGACCCCAAGCGCTACGCCTTCTCAAACATCTTCGAGGTGGCGTCCAAATCGAAGCCCTACGAGAAGGTCGCCGTTGGCAAGAACATGGAGTACGTGCTTGAGGCGATCCGCGCCGAGGGCACTTCGGAATGGCGCACTTGTGCCCACGACGAGTTCGCCCTCGTCATGGACGGCACCGTCGAGTTCCGCTTCGTGAAGCTCGACAAGCCGGCCGTTCCCGCTGACAAGGCTGGCTCCGTCCGGATCGAGGGCGAGCCGCAAGGTCAGCGCATGGGCCGCGTCGTGGCGGGTCGTGGCCACATGACTCTGCTGCCGGCGAACAGCGCCTATCAGCTCCACGCGGACGCGCCTGCCGCCGTCCTGCTCCAAACCATAAAGGGCGACGACACGATCGAGCGTTGGTCAGAGATCTGTCTAACACGAGGAGATTAGAAATGGCTTCGACTACTGAGTCTGTTTCCGTTCGAGCCTCCGGGCCCAACCAATTCGGCTACAACGACTACGACCTCGGTGCTTTCCACTTCGCTCGCGACGAGTACTTCGCCCACGTCTCCTGGCCGGGCGGCCACCATCTGCTGAGCGTCGATGGCTTTCTGCGGGCCCTGCAGCGCGACGTCGCCTGGGAGTTCTTTTACGGCATCGTTAACTTCGATGGCGTCCTCGGCACGGTCAACCATTACGGCACAGTCAACCTCTTTGCCGGCCTTTACAACGACGCCTACCGCAAGGCGGAGGTCGCCTACGATGAGCGGTTCGACACGCCCCAAATCCGGGAAACCTTCAAGGCGATGCTGGACGACTGGACGTCGGAGGACTTCGATCCATTTGCCAGCCCGGCGGAGACGGGCAAGCCCTTCGGCGTCAAGCGCGGCTCCAACACCAAGGCCGTGACCAGGCATCGGGTTACAGCCGGACGTATGGTCGGCGTGCCCGGGGACGAGCCGCTGCGAACCGACGCGACTCATCCAATCAACCGCATGTTCGCGGACGTGACCCAAGAGGAGCCCCTGGTGGAGGCGATGCCCGGCTTCGAGAACGAGGTCTCCTCCTTCAACCTCTACGCCTACTTGTCGCGCAGCGACGTTACCTGGAACCCCTCTGTGGTGAGCGTCTGCAAGAACAGCCTCTATTGCCCGACTACGGAGGAATACATCCTGCCGGTTATCCATGGCAACGACCGTGTCGAGTGGTTCGTGCAGCTTTCGGATGAGATCCGCTGGGTGGTTGAGGACCGCGACACCGGCGCGGCTCGCGCCAAAGCGGTCATGCGGGCCGGCGACGTAGCGGCGATGCCGGGCGATATTCGCCATCAGGGCTACTCACCAAAGCGATCGATGCTGCTGGTCTGGGAGAACGCCTCGCCGGAGCTGCCGGGCCTGATCGCCCGTGGTCTTGCTCCCAATGTCCCAATCCAATTCTAGCTGTCTCGTGCACGCGGCTTTATGGCCGCTGGCGTAACGCGGCCGGGTCGCCTCTTGCGAATCGGTGTGGTGTTGCCGCCCGACCCCGGCGCTGCGGTCGCTCTCGCCGTCCTTTGCGATCGCGTCGGTATCGAAGCCGTCTGGGCGGCGGACGAAGCGCTAGCGGGGCTGGTCCGAGAGAATGTGCAGCGCGCCGCTGTGCTGGTCATGAGTGATCGCGGTGAACCCGGGCAGCGAAC
>DATDPC010000011.1:0-9221 GCA_035292965.1 Dehalococcoidia bacterium | reverse complement strand
GCTCGACCTCTACAACTCGCTTACGGGCCGCGCCCGCGACCTCCTGCCCACCGGCACGGGAGACTAACCGCCAACCACAAAGGCAGGCGCATGTACGAGTTCTGCACGTACTTCGACCAGCGCTACCTGCCCCGCGGCCTGGCGCTGTACGCCTCGTTGCTGCGCAACTGCGCCTCGTTTCGCCTGCGCGTCCTCTGCCTCGACGCGGTGACGCACGAAGTGCTCACGGACATGGCGCTGCCATCGCTCGATCCGATCTCAATCGACGACTTCGAGCGCGCGAACCCCGACGTTGCCGCCGCGCGCCAGGAGCGGTCGCTGCTCGAGTACTACTTCACCTGCACGCCGGCGCTGATCCTGCATGCGCTCGACGGCGTGCAGAACGGCGAGCTGCTGACCTACCTAGACGCGGACCTCTGGCTCTTCGCAGACCCGGCGCCGCTGCTCGACGAGCTGCGCGACAGCTCGATCGGCCTCGTGCCCCACTTTCACTCGCCGCTCAACCTGCGCAACTCGAGGGGGCGCTACAACATCGGCTGGATCACGTTTCGCAATGACGAGCGGGCGCGCGACGCGCTAACCAGCTGGCGCCAGCAGTGCATCGACTGGTGCTACGCCAAGCTTGAAGACGGCAAGTACGCCGACCAGAAGTACCTCGATGACTGGCCGGAGACGCGACCCGGCACGAAAGTGCTCGAAAACGCCGGCGCCGGCCTCGCGCCCTGGAACATCACCGGCCACGTGATCGCTGTCGTCGACGGCAGGACGACGATCGACGGCGATGACGTCTTCTTCTTCCACTTCTCCCAGATGCGCCGCGTCAACGCGATGATCTACGACACGATGCTGCCCGCCTTCCGTGCCCGAGAGACCGGGGCCGCCGTCGAGGCGTTGTACAAGCCCTACGTCAGGGAGCTAGACGCCATCTATCGCCAGCTCGCGCCCCTGAGGCTCGATCTCGCGCCGCTCGTCGTCCCGCGACGCCGCTTCGCCGGCCTGCCGCTCGGGGCGTACCTCCAGGCGCTGGCGCGCGGCGTCCATCGCCTGTACCGGGGCGTCTTTCGCGGCGGCTTCGTCTATGTCTGGCGTGGCCGCGTTTACGGCGGCTGATTTCGCCTCCAGGCGCTCCCGTCTAGGCGCACTTCTGGCTAAGATAGAGGCGTGAGCTTCCAGATCCCCTTCTTCGGCTCGCGCCGCAGCGCCAACCGGGGCTTCGCCCCCGGCGGCGGCGAGGACGTGCGCAAGCTGCCGCCCCTCGGACACGACGGCCCGAAGACGCTGATGTGCATCATGGCCCACCCGGACGACATCGACTTCGGCTCCGCCGGCAGCGTCGCGCGCTGGTGCTCCGAGGGCTGGACCGTCTACTACGTCCTCGCGACCAGCGGCGACAAAGGCACCCACGGCGACATGACGCCACAAGAGCTCGCCGCGACGCGCGAGGAAGAGCAGCGAGCCGCCGCCCGCGCCCTCGGCGTCAAAGAGGTGATCTTCCTCGGCTACCCGGACGGCTTCTTGTACCCGACCGCCGAACTCCGTGGCGACGTCGTCCGCCTCTTCCGCATCTACAAGCCTGACGTCGTCCTTGCCTGGGACGGCTTCCGAACCTCGTTCAACCATAATGACCACCGCAACATCGGCATCGCCGTCCGCGACGCCGTCTTCCCGGCGGTGCGCGACCACCTCTACTACCCCGAGCACCGCGAAGAAGGCCTCGACGCCTACCGGGTGAACGAGATGCTGCTCGTCGGCTCCGACAAGCCCGACTACTTCGTCGACGTCACGAACTTCATCGAGCAGAAAGTCGACGCGATCCTGGCGCACGCCAGCCAGGTGCAGACGCACGACCGCGATGAGATGCTGAAGACCATGCGCAGCCGCGGCCGCCGCGGCGGCAAGATCTACGAGAGCTTCAAGCGCGTCCGCATCGGCCGGCCGCTGACGCCGCAGCAGATCGCCGAGCGCCAGCAGCGCGAGGAGCAGCGGGCGGAAGAAACCGGCGCTGTCGAAGCCAACGGCGCGACCGAGGCGGCGCCCCAGCCCGAGACGATGCCGGCGCCGCCGGACGAGGCAGTGGAGACGCCCGCAGGAGCGACGTCATCGAGTCCGTAAGCTACTACTCCTTCCTCACCGGCTACGTCGTCTGCGCGATCGCCGCGGCGCTGGCTGTGCTCAACGCCGCCGGCGGCTGGACCGCCTACCGCGCCGCCGCGACAGACGCGGGCACGGTGAACATGGCGGTGCGCGTCAACCTGCCGGCCAGCGCGGCGACGGCGGGGCGCGTCTCGCTCTATACGGCGCTGGCGCTGCTGTTCTTCTCCGTGGTCACGCGCGCCATCGCCGTCGAACGGCCGCCGGTCGGCAACTTGTGGGAGTACACGGTGGCGCTGAGCCTGGGCTTCGTCCTGTTCACCGCCGTCTTCGAGACCGCGTTCAAGGAGCGCAGCGTCAGCGCCGTGCTCCTGCCCGGCGCTGTGATCATGATGAGCATCGCGCTCGCCTTCTTCCCGTCTCGCGTCGCGCCCCTCGTCCCGGCGCTGCAGGCGAACCGGATCCTCGGCCTGCACGTGACGACGATGGTGCTGGCGTACAGCGCGCTGTCCGTCTCGTTCGGTGGCGCCGTGCTCTGGCTGATGCAGGACGGAGGGTCTGGCAAGCGTTTCGCGCGCTTGCCGGACACGGAGACGCTCGGCGAGATCGCCTACTGGTCGGTGCTCGTCGGCTTCCCGCTGCTGACGCTGGGCATCGCCCTCGGCGCCTACTGGGCTAGCTCGGCCTGGGGGCGCTACTGGGGCTGGGACCCGAAGGAGACCTCGGCGCTTCTGACCTGGTTCGTTTACGCCGGCTACCTGCACGCGCGCGGCCTGCGCGGCTGGGAGGGCAAACGCTCCGCCGGGCTGCTCATCGTCGCTTACGGCGCGGTGCTATTCACCTACTTCGCCGTGAACTTCCTCATCTCGGGGCTACACAGCTACGCCGGAGTCTAGTTGAAGCGCTTCTACCCCTACATCGGCGGCGTCCTCAGCGTCGCGCTCATGATCTGGCTGGCGAGCAACTGCAGCTCCGGCGGCCAGACAGGCGATTGCGACCGCCCCGGCGCCGGCTCGCTCGCCGCCAACCGCCTCGACGAGGCCGGCGACGCGGCGGCCTTCCCGATCCTCTACCCCTGCGACCTGCCGGCCGCCGAGGAGCTGACCGACGCCACCGTGACGGGCACGCCCGGCAAGCAGATCGTCGAGCTGCGCTTCGACGGCCCGTTCGACGTGTCGGTGCGCCAGGCCCAGTTCGCGCCGATTCAGCAGGCCGACCCCACGGGCGCCTCTCGCATCTCCATCGACCTCTTCCCCAACGTCCGCGCCACGCTGATCGAGCGCAACGACGGCACAAACAAGGCGCTGTACCACTTCATCTGGGAGCGCAACGGCATCTTCTACGAGGTGCAGGCTTCCGGCCCGCCGCTGCAGCGCGACGCCGTTCGCCGCATCGCCACATCGCTTCAGTAATCCAGCGCCGCCGAAATCAGCAGCCGCGCCCCGACGATCACCAGCGCGACCGCCAGCAGCTGCAGCAGCAGCCTGCCGGGCACGCGGCCCGAGAGCCTCGCGCCAACCTGCGCGCCCATGATCACTCCCACCGCGAGAACGCCTGCACGCTGCCAGCCGCCGTCGAGGTCGCCGTTGATGATGTGGACGATCGTGCCGACGAGGGCTGTGATCGTCAGCACGTAGTGCGACGTGGCAGTGGCGACGTGCTCAGGGAAATGCAGCAGCAGCACCATCAACGGCACGTGGATGATGCCACCGCCGAGGCCGAGCATGCTCGAGACGAAGCCCACGAGCAGGCTAAGCAGCAGCCCCTGCATGAGCGAGTAGGAATAGACGTAGCGGTCGCCGACTCGATCGACGTGCTCACGCACGATCTGGCCGCGGCGGTCGCGAGGCGCCACAATCCGCGCCGCCGGCCGCAGGAAGATCAGGCACGCCGCGAGCAGTAGAACGACGCCGAAGATCGCGTCGAACAGATCGCGCGGCAGCAGCCCGACGACAAGCGCACCGGCGATCGCGCCCGGCACCGTCGCGAGAGCGAACGCGTTCGCCGCTACGAAATCGACGCGGTTCTGGCGCACGTACGCCACTGTGCCCGACAGCGCGTTCGCGAACACAACGGCGAGCGAGATGCTCGTGACCAACTCGGGCTTAGCCGAGGGGTAGAGAAGCAGCAGAACGGGAACGAGGATGAAGCCGCCGCCCGCCCCGATCATCGTCCCGTAGGCGCCGACCGCGAGGCCGAGGAGGAGCAGACCCGGCCAGACCAGGTAATCGGGCACGCCCCATCATGGCAAAGTTGACCGCATGACTCAACAATCCGCGCGTCGCGTATGATCGCGCCGTGATCGTCGACGTTCACACGCACGTCTTCCCGCCCGAGGTCGCGGCCGAACGCGAGCGCTACCTCGCCGCCGACGCGACCTTTCGGGAGCTCTACGCCAGCCCCAAGGCGCAGCTCGCCACGGCCGAAGACCTCCTTCGCAGCATGGACGAGGCGCGCGTCGACGTATCCGTAGCCCTGGGCTTCGCCTGGCGTGACCTCGACGCGGTCCGGCGCCACAACGATTACCTCCTCAACGCCGCGGTGAAGAGCAACGGCCGCATCCTCGCCTTCCCGGCGCTGCCTCTGACCACACCGGACGCGATCGAGCCGGAGATGCGGCGCTGCGTCGAGGCCGGCGCCCGCGGCTTCGGCGAGCTACGCCCCGACAACCTCGGCTTCGACCTCGCCGGCGAACACGGCGCGCGCCTCGGACGCCTCGCGCGCGAGCTCGGCGCCGTGCTGCTGTTCCACGCCTCGGAGCCCGTCGGCCACGCCTACACCGGCAAGCAGGGCGGTGACATCGGCGCGCTGTACGAGTTCACTGCTGTCAACCCGGACGCTCGAGTCATCGCGGCGCACCTGGGCGGCGGCCTGCCTTTTTACGTACCCATGCCGGAGGTGCGCGCTGCGCTGCAAAACGTCTGGGTCGATACGGCAGCAGCTGAATATCTCTACGACGCCACGGTCTACTCCCAGGTTACTCAGCTTATCGGCGTAGCCTCTCTAGTGTTCGGCAGCGACTTCCCGCTGCTCAGCCAGAAGCGCGCCATTGACCACGTCGAGCAGGCAGTGCCCGATCGCGCCACACGCCACGCCATCCTCGGCGACAACGCCGCGCAGCTCCTCCGCCTCGAGTGACCAGCGAACGCCTGCGCCTCTTCGTCGCGGTCGAGCTGCCGCAGGCCTGGCTCGACGCCATCACCGGCGCCCAGACGCGCCTTGGTCGCGCGCTCGACGCCGCGGGCGCGCCGCGACTGCGCTGGGCGCATCCGGAAGGCATTCACCTGACGCTGAAGTTCCTCGGCGAGACGGAGCCGGCGCTTCTGCCGAGGCTCGTAGAGGCGCTGGCGGATGCTGTATCGACGCCGCCGGCGCTGCGCCTTTCGCTGGGAGAAGCCGGCTGCTTCACGAGCCGCCGCCGCGTTCGCGTCGTCTGGGCAGGCCTCGGCGGCGACGTCGAACGCCTCGCGCCCATTGCCGGACGGATCGACGATGCCTGCGCCGAGCTAGGCTTCGAGCGCGAGCGACGGCCCTTCGCGCCGCACCTGACGCTGGCGCGCGTCCCCGAGGGCGTAACGCTCGATCGAGACGTCCTGGCGCCGCACCTCCGCTCGCTTCGACTCGACGCCCCGCCGTTCGAGGTCAAGCACATCAGCCTGATGCGGAGCCACCTCGGGCCCGGTGGCGCCCGCTACGAGTGCATCGCCTCCTTCCCGAATTGAGCTTTACAGGCCTCTGAGGCGCGCGTATGATCCTTGAGTCAGCTTCTAGGGACCTGGCTGGGGCACTCTGCCTCAGTCATTCTTTATTTAGCCCGGGGGATCGTGAAATGGCCGAGAAGGCTGTTCCAATGACCAAAGACGGCCTCGAGCGGCTCGAAAAGGAGCTGGAGCACCTTCGCGACGTCCGCCGCCACGAAGTGGCCGACCGCATCCACGCCGCGAAAGAGCTGGCCAGCGCCCAGAACAACGCCGAGTACGAAGAGGCGAAGAACGAGCAGGCGTTCGTCGAAGGGCGCATCTTGACGCTCGAGCACATGCTCCAGAACGCGACGATTATCGACGAAGAGGCGGCGCATCACGCCAACCGCGTGCAGCTCGGCTCCCACGTCAAGCTCGACGCTCCCGATGGCAAGAAGATGGAGTACACGATCGTCGGCCCCGCCGAGGCCGAGCCGACGAAGGGCATGATCAGCAACGAATCGCCCGTCGGCCGCGCCCTCCTGGGCAAGCGCGTCGGCGACGAAGTGCAGGTCCAGGTGCCAAAGGGCACCCTGCGCCTCACCGTAACGAAGATCTCTTAGAGAACCCGTTCTTTCCGACGCAACGTAGGGGCCGTTCGCGAACGGCCCCACGACGTTTCGCGCTGTCGTAGTCCTCGCGTATGCTTCGCTCATGCCATCGAAGGAAGAAGAGCTTTACGCCGAACGGTTCGCGAAGCTGCAGCGCCTTCGCGCGCGTGGCGTCGACCCGTACCCGGCGCGCTACGACCGCACCCACACCTCGGCGCAGGCGCTCCAGGCCTTCCTCGACTTCGAGGGCGCCGGTTCGCCCGCTGGCGAAGCCCTAAATGTCCGCGTCGCCGGGCGCGTGACGGCGCTGCGCAACATGGGCAAGGCAGCGTTTCTCGACCTGCGCGATGGCGAAGGCCGCATTCAGGTCTACGCCCGCCGCGACCAGCTCGATGACGCGTCGTGGGAGACGCTGCAGGACACCGACCTCGGCGACATCCTCGGCGCTGAGGGACCGTTGTTTCGCACCCGCGCCGGCGAGGTCACGGTCGAGGCCGCGGCGCTGACGATGCTCTCGAAGGCGCTGCAGACGCCGCCGGAGAAGTGGCACGGCCTCACGGACACGGAGCAGCGTTATCGCCAGCGCTACCGCGACCTGATCGCGAATCAAGACGCGCGCGACCTGGCGATCATGCGCAGCAAGGTCGTCTCAGAGATGCGGCGCTTCCTGGACGGGCGCGGCTTCATCGAGGTCGAGACGCCGGTGTTGGTCGAGCAGTCGGGCGGCGCGGCGGCGCGTCCGTTCAAGACGCACCACAACACACTCGACCGCGACCTCTACATGCGCATCGCGACGGAGCTGTACCTCAAGCGCCTCGTCGTCGGCGGCTTCGAGAAGGTCTACGAGATCGGCCGCATCTTCCGCAACGAGGGCCTCTCCTTCAAACACAACCCCGAGTACACGATGCTCGAGAGCTACGAGGCCTACGCTGACTACAACGACGTCATGGACATGGTCGAGGCGATGGTCTCCCACATCGTCGGCGCCGTCGGCGCGCCGCAGCAGGTGCAGCTGGGCGACGACCTGATCAACCTCGCGACGCCGTGGCGCCGCCTGACGCTACGCCAGGCGCTGATCGAGTACGTCAATCTCGACATCGAGACGCACCACGACATCGAGATGCTGAAGACGCGCATGATCGATATGGGCATGGAGCCGGAGCCGGGCGCCGGCTGGGGCAAGCTCGTCGACCAGATCACCACCGAGCGCGTCGAGCAGCACCTGATTCAGCCCACCTTCCTCACCGACTCGCCCGTAGAGATGGCGCCGCTCGCCAAGCGCAAGCCGGACGACCCGCGCTACGTCGAGCGCTTCGAGGCTTTCGTCGGCGGCTTCGAGCTCGCCAACGCCTACTCGGAGCTGAACGACCCGCTGGAGCAGCGCGAGCGCTTCCTGGAGCAAGCGCGTTTACGCGCCGCCGGCGACGACGAGGCCGAGATCGCGGACGAAGACTTCCTCATCGCGCTCGAGCACGGCATGCCGCCGACGGGCGGCCTCGGCCTCGGCGTCGACCGGCTCGTGATGCTGCTAAGCGGCAAGCGCTCGATTCGCGAAGTCATCCTCTTCCCGACGCTGCGTGAGCGGCACTAGGGCCGTCGTTGCGAGCGAGTCGAAGACCGCGAAGCAATCTCGCAAGAAAGTACGAAGCGCTTCTCCGGTGGAACGGCAGTCGTAGCTCGTGAGCCTGACCCGCTACGCAGGCTTGATCTTCGACATGGACGGCGTTGTCGCCGATAGCGAGCCCGTCTACCTCGCCGCGATGAACGCGGTGCTCAACCCGCACGGCAAGTACGTCTCCGCGGAGTTGCAGCGTCAGCTCATGGGCCACAGCGTCGCGGCCACCTGGGAGACGTTGCGCCGCGAGCTGCCGCTCGAGGGCGACACGGACGCCCTCGTCGAGGAGTACGACCGCGAGCTCTGCCGCATGCTGGCGCTCGTCAAGCAGACGTTGCCGGGCGTGCGCGAGCTGATCGACGCGTTGAAGGCGCGCGCTGTGCCCACCGGCCTCGCATCGTCCTCGTGGCCGGGCTGGATCGAGGCGCTGCTGCGCGGCACCGGCCTCACGGGGACGTTCGACGCCGTCGCGTCGGCGCGCGAGGTCGCCCACGGCAAGCCCGCGCCGGATGTCTACCTGCTCGCCGCGTCGAAGCTCGGCGTAGCGGCGGAGCGCTGTGTCGCGATCGAGGACACACCCACCGGCCTCGCGTCGGCGAAGGCGGCCGGCATGCTCGCCGTGCAGGTGCGCGCCGCCAGCACCGCCTTCCCGCCCCTCGAAGACGCGGACATCGTGCTCGAGACGCTGCACGACTTCGACCTGACGCTGTTCGACTGACGTTCCGTCTTTGCGAGCCCTTAGGGCGAAGCAATCTCGGGACGGCGCACCGGGATTGCTTCGTCGCTTCGCTCCTCGCAAAGACAAGAGCGCCGCTGGTTACTTGTTACTGGTTACTTGTTACTATCGCTTTCATGGAGCGACACCTCACCGTCTCCGGCTTCGTCGTGCACCAGGGCCGCGTCGCGCTGCACTGGCACCGCAAGCTCGCCTGCTGGCTCCCCGCCGGCGGCCACATCGAGCCCGGCGAAGACCCGGTCGAGGCCGTCCTGCGCGAGATCGCCGAGGAGTTCTCGATCGAGGCTGAGGTGCTGCCGATTGCCTCGCGCGTCGATTACAACGGCGGGCCCCGGCCGCTGGAGCCGCCGGTCGCCGTGCTCGACTGCTGGGTGGCGCCCGACCACGGCCACGTCGACCTCGTTTACTACTGCCGCGTCGTCTCCGGTTATCCCGGCCGCTCCTACGATGACGACGGCCCGATTCGCTGGCTCACGGTCGATGAGCTC
>DATDPC010000010.1:0-18666 GCA_035292965.1 Dehalococcoidia bacterium | reverse complement strand
TGCGGTCGGCGGCGGCGAGCGCCGCCTGCATTACCTCGCGCGCGTTGATCACGCGCAGCGTCCGGCCGATGCCGTCCTCATCGCCGACGCCCACCATGTTCCTCAGCCTGAACTCGACCGGGTCGATGCCGAGCTCGCGCGCAAGTATGTCCGTATGGCATTCGACGGCGAAGGTGTACTGATGTGCCCCCGGCGCCCGGAAGTAGCCGCCCGGCACCTTGTTCGTGTAGACCTGGAGAAACTCCCACTCCGCATGCGGCACGCGATAGCCGCCGCCGACGTAGTGCCACGTCGAAAGCGCCGCGTTTGGCTTCATCGCTCCGTAAGCGCCGCTGCCGTGAATCGTCAGCAGCTTGCGCGCCGTCAGGCGTCCGTCCTTGGTCACGCCGGAGCGCACCGTGATCACGGTCGGGTGGGTCGGGTTGCTCGCCGTCATCTCTTCGGAGAAGGACATGACGATCTTCACGGGACGCCCCGCCTGCTCGGCGAGGAGATACGCGATCGGCAGGTCGCGGGCGTCACCCTTGCCGCCGAAGTCGCCTCCAACCGCGACGACGTTGACGAGGATCCGCTCCCCCGGGATGCCGACGGCCTGCGATAGCTGGATCCGCACCCGGAACGGCGCCTTGGCGGAGCACCATACCTGCACCCGTCCGTCCGGATCGATGTCGACGACGCTGGCATACGGCTCGAGGTAGCCCTGGTGGCGCGCCGGGATGCGGAACGTGTGCTCGAGGACGAGGTCGGCGTCGCGAAAGCCCTGCTCAACGTCGCCCTTCGACCAGGCGAGGCGCGTCAGGCCGTTGTGGACGTCGGTTCCCAGGCGCTGCATCGGGAAGCCTTCGTAAGCGGCGGCGTTCTCGTGGATCAGCGGCGCGTCCGGCTGCATCGCCTCCACCGGATCGAACACGGCGGGCAGCAACTCGTAGTCCACGTCGATCAAGGCCAGCGCCGCCTCCGCCGCCTCGCGCGTCTCAGCCGCAACAGCGGCAACGCGATCGCCGACGTAGCGGACGCGGTCCCAGCAGAGCACCGGCATGTCGCGCAGGACCTTGCCCATGTAGTGGCCCGGCGCGTCCTTCCCGGTCACGACGGCGACGACGCCCGGCACACGTCGAGCCGCCGACGCGTCGATCGAGCGAATGCGGGCGTGCGGGTGAGGGCTCCGGAGCACCAGCCCCCAGAGCATCCCCGGCAGGTCGACGTCGGCGGCATAGCGCGTCCGGCCCGTCACCTTCGCGGGCCCTTCGATCCGGCCGACCGGCGCGCCTATAACCGCTGATCGAGCGTCCATGCGCCATAGCATAGCCGCAGCGCCGACGGTTCGCGCCAGACGGGGTTCGGCGTTTTACACGGGGGGGCGTGCAGCCGCCGGACGCAGCGTCATCAGACCGAGGTAAGCGCCGAGTGCGACGTGGCTGAGACCAAGAAGCACGACGATCAGGCCCATGCCGAGGACGAGGTCGCTGACCTTGAACGCCAGGTATGACTCCATCAGTGCCGTGCGCAGCGTCACCGAGTTGAGATATGTCGCGCGGTTCGGGTCGTCTCTCGCCATTTCGGCGTAGGTCTTGCCGCCGGAGGCTTTCAGCGCGTCCACGCGAATAATTGCTGCCTGGGCCTTGGCTTCTGCCGGACCGGTGACCGCCGCCAGGGGGATCTCCGCGCTTTCGGAGGTGATGATCCGTTCGTCCGCCAGCGTGTCGCGAACCTCGTCGTGGGCGCTGCGCGCCTCGGACACCATGAAGAGGCCGGAGCCGACCAGCACAACGCCGAAGACGATCGCTCCGACCCATGCCCATCGAGTAATGAATGCCATGTGTTGTCTCCTTTTTCGAGAGATGCTTGCTCTGTACAACTATCGGCCCCGTGGTCTCACGTTCAAAGTGCTGAAGGTTGCGCGTTCCGGGGCCAAATGGCCCACCGGACTACGGCATTTGGCACTGTGCAAGCCGATCGCCCAGGCGTAGGCTGAGCTTACGGATACGGACGCAGGAGGCGGGACATGACGACGGAGCGAACCGCAGTAGAGGCCCCAGGCGAAGCAATCTGCGAATGCGCGCCGGGCGAAACCGGGACCAAGACCTACTTCGTCAGCTTCTGCTCAGGCGAAGTCGAGGAAGTGGGCGGCGTCAGCGGTGTTCACATCACGGGCCGGAAGATCGTCCTGGTGCGAGGCGCAGCAGCGCCGGCAGTCTTCCGCCGGGCCGATGTGTGGTCTGTAGCCTGTGAACGCTGCGAGCCGCCAGTCCTCTGTTAACAATTCGCGACATCCTCTTGTCACGTGTTTGTCACGTGCGACGCCGCGAGATAACCAGTAGAGTAGAAACGGACTGGAGTCTCGCAGAGTCGCTAAGTGAATCAGATCAACGATCCGCTGCCCTTACAAGGGCTGCTCGATTCCGCGCCTGACGGGTTTATCGTCGTCGCAGCTGACGGCGCCATCGTCTGGGCGAATCGCACGGCTGAGGCGATGTTCGGCTACGACCGCACCCGGCTAACGGGGATACGCGTTGAAGCCCTCGTGCCAGATCGTCTGCGCCCCGGACACGTCGCCCACCGCACCGGCTACCAGGAGACCTCCCGGCTGCGGCCGATGGGCCTCGGCCTGGACTTGCTCGGGCGCCGCAAGGACGGCTCCGAGTTCCCGGTCGAGATCAGCCTCAGCCCGCTCGAGACCAAAGACGGCCTTCTCGTCACCGCCGTCGTCCGCGATATCACGGAGCGCCGCCAGCTCGAGAACGAGCGCAGCTTCTTCGAGAAGGAGCTGGAGATGGAGCGCGAGCGCGACCGCATCGCCATGGACCTGCACGACGGCATCATGCAGGACATCTACGCCGCCTCGCTGACGCTGGAGCTGTCGCTGCCGGACAACGACGAAGGCGCCGCCGATGCCACAGGCGTCAATCGCGCGATCGATCAGCTGCACGAGGTTGTGCGCAACATCCGCAGCTACATCTTCGAGTTGCGTCCGCGAGAGTTCGCCGGCAACCTGGCGCAGAGTCTGTCGGACCTGGCCGACGAGTTTCAGCAGAACTCTCAGATCGAAACCGCCGTCACCGTCACCGGCGAAGGCGAGCTGGACCTCCCCCTCGCCGTCGCGCTGTACAACGTCGCCCACGAAGGGCTGAGCAACGTCCAGCGCCACGCGAACGCAAGCCGTGTCACGATCGCGCTCAAGTTCAACAACCACGGCGGGCGTCTGGAGATAAGCGACGACGGCGTCGGCTTCGACGCGTCTGCGAGCATGCCGGAGCACCACCGCGGCCTGCGCAACATGGCTGCCCGCGCCAGGGCGGTGGCCGCCGATCTGATGGTCGAAAGTCTGCCCGGGAGCGGCAGCAAGATCGTCGTCGCCTTCCCGCTGAACTAGCGCTGAGGCTCAGTCGACGGCGGGCGTCCTGCGGGCAATGTAGGCGGCCGCCTCTGAGCGGCGCTTCAGGTTGAGCTTGCTGAGGATGCTGGAGACGTAGTTCTTCACCGTCTTATCGCTGAGGAAGACATCGGCCGCGATCTCACGGTTCGTCTTGCCCTCTGCGATCAGCTTGAGGATCTTGTATTCGTTCTCTGTCAGCTGCGATTGTTTTGCGCTTGGACCGCCGCTGCCGGCGGTGCGCACCTGGTCTAGCACCCGCATCGTCACCTGCGGGTCGAGCAGCGATTCGCCGCGGGCGACGGCTTCGACGGCGTCCGCCAGCTGCTGGCCCCGGGTCTGCTTCAGCAGGTAGGCAGAGGCGCCGGCCATGATCGAGGCGAGCACCGCCTCCTCGTCAGCGTAGGACGTCAGCATGATCATCCGCGTCTCCGGCAGATGCGAACGGATCTCGCGACACGCCTCCACGCCGGTGCCGTCCGGCAGGCGCACGTCCATGACAACGACGTCCGGCTTCTCTCGCAACGCCACTTCGATCGCCTGGGCAACGGTCCCGGCCTCGGCGACGACGCTCATGCCCTGCCGCCGGTTCAGCAGCGCCCGCAGACCCTCACGAACGACCTCGTGGTCATCGACAAGCATTACCCGCAGCGAACCAGCCAAAGCGTTGCCTCCGTTGATAGCTTGTCGCGAGTCTATCATTCCCGGTTCTTGGGCGTGCGACCGGGCTTGCCGCCGCCGAGCTCGTATATGCGGTTGCGGACATCGCCGATGATCGCGTTGACCTTGTCGATGGCGACGTCCAACTCCGCCCGCGTCTTCGAGGACGACTCCTCCAGGAGGTGGGTGCAATTCTCCATCTGGAGCATCACGCCGTAGAGCGCCTGAATCGTCCGGTCGTGCAGATCGCGCTCGACCTCGTGCGTGGCGGCGCTTTCCAGGGAATCGCTGTTCATTTCCTCATAAGTGTCGGGCGCGTGACTGGCTGATGTCAGGTGCAATCGGTATCTTTCTCAAGGGGCCGAATGGCCCTTCCGCCGCGTGACAAAGGGGCCGCTTGGCCGCCGTCCTATGAGCCGAAGTTCTCTGCCTCGTTCGCCGGCGCGCTCCGATGATGTTGATGACCTGAAGAAAGGCGGTCATCCAAGTGACTACTCAAGCCATCATCGCTCGCGTCTGTTTCGGGGCTTGCCCGAAATGTCACGGTGACCTGTTCTACGACGACCAAGACGACGTCTATGCCTGCCTGCAGTGCGCGCGCACGACACCGCCGGACGGCGTATGGTTTGATAACCCGCACGTCCGCGTCTTCGACACTGTTCACGAAAAGCACGCCAAGCCGCACCACACGGAGGTTGAAAGTGCCTAGCTACAAGATTCTCGTTCCGCTGGACGGCTCTCGCGTCGCGGAGCAAAGCCTCGTTTACCTGTCAGCGCTGAAGAAGCTCGGCGAGGTAGAGGTGTTCCTGACGAGCATCGCCGATATCGGCCCGGACACAGGGGCGCTATCGCACAAAGAAACGGTTGACCGCGAGTACAACCTCCTCGCTACCTACCTGCGCGAAGTCGGCACCAACCTGCGTGACCACCTCGGCATCAGCGTCGAGACTTCAGTCAGCTACGGTCCGGCGGCCGCCTGCATCCTCAATGACGCCGACCACTTCGGCGCAGACCTGATCGTCATCTCGACCCACGGACGCTCGGGCGTCTCCCGCTGGCGCCTCGGCAGCGTCGCCGACAAAGTCATACGCAGCGCCGAGTGCGCGACCCTGGTCGTCGGTCCAAGGGACGTCGAAAAGGCAAAATGGCTCGAGGCTGACCTCGAACCGCCCTTCAAGTCGATCCTCGTCCCGCTCGATGGCTCCGAGTTGGCGGAGCAGGCGCTCCCCCTCGCCAAACGCTACTCCGAATGCTTCGACTCCGAGGTCCACCTCGTCCAGGTGATCACGTTGCCCGTGCTCGGAGACAGCCTCGGCATGGCCGGCGCCTACACACCCGACTTCCTGACCGCGATGGAGGACGGCGCGCGCGACTACCTCGCCGAGGTGAAGACGCGCTTTGACGCCTCCACGAAGATCAGGACCGCCGTGCTCATCGGCACGCCGGCCGGCGAGCTCGTCGACTATGCGAAGCACAAGGCGATCGAGCTCGTCATCGTTACGACGCACGGTCGCGGCGGCTTCGTCCGGGCCGCGCTCGGCAGCGTCACCGACCGGCTGATCGGCGGCGAATCGCCGGTGCTCGTCGTGCGCCCGAAGACCGACTGACAGCGCGGCGCCGCTCGATAATGCCAGGGTAGTGACAGCGCGCATCGAAGCCTCGGGCGGCCAGCCTCAGCTGAAGCGCACGCTTGGCCTCTGGCAGGTGACGCTTTCCGGCGTCGGCATCGTCATCGGCGCCGGCATTTACGTGCTGATCGGCAGCGCCGCCGAAGAGGCGGGCAACGCCCTCTGGCTCGCCTTTGTCATCGCCGCGGTGATGAGCGCGCTGACCGGCCTCAGCTACGCAGAGCTTGCCTCCATGTTCCCGGCCGCCTCCGCCGAGTACGAGTTCGCCCGCCAGGCGTTCAACGAATTCGTCGCGTTCATTACCGGCTGGGCGATGGTGCTCGCGAACGTCATCGCCGCCGCTGCCGTGTCGATCGGCTTCGGCCATTACCTCGCGCACTTCGTCGATGTAGACGTGCGCGTGTCTTCGGCCTGCCTGCTCGCCGTGCTGACGCTTGTGTCGATCAGCGGCATCGAGCGCTCGGTCTGGCTCACGGTCCTGCTCGCGCTAGTCGAGATCTCCGGCCTTGTGCTCGTGATCGTTGCCGGCGCGCCCCATGTCGGCGAGCAAGACCTGCTTGCCGGCGGCAGCGTGACCAGCGTTCTCGGCGCCAGCGCCCTCGTCTTCTTCGCCTTCATCGGCTTCGACGAGGTCGTCACCCTATCGGAGGAAACGCAGAACCCGTCAAGGACGATTCCGCGCGCCTTGCTGCTTGCGCTCGGTATCTCGACGCTGCTCTACGTGCTCGTCGGCATCTCCGCCGTCAGCGTCCTCGGCGGCGATGGCCTGGCAGCGTCCGCGCAGCCTCTGACGCAGGTAATGGAGCACAACTGGGGCGCCAGCGCCGGCGACATCGTCGCGGTTATCGCGCTCGCCTCGACGACGAACACGAGCCTGCTGGTGATGATCGCCGGGTCACGCGTGATCTACGGCATGGCGCAGCGGGGCGCCCTGCCACGCGTCTTCGCGACCGTGAACCAACGTGCCCGCACGCCACATCTCGCGGCAGTTGGCGTGTTGGTGCTGGCGCTGCCCTTCGTGGCGCCGGGCGAGATAGACTTCGCCGCTTCCCTCACAGACCTGACGATCTACGCTGTCTTCATCCTCGTGAACCTCGCCGTGATCATCCTGCGCCGCCGGCGTCCCGACCTGCCGCGTAGCTTCCGGGCGCCCGGGCGCATCGGCAACCTGCCTCTTACACCAGTGCTGGGCCTGGTCACGGTTGTCGGGCTGGCGCTGTTCCTCGACTGGCAGACGTGGCTCTTCGGTAGCCTCTGCCTGCTGCCGGGTGTGATCCTCTGGTACGCGCTCTCGAAGCAACGTTCCGCCGTGCCCTAGCTTCCCGCGACAGCTAGACTTCGGGGCAATGGCGAACGAGCTTGCGCCGACCTTCGATCCGGGCTTTCTCGAGCGAGGCCTCAGCAGCGCCGAGGCGGCGGCACGCCACGCCCGCGGCGAAGGCAACGACGCGCCGCTAGAGTCGAATCGCTCCTACCGGCGCATCGTCTTCGACAACGTCGTCAACCCGGTGCACGTTATCCTCTTCGTCATCTCCGGCGGACTGATCGCGCTCGGCCTCGTCGGCGACGCGGTGCTCACCGCCGGGCTCGTCCTCGGCAACGTCGCGATCGGCGTTTTCCAGGAGGGCCGCGCCAAACGCCAGCTCGACCAGATCGCAATCCTCACGCGCCCCCAGGCGTCCGTGATCCGCGACGGCGAGGAGCGCGTCATCGACCCGGACGAGATCGTCCGCGGCGACCTGCTCGTCGTGCGCGCCGGCGACCAGATGCAGGTCGATGGGCCCGTCCTGCGAGAAGCGGGCCTCAGCGTCGACGAGGCGCTGCTCACCGGCGAGTCCGACCTGATTCGCAAGCACGTCAGCGACCAGCTGCACTCCGGTAGCTTCTGCATGACCGGCGAGGCCCTGCTGCTCGCCCAGGGCATCGGCCGGGAGCGGCTCTCGCACCGGATTACGGTACAGGCGCGCTCGTTCAGGAACGTGCGCACGCCGCTGCAACGCGAAGTCAGCTTCATCATCTGGGCGATGGCGTTGATCGTCGCGCTGCTCGGTCTCGCCGTCGCCAACTCGTTTCTCAACCTCTACGGCGGTCTGCCCCTGGTCGAATCGACGCGCGCCGCCGCCGTGATCGTCGCGCTGGTGCCCCAGGGGCTGTGGTTCATGATTACGGTCGCCTATTCGATGGCGGTGGTGCGCACGGCCCGCGGCGGCGTGTTGATCCAGCGCATGAACGCTGTCGAGTCGATCAGCCGCGTCGACGTGCTCTGCTTCGACAAGACCGGCACGCTGACGACCAACCAGCTGCGGCTCGAAAGCCTGCGCAGCCTCGGCCCGGACGAAGCGAGCCTGCGTCAGCGCCTCGGCTCATTCGCCGCCAGCGCTTCGTTCAAGAACCGCACCAGCGCCGCGATCGAGGAGGCCCTCAGCGGCAAGCCCCGCGAGGTGCGCGCCGAGGTCGTCTTCGACTCGGCCCGCAAGTGGAGCGCCCTCGTCCTGGACGACGGCGTCTACGTCCTCGGCGCGCCGGACGTATTGTCGGCCGTCCTGACGACGGAGCTGCCCGCCGCCGAGCTCGAAGCCTGGACGCAGCAGGGCCTGCGCGTCCTCCTCTTCGCCTACCGCAGAGAGACGGTGGGCATCGATTTCGACGATGCCCACCCGCGATTGCCGGAGGCGCTCGATCCGCTCGCGCTCGTCGTCCTGCGAGACGAGCTGCGGCCGGATGCCCGCGAGACGATCGAGCGCTTCGGCGACGCCGGCGTGAAGCTGAAGATCCTCTCCGGCGACCACCCCGATACGGTCCTGGCGCTAGCGAGGCAGGCCGGCTTCGCGGCGTCATCGGCTATCTCGCGCGAAGACCTCGACGGCCTCACGGATGCCGACTTCGCCGCGCTGGCGATGGAGACAGACGTCTTCGGCCGGATAACGCCGGACGACAAGCAGCGCCTGGTGCGGGCCTTTCAGTCCCGCGGCCACTACGTCGCGATGACCGGTGACGGCATCAACGACATCCCTGCCCTGAAAACGGCGCAGGTTGCCGTGGTGATGCGCAGCGGCAGCCCGGCGACCCGCGGCGTCGCCGACATCGTCCTGCTGGACGATTCCTTCGGCGCGCTGTCGCAGGCGCTGGTCGAGGGTCAGCGCATCCGCGAGGGCATGGAGGGCATCTTTCGCCTCTTCCTCGTGCGCACGCTCTCGGTGGCGCTCGTCATCCTCGGCGCCGCAATCGCCGGCGAGGCGTTCCCGCTGACGCCGCGCCAGACCGCCGTCGTCGCGACGCTGACCGTCGGCCTGCCTGCTGTCGCGCTGGCGGCCTGGGCGAAGCCGGAGCGCAGCCCGCGCCTGATCCTGCCGGACGCGCTCGCCTTCGTTCTGCCCGCAGCCGCGACCATCGGCATCGCCGGTTTCGCCGTCTACCTCGCCTATAACGAGTTCGACGCCAGCCTCAACGAGGCGCGAACGGCGCTGACGGCGACGCTGGTGCTCTGCGGCATCTCCCTTATCCCCTACGCGGTGCACCCGCCGGAGGCATGGCTCAGCCTCTCGCCGCTGCGCCACCGCCCCGACCTCGCGTGGCTGTCGCTGGCGATGATCGGCGCTTTCTGCGCCGATAGCGCCGTCCCGGGGCTGCGCCGCTTCTTCGAGCTCCAGGTCCTCGGCGTGTTCGAATACGTCGCGATCGTGGGCGTCGTCATCGCCTGGGCGCTGCTGGCGAAGCTGACCTGGTGGCTCGGCGCCGGCCGGCGGATCAAGCTCGTCACCCAGAACCTCCTCGAGCGACACGGCCCAATCGCGTGAGCTGCGCCTCTCCCGAAGCTCCCCCGAGATGCAGGGCCGTTTGGCCCTCTGGTTTCGGGCTGCTCGGCAATCGCCGCGCTTCATCACCGGCGCGTATCCTGAGCTAACGATGAGCGCGGACGCGGACGCGACAATCAGGTTCCACGTCGATTCTGAGGTTGGCCGGCTGAGGAAGGTTCTCCTCTGCTGGCCCGACCTCGCGCTCAGGCGCCTCACGCCCCGCAACGCCGCCGGCCTCCTCTTCGACGACGTCCTCTGGGTGAAGAAGGCGCGCGAGGAGCACGACGCCTTCGCCAGCGCCCTGGAGGACCGCGGCGTGGAGGTGCTCTACCTCAACACCCTGCTCGAAGAGACGATGGAGCAGCCCCTGGCGCGGACGTGGCTGCTGGACAAGCTCGTCCCGGACGGTAAGGTCGGCCCGGCGCTGGAGCGCGAGCTGCGCGCCTGGCTCGAAGGCCTCGATTCCGAGTTGCTGGCGAGGCACCTGATCGGCGGCGTCGCCGCATCTGAGCTGCCCCACAGCGAATCGAGCCTCAGCTCGCAGCTTCTGGCGCCGGACGACTTCGTCATCCCGCCGCTGCCGAACCAGATCTTCACGCGCGATAGCTCCAGCTGGATCTACGGCGGCGTCCACTTCAACCGCATGGCGAAGACGGCGCGCCTCGGCGAGAGCGCCAACATCGAGGCCGTCTACCGTTATCACCCGCTCTTCGTAGAAGCAACCTTCCAGTTCTGGCAATCGCCCCAGGAGCAGCGAGGTGCCGGCGCGACGATCGAGGGCGGCGACATCCTCGTCCTCGGCGCCGGCGCGCTGCTGATCGGCGTCAGCGAACGCACGACGCCGCGCGCGATCGAGATCCTGGCCCAGGAGCTCTTCCTCGCCGGAAATATGAACAAGGTCCTCGTCGTCCAGCTGCCGAAGCAACGCTCGTCGATGCACCTCGACACGGTGCTGACGATGATCGACAAGAACGTCTTCCTCGCCTACCCCGATATCGTCGACGGCGCGCGCGCCTGGCAGATCGCTGGTAACGGCGCCGGCGCCACCCCCGTCCTGCGCCAGGTCGAGCTCTTCGAGGCGATCGGCGAGGTCTTCGACGAAGCCCATATCCGCGTCATCACCACCGGTGGCGACGACTTCGAGGCTGAGCGCGAGCAGTGGGATGACGGCAACAACGTCCTCGCCGTCGAGCCCGGCGTCGTCATCGCCTACGACCGAAACGTCGACACGAACACGAAGCTGCGCAAGGCCGGCTACGAGGTGATCACGATCGCCGGCAGCGAGCTTTCGCGCGGCCGCGGCGGCTCGCACTGCCTCAGCTGCCCGATCGAACGCGACGCGGTGTAGGAGCGCGAGATGAAGGGTGCGTGTCCGTGAAAATCGTCGTCGCCCTCGGCGGCAATGCGCTTGTGCGCCGCGGCGAGCCTCTGACTGAGGAGGTTCAGGTCCGCAACGTGAAGGCGGCCGCCGCGTCGCTCCACAAGATCGCGCGCCACCACCAGATCGTCGTCACGCACGGCAACGGGCCCCAGGTCGGGCTGCTCGCGCTCGAGAGCGAGGCGTACAAGGACGTGCCGCCCTACGGCCTCGACGTGCTCGTGGCGGAGAGCCAGGGGATGATCGGCTTCATCGTCGAGCAGGCGCTGCGCAACGAGATCAAGGACACGCCGATCGCCACGGTGCTCACCTCCACGCTCGTGGACGCGGACGACCCCGCCTTCGCGCATCCGACGAAGCCGATCGGCCCCGTCTATCCCAAAGATGTCGCTGCGCGGCTCGCGAAGAAGCACCACTGGCAGATGGCAACCGCCGGCGAGGGCCTTCGCCGCCTCGTACCGTCGCCGGTACCCCGCGCGATCCTTCAGATCGAAGCGATCCGCCTGCTTGTGGACGCGGGCGTGATCGTTATCTGCGCCGGCGGCGGCGGCGTCCCCGTAGTCGCCGGCGAGAGTGGTGAGCTGACCGGCGTCAAGGGCGTCGTCGATAAGGACCTGGCGTCGGCCCTGCTCGCCGAAGCGCTGGGCGCCGACTGGCTCCTCCTGCTCACCGACGTCGAGCAGGTGCAGGCCGATTGGGGCACCACCCACCCGAGGCCGATCCACGAGGCCTCAGTCGCGGAGATGCGCCGCCACACCTTCGCCTCCGGCTCGATGGGCCCGAAGGTCGAAGCCGCCTGCCGGTTTGTCGAGCGCACCGGCCGCCGCGCCGCAATCGGCGCCCTCGACGACGCGGAGGCAATGCTCGGCGGCATCAAGGGCACTGTAATCCGGGCGTGAAGCGCTCCTAACGCCGGCCTAGACGGAGACGACAGGCCCGCCGCGACCTGCCGAATGGCCCCTCCACTTCGGGCGCCTCAGCACCTGCCCCTGATCGCGCCCGCGGCTAACTTGACAGCATGAACCCAGCAGCCCTCCAGACGCCTCGCGAATCCGGGGACGGCAGCCATGCAGCGACCGACGTCATGGTCCGCGCGATCGACGTCTCGAAGGTCTACGACACCGGCCGCCTCAAGGTCGAAGCGCTCCGCGCCGTCAACCTCTCGATCGCGCGCGGCGAAATGGTCGCGATCATGGGGCCGTCAGGCTGCGGCAAGACGACGCTGCTCAACTGCCTCTCCGGCCTCGACGCCATATCCGGCGGCGACGTGCTGATCGAGGGCGTTTCGCTCGGCTCGATGTCGGACCGCGACCGCACGCGCTACCGGGCGCGGCGCATGGGCTTCGTCTTCCAGTTCTACAACCTCCTCGCCGTGCTGAGCGCCGTCGAGAACGTCGAGATGCCGCTGCTGCTCACCGGCGTTTCGACCCGCGAAGCGCGCCGCCGCGCGATGGACACCCTCGACCTCGTCGGCCTGCGCGAACGAGCCTCCAACCGCCCGGGCGAGCTGTCAGGCGGCGAGCGCCAGCGCGTCACGATCGCCCGCTCCCTCGTCAATGACCCGGCGATCGTCTGGGCGGACGAGCCGACAGGCGACCTCGACAGCTCCAACGCCGCCGAAATCATCAACCTCATGTGCCGCCTCAACCAGGAGCGCGGCGTCACCTTCGCCCTCGTCACGCATGACATCGGCGTCGGCCGCAGAGCGCACCGCATCGTGCGCATGAAGGACGGCGAGATCGTCGGCGAAGAGTTCCCTTCCTGATCAGGAGATAGAGGCTCATGTACGCGCGCACAACCCTCTTCGAGGTCGACACCGAACGCACGAGCATCGACGCGGCGTTCAAACGCTTCACCGAGACAGTGCTGCCGCGCCTGCGAGAGCAGCCCGGTTGCCTGGGCGTCATCGTCATGCAGACGCCGGAGGGGAAGGGCATGCTCGTCAGCTTCTGGCAATCGAGTGAGGCGGCAGCGGCAACGCTCGAGTCCGGTTTCTACGACGCCCAGGTGCGTGAGCTGCTGATGTTCCTGCGTCAGCCCCCCGGCCGCGAGCAGTACGAGGTTACGTGCTACGAGCTGAGCGATGCCATCGTCACCGGCCGCACCGTCTTTCCCGGGCAGGACGCTCAGGCGTGAACGAACTCTTCGGCCTGCCGATGAACACGCTGATGTGGTTCTTCTGCATCAGCCTTGTCTTGATCGTCGCCTGGTCGATTCTTCTCGCCGTCCGGCAACCGGTGCTGTTTCGGATCTCGGCCCGCAACATCCCCCGCCGCTTCGGCCGTTCGATGCTCATCGTCCTCGGCCTGACGCTGGCGACGACGATCATCGCCGCGGCGCTCGCGACCGGCGACACCGTCACCCACACCGCCCGCATCGACGTCCTCAAGTCGCTGGGCAACATGGACGAGATCATCTCATCGCGCGAAGAGAGCGATGTCGAGGTGACCGGCGAAGCCGCCGAGCTGCCGTACTTCGACGAAGCAGACTTCGCGA
This sequence comes from Dehalococcoidia bacterium, assembly GCA_035292965.1. Classification (GTDB taxonomy): domain Bacteria; phylum Chloroflexota; class Dehalococcoidia; order DSTF01; family WHTK01; genus WHTK01. Next base: position 5,334 of record DATDPC010000010.1, on the reverse strand, counting down.
CGATCCGTGACGCGGTCGGCGGCTCCCCGAACGTCGACGGCGTAATGCCGGCGATCTTCGAGGCGGTCGGCGTCCAGAACCTCGCCAGCCGCCAGACCGAGCCTCGCGTCCTCGTCTTCGGCGCCGACGCGCGCTACATGACCGGCTTCGGGACAATTCGCATCAAGAGCGGCGGCGCCTTCGACCTCGCCACGCTGGGACCGAACGAGGTCCTGCTCAACGCGGTGGCGGCGAAGGAGCTGCAGGCAGCCGTGGGCGACGAGCTTGCCGTCTACGCCGCCGGCCAGCAGCGCACCGAGCGCGTGCGCGCGATCATCGACTACGACGGCATCGGCACCGCCGAATCCGGCCTGATCATGTCGCTCAGCGCCGCGCAGGACCTGCTCAACCAGCCGGGCCAGATCCAGCATGTCATCGTCTCCAACAAGGGCGACGCCGAGTCCGGCGCCCACCGCACCGACGCCGTCATCGATGAGCTGGCGCCAACGCTCTCGAAGCTCGGCCTCGCGGTCGAACCGACGAAGCGCGAGGACCTTGACCGCGCCGACCTTATCGGCGCTACCTTCAGCACCTTCTTCGTGACCTTCGGCAGCTTCTCGATCGCCGCCGGCGTGATGCTGATCTTCCTCCTCTTCGTCATGCTCTCCGGCGAGCGCAAGCCGGAGATGGGCATCGCCCGCGCCGTCGGCACGGAACGCATTCACCTGATCGAGATGTTCATGCTCGAAGGCCTGCTTTACGACGTTGCCGCGGCGGCGGTCGGCGCCCTCTTCGGCATCGCCGTCGCCTATGTGATGGTGGCGATGCTCTCGTCCGTCATGGGCGAGTTCGGTATCGACATCCGCTTCTCGGTTAGCACGCGCAGCCTTGTTACCGCCTACGCGATGGGCGTCGTCCTGACGTTCATCGTCGTGACGCTATCGGCGTGGCGGGTCAGCGTCCTCAACATCGTCACCGCGATCCGCAACCTACCCGAGCCGATGAAGAAGGCTACCGGGCGCGCCTCGCTGATCTGGGGCGGCGTGGCGCTGATCGCCGGCGTGCTGCTTACGTGGTCCGGCTTCGCGAGCAACTACGGCGTTTCCTTCTACATGGGCGTGTCGCTGCTGTTGCTGGCGCCGGTGCCGCTGCTGCGCTGGGGCGGCGTCTCAGACCGGATCGCCTTTACGCTCTCCGGCGTCCTGATCAGCGTCTGGTGGCTGCTGCCCTGGCAGGCGATGGACTGGCTGACGCACGACATGAAGTTGGACTTCAACATCTGGATCGCCGGCGGCTTGATCACGGTCACGGGCGTGACCTGGGTCGTCATCTACAACTCAGACCTCGCTCTGGGCCTTGCACTCTCGACGATCGGACGCGTGCGCGGTTTGGCGCCGATCCTCAAGACGGCAATCTCTTACCCTCTGACGAACCGTTTCCGCACCGGCGTAACCCTGGCGATGTTCACGCTCGTCGTCTTCGTCCTCGTCGTTGGCGGCACGACGACGACGGCGTTCACGCAGGCGTTCGACGACGTCAACCTCTACGGCGGCGGCTACGACGTGCGCGCGACGACCGTCTCCGTGAACCCTATCCCAGACCTCGCGACGGCGATCAGCCGGTCGCCGGACCTCAACAGCGGCGACTTCGAGGTCATCTCCACGCAGAGCCTCGTCCCGGTCGACGCGAAGCAGACGAGTTCGGGTCGCGATTTCGGCGCCTACGCGCTGCGTGGTGTCGACGACAGCTTCTTCGACAACACGACCTACGGCCTCGCCCTGATCGCCGACGGCTACGCATCGGCCAAAGACGTCTGGCAGGCGCTGCGAACCAACCCTCGCCTCGCGGTCGTCGATGGCCTCGTCGTGCCGGCGCGGGACAACTTCAGCTTCGGCCAGCCGCTGCCCGATTTTCAGCTCGAGGGCTTCTACCGTGAAGACGGCCACTTCCCGCCAACGCCGATCGAGGTCCGCGACCCGGTCACGGGTGAGACCTACGACCTCACGGTCATCGGCGTGCTCAAGGACGTCGTGCCCGCCTACATGATCGGCATCACCACCTCGCAGCGCTTCGTCGAAGAGGCGTTCCCGGCGCAAGCGACGCCCACAGCCCACCTGCTGCGACTCAGCGACGGCGCCGATACGGCCGCCATCGCTGAGCGGCTGGAGTCGAGCTTCCTCGCCAACGGCATGGAGGCGACGGTCCTTCGCGAAGAGCTGCACGACCTCGTCGCCGTGAACCGGACGTTCAACTACCTGATCCAGGGCTTCGTCGGCCTCGGACTCGTCGTCGGCGTTGCGGCGCTCGGCGTCGTCAGCGCTCGTTCCGTTGTCGAAAGGCGGCAGGAGATCGGCGTCATGCGCGCGATCGGCTTTGAGCAGGGCCGCGTCCAGCTCAGCTTCCTCATCGAGTCGTCGATGGTCGCCGTCGCCGGCATCGTCATCGGCACGGCGCTGGGGCTGGTCATCGCCTACAACGTGATCAGCGACTCTCAGCGCCAGGCGAGCTGGGAGAACCTGAAGTTCACGGTGCCCTGGGTGAACCTGCTGCTCGTCTACGCCGTTGTTCTCGGCGCCGCGCTGCTCACGTCATTCATCCCGGCGCGCCAGGCGTCGCGCGTTTACCCCGCAGAAGCGTTGCGGTACGAATAAGATCAGGAGGAAGGGAATGAGGGTCCTGGTTACCTACGCATCGAAGTACGGAGCGACGGCGGAAATTGCCGCCGAGGTGGGCAAGGCGCTCTCCGGCGCCGGCAACGAGGTCGAGGTCCTGCCGCTCGACAAGGTGATGACCGCCGAAGACTACGACGCCGTCGTCCTCGGTAGCGGCGTCTACACCGGTCACTGGCTGAAGGCGGCGACGCAGTTCGTCAAGGACAACGAGACCGTCCTCTCGTCCCGTCCCGTCTGGCTATTCGCCAGCGGGCCGCTTGGTGACCCGCCGAAGCCTGCGCAAGAGGCCATCGAGCTGGCGAAATTCGGCGAAGCGATCGGCGCGCGTGGCCACCGCACCTTCGCCGGCAAGATGGACAAGAACGACCTCACCCTGATCGAGAAGGCGGTCGTTGCCGCGGTCCGAGGCGAGTACGGCGACTTCCGAGACTGGGGCTCCGTCCTCGAATGGGCGGCGCAGATCGCCGACGAGCTCGCGCGCGTTGAAGCGGCGCCTCGGGCGCAGGCGGCGGGCAAATGACGCCGCCAAAGCTGAACCGCGAGTGGCACCTGGCGCACCGCATGCCCAAGAACCCAACCCGGGAACAGCGCTACGACTGGCACATCCAGCACGAGCAGAACTGCGCCTGCCGCCCGATACCACCGAAGCTGCGCGCCGAGATCGAGCAATTCCGCGCCGCAAAGTGACGTTGCGACGTTAACCTCGCGTTCCCGAAACGCCGCTAAACTTGTCGGCAGGCAAGCGCCGCTGAACATGACCTCGAAACGAAGCAAGACGACCGAATCGCAGCTGCCGCCCCACGTCCGCGCCTTCTTGCGCGAAGGCGTCGGCGGCGAGCAGCCACAGCTCGTGCAGACCCACATCTCCTACGTCCTCCTGACGAGCGACGAAGTCTACAAGCTCAAGAAGCCCGTCAACCTCGGCTTCGCCAACTTCAGCACCCTGGAGGACCGGCGCATCGCCTGCGAAGCCGAGATGCGCCTCAACCTGCGCGGCTGCCCCGGCGGCGTCTACCTCGGTGTCGTAGCCGTTACCCGCCGCGGCGACGGCTACGAGCTCGGCGGCGCCGGCGAGGTCGTCGACTACGCCGTGCACATGAAACGCCTGCCGCGCGACGGCATGATGGACGCGATGCTCGAGCGCGGTGAGGTCGATCTAGACAAGGTCGGCCGCGTCGCCGCGCGCATGGCAGCGATGCACGAAGCCGCCGCCCGCGGCCCCGAGATCACGAAGGCCGGCGGCGTCAACACCTTCGCGGCCAACTGGCAGGATCTGCTCGCGGACATGCGCGCCGCTGGCGGCTCGACGCTCAGCCGGCGCCGCCTCGAACGGCTCGCTAGCTACGTGCGCGCCTACTTCGAGCGCGAACGGCCGCTGCTGGAGAGACGCGAGCGCGACGGCTGGGTGCGCGACTGTCACGGCGATCTGCGCAGCGACGCCGTCTGCTTCGACCCGTCTCTGCCGGGCGGCATCTGCATCTACGACTGCATCGAGTTCAATGAAAGGTTCCGTTACTCGGATACCGGCCTCGATGTCGCGTTCCTCGGCATGGACCTCGACTATCGCGGCCGCCCCGACCTCTCGGACCTGTTCATCGGCCTCTACGCCGCGTCGGCCGGCGATGAGACGCTGGCGCTGGTGCTGCACTTCTACAAGTGCTACCGCGCCGTGGTTCGCGGCAGGGTCGAGACGCTGCTCGGCCAGGACGCGGCCGTATCGCAACGCAAGCGCGCGGCGGCACGCGGCCGGGCGAGGCGCTACTTCCAACTTGCTGAGCAGTACGCGCTGCGGCCTTCGCCGGCGAAGGCGCTCGTCCTCGTCATGGGCCTGAGCGGCAGCGGCAAGAGCGTCCTCGCCGGCGCGCTCGCGTCGCGGTTGGGCGCGGCCATCCTCTCGACGGACGTCGTCCGGCGCTCGATCGTCGAGGAGCACGAGCGCGGCGTCGAGCTGAACGCGGGCGTCTACACGCCGCAGCAGCGCACTCGCGTCTACGAGGAGCTGACCCGTCGCGCCGAGGCCCTGCTGCGCGACGACCGCTGCGTCGTCCTCGACGGTACCTTCTCCGAGCGAGAGCAGCGCAATCGCATGTCGCGCCTCGCCGAGCGCCTCGGCGCGCCGCTACGCGCCGTCGAGTGCTTCGCCCCGGACGACGTCGTCCGCCAGCGTCAGCAACGCCGCGAGGGTGAGGCCTGGACCACATCAGAGGGCCGCTGGGATGTCTACCTCGCCCAGAAAGCCCGCTACGAACCGCCGGCAGAGCTGCCGCCAGGCGCCCATCTGCGCATCGACACGACGCAGCCCCTGGAGACGCAGCTGACTCTGGCGACCGACGCAGGGACGTAGACGGTTAGCTAAGCCCGGCTACGACTCGCCGGCAACGTATTCCAGGCCGCGCGTGTGCCACACGCCCGCCTGGTCGAGCTCGAACCCTTCGTTCAGACGCGGGACGATCGTCTTGATCCCTTCGCCGCCGAGACGCTCGGACAGCGCCGCGAGCGCCGCCGGTTCGCCGTGCGTCAGGAAGATGCTCCTCGGCAGAGACGGGCCGGAATGAAGCCAGCGGTCAAGCCCGGCCGCGTCGGAGTGGGCGGACAGGCCCTCCACGTTGAGGAAGCGGGCCCGCACCGGCACCTCCTCGCCGTGGATTCGGACCGTGCGCGCGCCTTCGAGAATCGCGCGGCC
>DATDPC010000009.1:0-2123 GCA_035292965.1 Dehalococcoidia bacterium | reverse complement strand
TCGGCGAGCTTGCTGAGGACGCCGCGCGCCGCGAGGTGCGCGAGGAGATCGGCGCCGAGGTCGACGGCCTGCGCCTGCTCGGCGTCTTCGAGAACCTCTTCGTCTACCAGGGCGAGCGCGGCCACGAGCTCGTCTGGCTGTACGAGGGTCGCTTCGTCGACCCGTCGTTCTACGCGCGGGAGGTCATCGACTGCGACGAGGGCGGCGCCCGCTTCGAGGCGCACTGGGTGCCGCTAGACCTCTTCGTCCGCGGTGAGGCGCCGCTGTATCCGGACGGGCTGTTGGAACTGCTGACGAATGGCGCTAGCTAGCGATTACAATAGGCTTCCGATGAGCGTCAAGACTTTCGGCTACGGGGACTCTGAGTGGGAACATGCGAAGAGCGAGGTGTGCGACATCTTGCGTGAGCTTGCTCGAGATTTCGGCAGTACCATCGCCTACTCGGAGCTCGTGGGCAGAGTGCAGGCCATCAAGCTACACCAGCAATCGCCCGCGCTTGCTGGAATGCTCGAACAGATATCGACCTCTGAGGACGCTGCGGGGCGCGGAATGCTCTCAGTCCTAGTTGTGCATAAGTCGGGTGACCTCCGACCTGGACGGGGCTTCTTCGATCTCGCTCAGAGACTAGGACGAGACGTGTCGGATGAAGACGCATTCTGGGTGGGTGAACTGAAGAAGGTTCACGACTCTTGGGTGTCTGCAACATGACGACCACCACCACCACCCGCCTGCCGGCCGCCTTCCGGCGCTTCCGGCGCCTGCGCCGCAGCGAGGCGCTACGCCGCCTCGTCGCCGAGACGCGCCTCGACCCGCGCGACTTCGTCTACCCCCTCTTCGTCACCCACGGCCGCGGCGTCCGCAACGAGATCGAGTCGATGCCCGGCCAGCACCAGCTCTCGCTCGACCAGCTGGCGGCGGAGGCGCGCGAGCTGCGCGCGCTGCGCATACCGGCCGTCCTCCTCTTCGGCCTGCCGGCATCGAAGGACGAGGCCGGGTCCGAGGCCTACGCCCACGACGGCATCGTCCAGCAGGCGGTGCAGGCGCTCAAGGACGCCGACCCCGACCTCTGCGTCATCTGCGACGTCTGCCTCTGCGAGTACACCTCGCACGGCCACTGCGGTGTCCTGAGCCAGTCGAAGGGCGGCATCGTCACGCCCGCCGGCGAGGTCGACAACGACGCGACGCTGGAGCTGCTGGCGCGCACCGCCGTCAGCCAGGCGGAGGCCGGCGCCGACATGGTGGCGCCCAGCGACATGATGGACGGCCACACGGCCGCTCTGCGCGCCGCGCTCGACGACGCCGGCTTCGGCATGACGCCGGTCATGGCCTACGCCGCAAAGTTCGCCAGCGCCTTCTACGGGCCCTTCCGCGTCGCCGCCGAGAGCGCACCCGCCTTCGGCGACCGCCGCGGCTACCAGATGGACCCGCCCAACGCCCGCGAGGCCCTGCGCGAGATCGAGGCCGAGGTCGCCGAGGGCGCCGACATCGTCATGGTCAAGCCGGCCCTCGCCTACCTGGACGTGCTCTCGCAGGCGCGCCAGCGCTTCGACGCGCCGCTCGCCGCCTACAACGTCTCCGGCGAGTACGCCATGATCAAGGCGGCGGCGCGCAACGGCTGGATCGACGGCCCGAAGGCGACCCTGGAGCTGCTGACGGGCATCAAGCGCGCCGGCGCCGACATCATCATCACCTACCACGCCAAAGAGGCAGCGCGGTCGCTTAGCGAGACTGCATAGGGCTGCCGCGCGAAGAGGAGGGGGCTCTGGATCGAGACTACAGGGTCTCACCTCACCCCGAGTCGAAGTCTGCCCACCTGACTACCGAGCTGAGCCCCCTCTCCCTGCAGGGAGAGGGGGAACGGGGGTGAGGTCGGCTCCGCGCGCCTAGTCCAGGTCGACCAGGCCCGCGACCGAAAGCACGACGACCGTGACGTTGTACGCGGCGTGCAGCAGCACGCCGGCGATGTAGAAGTTGCGCGTCGCCCTCGGCAGGGGGCTGCGACCGGCCGCCCAGTCGATAACCTGGCGGCTCAGGCCGAGGCCGACGAGGAAGCTCGCGACGCCGTGCATCAGCACCGGCACCGTGAAGCGGAAGAGGACGAAGCCGGCGCCGCCCTCCGGGAA
>DATDPC010000008.1:0-2105 GCA_035292965.1 Dehalococcoidia bacterium | reverse complement strand
CTTGACGCTCGATGGCAGCGCGCGCTCCAACCGCGGCAGCTCCGCCTTGAGCCGGTCGACGGTCTCGATGACGTTGGCGCCGGGCTGGCGCTGTACGTCGATAATGACGGCCGGCGTGCCGTTGTGCCAGCCGGCGATGCGCGTATTCTCCAGCCCCTCTTTCACGTCGGCGACGTCCTTGAGCCGCACGGGCGCGTCGTTGCGGTAGGCGATGACGATGTCCCGGTAGGCCGGCCCCGACGTGATCTGGTCGTTGGCCGCGATCGTGTAGGACTGGTGCGTGCCGTCGAGCGATCCCTTCGGGCCGGCGACGTTGGCGCCCACGATCGCCTTGTTGAGATCGGACATGCTCAAGCCGTAAGCGGCGAGCCGCGAGACGTCGGCTTCGATGCGAACGGCGGGCCGGATGCCGCCCTCGACGGAGACGTAGCCGACGCCCGTGACGGTGCTGAGCCGCTGTGCGATCAGGGTGTCGGCGAGGTCGCTCAGGTCGCGCATCGAAACCGTTGGGGAGGTGAGCGCGAGGGTGACGATGGGTGCGTCGGCCGGGTTGACCTTGGCGTAGGTCGGCGGATAGGGCAGATTGCGCGGCAGCGTCGAGCCCGCGGCGTTGATGGCCGACTGCACGTCCTGCGCGGCCGCATCGATGTCGCGGCCGAGGTTGAACTGCAGCGTGATCTGGCTGAGGCCGTAGGCGCTTGTCGACGTCATGGTCGCGAGCGCCGGGATCTGGCCGAGTTCGCGCTCGAGCGAGGCCGTGATCAGCGTCGACATCGTCTGCGGGTTCGCGCCGGGGAGCTGGGTCGTCACCTGGATGGTGGGGAAGTCGACCTGCGGCAGGGAGGAGACGGGTAGCCAGAAATAGCCCAAGGCTCCGCCCAGCAGGGTGGCGATTCCCAGAAGCGAAGTCGCAATCGGCCGGTTGATGAAAGGGCTCGAGACGCTCATGGGTTTGCAGCCGGGGCAGCATCCCGGCTGCGTCCGCGCCTGCCGCCCTCAGGGCGCCTGCGCTTGCCCTCCGGGCGAGCGGCCTGCGCCGGCTGAGCCGGGTTGATGGAGGCCGTCTCGCCCTTGATGCCCTGAACCGATCCGCCGGCATCGGCCTGCGGGGCCCCTGCGGCGGGCGCCGATGGGCTCTCCTCGCCGGCGCCGCTCACCTTCACCTCGGCGCCATCCTTCAACCGTCCAAACCCGGCCGTCACGACGAGATCGGAGGCAGCGAGGCCCTCGGCAATCACGGCGTCGGTGTCGTCCTGCTGGCCGACGGTGACGGGGCGCACCGTCACCTTGCTCGCATCGCCGACGACGAAGACGAATGCGCCGTCAGGGCCGCGCTGGACGGCGGCAGTCGGCACAACGACGACGTTCTCGAGCGTTTTGAGGAGCAGCCGCACGTTGACGAACTGACCGGGCCAGAGCTGCAGCTCCTGGTTGGGGAAATCGGCTTTCAGGCGGATCGTTCCCGTCGACTGATCGACCTGGTTGTCAATGACCTGCAGATCGCCCTTATCGAGCACGACCTTGCTGTCCGTCTCCATGGCCTCGACGACGAGCGACCTTTCGGCGCGCGCCTTGTTGATCTGCGGGAGGTCCTGCTGGGGCAGCGTGAAGAGCACCGAGATGGGTCGCACCTCGGTGATGACGACGATGCCGGCATCGGAGGCGCGCACGAGGTTGCCGACGTCGACGAGGCGCAGGCCTGTGCGCCCGTCGATCGGCGCGACCACCGTCGTGTAGTCGAGCACGGCGCGTGCGTTGTTGATCGCCGCCTCGTCGGATTTGAGCTGCGCCTCGAGTTGCGCCACGAGCGCGCGCTGAGTATCGACGGTCTTAACGGCCACCACGTTGGATGACAGCTTCAGGTAGCGCTCGAGGTCGAGCTTGGCGTTGGCGAGCTGGGCCTCGTCGAGCGCCTTCTTGGCGTTCGCCTGATCGAGTTGGGCCTGGTAGGTCACGGGATCGATTTGCGCGAGCACGTCGCCGCGCTTCACGTCCTGGCCTTCCTTGAAGTCGATCGAAAGGATCTTGCCGTCGACCTGGGGTCGCACGGTGACGGTGTTGCGCGCCTTCGCCGTGCCCACGCCTTCGAGCCACACCGGCACATC
>DATDPC010000007.1:0-2984 GCA_035292965.1 Dehalococcoidia bacterium | reverse complement strand
CAGCAGGTAGGCGGGTGTGCCCCAGATCATCTGCCGAAGTGGCCCCGGCGGTCCGTCCAGCGACAGCATCTGCCCCCGCACCGGCCGCACCGGTACGTTAGCGCCGAGCCGGCGCGCCAGGTCCTGCGTCCACGGCCCCGCCGCCAGCAGAACCGTCTCGCCCTCGACGACGCCGCCCGGCGTGTGCACGCCGCGAACCTTGTCGCCGCTGCGCGCGAAGCCGCTGACGCCTGCGTTCGTGCGCACCTCCGCGCCGTGCATCTGCGCCGCCTTCGCCAGCGCCCGCGTCAGGCTCGGCGCGTCGACGTACTCCTCGCCGTCCGTCAGCAGCGCCAGCAGCGCCTTGGGGCTCGCCTGCGGCTCTTGGCGCCGGATCGCCTCGCCCTCCAGCAGCCTCGCCGTGCCCGGCGACCGCTTCGCGAAGCGCGCGCGCAGGCCGTCGACCTCGACGCTGTTCAGCGCCAGGTGCAGCACGCCGCTGCGCGTCCTCCGAATATCGACGCCGGTCTTATCTAGCTCCGGGAAGAGGTCGTTGTAGACCCGCAGGCTGTAGTCACACAGCGCCTCGAACGCCGGCCCGCGGTCGGCCCCTTCGCCTGAAAGCGCCGCGAGCATCCCCGCCGAAGCGCCCGAGGCCTCGCTGGCGAGCTCGCCGCGCTCCAGCAGGACGACGCTCGCACCCTCGCGCGCCAGGTAAAACGCCGTCGCGCAGCCGATGATGCCGCCGCCAACGATGACGACGTCCGCCATCTAACCGCCGCCGACCATGCGCACGACCTCGACGCGGTCACCGTCGCGCAGCACGACGCCGTCGTACTGGTCGCGCCGGACCACCTCACCGTTGTGCGCCACCGCGATCGCGCGCCGGTCGACGCCCAGCGTCTCGATCAGCGCGGGCAGCGTCGTGCCATCTTCGACCTCGCGCTCCTTACCGTTAAGCACAAGCCGAATCGCTTTGCCCGTTTGCCTGTTTGCTTGTTTGCCCGTCGCGCTCACGCCGTAGCGGCTGCGGGTGCGGCGGGCTCGGGCGGTGGCGCGGGTGGCGCGGGTGGCGCCGTCTGAGCCGCCCATGCGTCCCGCAGCGCCGTCGTCAGCGCTTCCGCCGCGGCCTTCGTGTCCTCTGCGCCGGCGATCGCCGAGATCACCGCGACGCCGGCGGCGCCCGCCTTGATCACGGCCTCGACCTTCTCCGCCGTGATCCCGCCGATCGCGATCACCGGCAGCGAGCTGTCTTTCGTGATCTCGGTCAGCAGGCCAACGCCCGCCGCCTTCTGCCCCGGCTTCGAAGGGCTCTTGTAGATCGTCCCGGCGACGACGAACTCGATGCCGTCGCGCGCCGCCTGCTGCGCCGCGTCCGCGTCGTGGACGCTGCGACCGAGGACGACGTATCGGCCCATGATGCTGCGCACGACCCGCGTTGGCAGGCCGCTCTCCGGCAGCTGCACACCGTCTGCGTCACACGCCTCGGCGATGTCGACGCGGTCGTTGATCATCAGCAGCGCCTTGCCGCGCGTGATCGTCTTCAGGCGACGCGCCAGCGCCAGCAGCTCGCCCGAAGGCAGGTCGCGGTCGCGCAGCTGCACCATCGTCACGCCGCCGGCGACGGCGTCCGTCACCGCCCTTTCGACGTCGCCGTCCTTAACCGTCGCCTTGCTCACGACGAAGCAGAGGACGGGAAGATGAAGACGTCCGATGCGGGTTGGGAGCGCCATAACAGAATCCCCTCTCAGGTGTGACCTTCACCCGTGTTTGCGGGCTAGCCTGCGGTCGCGATGCCCTCCGTGGGGCTGCTGGCCGTTGCGTATGCTTTCTTCTCGATGCGGCCGGCCTGGTAAGCCTGTCTCCCTGCTTCGACGCCGAGCCGGAACGCCTTCGCCATCGCCGCCGGGTTCTTCGCCTTCGCGATCGCCGTGTTCACCAGCACCGCGTCTGCGCCAAGCTCCAGCGCCAGCGCTGCCTCCGAAGGAGCCCCAAGACCCGCATCGACCACCACCGGCACGCCGGCGTTCTCAACGATGATCTGGATCTCCTCTACCGTAAAGATACCCCGCCCAGACCCGATGGGCGAGCCGAGCGGCATCACCGTGGCGCAGCCGGCCTCTTCCAGCCGCTTCGCCAGCACCGGGTCGGCGTGAATGTACGGCAGCACAACGAAGCCGTCCTTGACCAGCGTCTCCGCCGCCTCCAGCGTGCCGATCGGGTCGGGCAGCAGGTAGCGCGGGTCCGGGATCACCTCAAGCTTCAGCCAGTTCGAGCCCGTCAGCTCCCGCGCCAGCTGCGCCGTGAAGATCGCCTCGCCCGCCGTCTTGCAGCCCGCCGTGTTCGGCAGGATCGTGTAGCGCTCCCAGTCGATGTAATCGAGCTCGTTGCGCTTTTTCGGGTTGTCGAGGTCGAGGCGCCGGATCGCGACCGTGACGATCTGCGCCCCGGAAGCGTCCAGCGCCGCAACGCACTCCTCAGGCGAGGCGTACTTCCCCGTCCCCACCATCAACCGGGACGTGAACCGCTTCCCCGCGATAACCAGGTCGTCGTTGTCATTCATGTCCGTGCCCCTTGCACTATGTTCGTCTCTTTGCCCGTTTGCCCGTTTGCCTGTCATCTCGTCTGCCCGTCATCTCGTACTCGTGGGCCAGTACTTGTAGAAGTGGTGCACCGGCCCGTGCCCCTGCCCCAGCGGGTACGCCAGCTGCAGCGCCTTCGTCACGTACGCCTTCGCCGTTGCCACCGCCATCGGGACCGACTGGCCCTTCGCCAGCGTCGCCGCAATCGCCGAGGCGAAGGTGCAGCCGGTGCCGTGCGTGCTCTGCGTCACGACGCGGACGGCGCTGAACTCCCGGAACGTCTGGCCGTCGTACAGCAGGTCCGTCGCCGCGGCGTCCTCGCGATGACCGCCCTTGATCACGACGTTCGCCGCGCCCATCGCCGCGATCGCCCGCGCCGCCTCTCGCATGTCGTCCCAGCTCACGATCGACGCGCCGATGATC
>DATDPC010000006.1:0-3889 GCA_035292965.1 Dehalococcoidia bacterium | reverse complement strand
CGGCGCGGTCGGGCGTCAGCTCCTGCAGCGAGTACGGTCCGGAGCCAACGGGACGCTGGTTAAACGCCGCGTCGAACATCGAGGCGGCGCCCTGGTTCTGCAGCAGGTGGGCTGGCAGGATGCCCAGCGTCATGTACGCCGGCAGCGGCGCGAACGGCTGCTGCAGCTCGATGCGTAGCGTCAGGTTGTTCTGTCGCGAGATCGTGGCGTTGGCGAGCAGCTTCGCCAGCGGCGGCGGTGAGCGCAGCGCCGGCGAGCGTAGCAGCTCGAAGGTGAAGAGGACGTCGTCTGTGGTCAAGGGGGCGCCGTCCTGCCAGAGCAGGCCCTGGCGGAGTGTGAACGTATAGACGCGGCCGTCGGAAGAGACCTGCCAGGTGTCGGCGAGGTCTGGGAAGGCGACGCCGTGCTCATCGAGACGCGTCAAGCCGGCGAAGACGAGGCTGACGAGCGATTGGTCGGTGCTGTTCTGGTTGGCGTAGAGGGGGTTGATCCGCGCCGGAGACCCGGCAACGCCTTCGATGTAGACGCCGCCGAACTTGGGCTCAGAGCCGGAATCGGGGCCGGCGGCGGCGTACCAGACGCCGGTGAAACCGGCAACGCCGACGAGCAGCACGAGGAGAAAAAGCCAGCGACCGCGACGACGGGTCAATTGAATCGCGCCGGGTCCATCGAACCGGCCCTTACGTCGCTTTCACGCTCCAGGCCGACATCGCAAGGAAGATGATCACGAGGAAGATAGTCAGCTGGAAGAGCGTCTTCTCCATGCCCCGTCGCGTGCGAAAAGACGAGGTCGTGCCGCCGAGACCGGCGCCGAAGCCGGAGCCCTTCGCCTGCAGCAGGACGACGAGGATCAGCATGATCGAGACGAGGATCTGGCCAAGGTTGAGGTAGTTCTCGAACGACATCGCGTCCTAGCCTAGCGCGCCGCTCGCGCCGCCGCCAACTCTTCCGAGGGCGACTCCATGCTGCGGCCGGCGTACAGCCGCATGATCGTTGTCGCGAGCTTCTGCGAGTCGTGGTGATAGCGGTTCTTCTCCGAAACGACGTCAGCCGTGATAACACGCGCACCGTCGATGGCCGGGATGTCGACTTGTACGGGCTGCGACTGCCACGCCTCCGGCAGCGGCCCGGCGACGTTATCGTTGGCGAGGACGTAGTCGAAGAGGCCGGGGCCGATGTGGCGCACCAGCGTCTCGAAGTGGTCACTGACCGTGAAGTCGTCCGTCTCGCCGTGTTGGGTGGCGACGTTGCAGACATAGAGCTTCATCGCCTGGGAGATCGCCAGCGCCTGGCGAATGCCATCGACGAGCAGGTTGGGCAGGACGCTCGTGAGCAGCGAACCGGGGCCGCAGACGATCATGTCGGCCTCGAGGATGGCGCGGATCGCCTCCGGGTTGGCCTGGATGTTCGCCGGCTGGAGGAAGACCTCCTGGATGCGCGAGCTGTTGCTCGTGATGTTCGATTCGCCGGTGACCTCCTGCAGGTCCGCGGTGCGGCCGTGCACCGTGACGTGCGAGAGCGACGACGGCAGGATCAAGCCTCGTACGGCGAGGACGCGGCTGGTCTCGCGCACGGCCTCTTCGAAGTTACCGGTGATGCCGGACATCGCGACGATGAACAGGTTGCCGAAGCTGTGACCCTCAAGGCCGGAGCCTTCGTTGAACCGGTACTGGAAGAGGCGCGTCATCAGCGGCTCCGCCTCGGCCAGCGCGGCGATGCAGTTGCGCACGTCGCCCGGGGGCAGGACGCCGAGCTCGCGGCGCAGACGGCCTGAGGAGCCACCATCATCGCCGACCGTGACGATCGCGGTGAGGTTGCTCGTGTGCTCCTTGAGGCCTCGCAGGAGGACCGGCAGGCCGGTGCCGCCGCCGATCGCGACGATCTTCGGGCCGCGCATCTGGTAGCGGTAGCGGTAGATCGTCTCGACGATGCTGTCGTCGTCGGAAGGCCGGACAAACGCGGCGAGCAGCGACGTGTTCAGCTTCCAGACGGCGAACAGGATGATCGAGGTCGCGATCGTCATAAATAGCGCGGCGCGGGCGAATCTGGGCAAGAACTGCAGGGTTACGTAGTAGACCCAGTCAGGGAACGTGTAGCTGACGTAGACCTCGCGCAGGATGTAGCCGAAGCCCAGCCCCATGATCGCCACGCCGATGAGCACGAGCGCCAGCCAGCGCTTGATGTGCATACCGAAGTAGAACCACTTGATGAAGCTGCCGTTGCGGAGGAATCCCATTGCCTGGCGAATTATACGGCTTCCTTCCCTAGGGCCAACAGGACGTCCCGCTCCGTCGGTCAGCTTTTATCGAGTTCGGTTTGGAGTAAGGCGCGTACTTCACCGGCGTTTGCCCGGCCACGCGTCTCTTTCATCACCTGCCCCAGCAGGGCGTTTAGCGCTTCGATCTTGCCCGCCTTGTAGTCGGCGACGGCCTCAGGCTTGGCCGCGATCGCCCTGATGACGGCCTCGGCGATGGCGCCTTCATCCTTGATCGTCCCGAGGCCGCGCTCGGCGACGATCGACGCGGCGTCCGCGCCGGTCTCGTACATCGCCGAGAGCACCGCTTTGCCGGCCGTGCCGCTGATCTCGCCTCGTTCGACGAGCGAGACGAGCGACGCAAGCTGCGCCGGCGCAATCTTCGATTCAGACGCTTCGATGCCGCCGTCGTTGAGCAAGCGGCTGAGGTCGCCCAGGAGCCAGTTGGCGACCGGCTTGGCGTAGGCGTCGCCGGCGGCCTTTACGGCGATCTCGTAGTAGTCGGCGCGGTCGCGCGATTCGGTCAGCAGGTTCGCTTCGTGCAGCGCTAGGCCGTACTGCGAGGCGAAGCGGGCGCGGCGGGCGTCCGGCAGCTCCGGCAGGGCGGCGCGCAGCTCCTCGACGCGCGAGCGGGCGACGGCGAGCGGCGGCAGGTCTGGCTCCGGGAAGTAGCGGTAGTCGTGCGCCAGCTCTTTCGAGCGCTGCGAGGCGGTCTCGCCCGTCTCTTCGCGCCAGCCACGCGTCTCCGACGGGACGCGTGCGCCGGCATCGAGCAGCTTCGTCTGGCGCTCGACCTCGAACTCCATCGAGCGGAGGGCGGCGCGGAAGCTGTTGAGGTTCTTAAGCTCGACTTTCGAGCCGTACTCGCCGGCGCCGGCGAGGCGCAGGCTGAGGTTGGGCTCGCAGCGCATGCTGCCTTCCTCGAGGTTCGCGTTGCTGACGCCGATGTAGCGCAGGATCTGGCGCAGCTTCGTCAGGTAGGCGACGGCCTCCTGCGGCGAGCGCGCGTCCGGCTCCGTGACGATCTCCATCAGCGGCATGCCGGCGCGGTTGATATCGAGCAGCGAGTAGGTCTCGCCGTCCTCGTTGCGGTGGAGCAGGCGCGCCGTGTCTTCTTCGAGGTGGACACGGTTGATCCGGATACGCGTCGTATGGCCATCGACCTCGACGTCGAGGTAGCCGTTCTGGCAGAGCGGCATGTCGAACTCGGAGATCTGGTAGCCCTTCATCAGGTCCGGGTAGGGGTAGTTCTTGCGGTCGAACTTGGCGCGCGCCGGAATCTCGCAGTTGAGGGCGAGGCCGGTCTTGATCGTTGCTTCGACGGCGGCGGCGTTGATCACTGGTAGGACGCCGGGCATGCCCATGCAGACGGGACATACGTGGGTGTTGGGCTCGGCGCCGGAGTAGTCGCTGCTGCAGCGGCAGAACATCTTCGAGCGGGTTCTGACCTGCGCGTGGACCTCGAGGCCGATGACGATTTCGTATTTGCTGGGGGCTTCGGCGGGACTCATACGGCGAACGAAGTATAGCAGGCTGGCGCCTGGGCATAGGGCTGCCGCGCTGGCAGGCAGGCCTGGACAGATCTAGGTTTCGTCCGGAAGCGTCTCGTCGATGAGCGTGGTCATCTTCTCGAAG
>DATDPC010000005.1:0-12463 GCA_035292965.1 Dehalococcoidia bacterium | reverse complement strand
AACATGACGCGGGCCGGCACGGGCCCGTTGGCAGCGCCGAGGACGTGGCTGTAGGCCATCGAGGCGCAGGCGATGCACGCGCCGACGCGTCGCTCAAGGTCGGCGAAAGACGTCACGCCGTGTCGAGCTCGCGCACGTCGTCGGGATTCGCCATGGCGGGATCGTAGCACCGCGATAGCAGAACGGCACCTGCGGGATGAACCCGAAGGTATTCCATGCAGCACGTACAGATTCGTCCTGCATCGCCTCGATCTTGGGGTCGCGTAACTTGCCTTCCTCGCGAGAGGGGCGCGGGTGTTTGCTCTGCTTCTTCATGCTCTTCGTGTAAGCTTCGCGGCAAAATGGTTGATGAATCAGGGTTGACAAAGAGGAAAACCATGAGCAGCAACACAGTCATTCTCGTCTTGGTAATCCTAATCCTCCTCATCGTCGCGGGCGTGGTCACCGTCAGGTAATCAAGTGCCATGAGGGGATACTGCGGATGAACACCGCTGCTTCGCCGAAGAGGCGCGGCGGTGGTATCTAATGGCGCTGGGTGCGAACATAAGGCGTTTTGAGCGTTGAGTCTCTGCCCTACACGCTGCTGCTGCTCGCGGCCCAATTCACGGCCGGCATGGCCGCGGCGATCCTCTACGTCCAGCTGCGCGGCCGCTTCGAGCCCGGGTTCCTTCGCGCCTGCTCCTGGCTCACGGTCACCGGCGCGCTGGCGACAACGCTGACGGCGCTGGCGATCGACCCGGTGGCGAACGCCGCCGGCTACAGACTCGACCCTGACTTCCTCGACCCGGCGCGCGCGGCTGCGATGGCGCTGTTTCTCTTCAGCTGCGCCCACTTCGTCTTGATCCGCCGCGAGGAAGAGGCGTTCCTCGCCCAGGCAACCGGCGCGACGACCGTCGGCCTCGGCGCGATCCTGCTGGTCCTGCTCGCGTCGCTGGTCAACCCGCCGGCGTGGTCTGTGGCCGGCGTCCTGCTGACGATGTTCGCCGGCGCCGCCTCGATGGGCGTCTTCATGGTGGCGATGATCTGGGGCCACTGGTACCTGGTGAACCCGAAGCTCGAAGAGGGCCCACTGATCGAGCTGACGACGATCGCGATGGGCGTCATCGCCTTCGAGCTCGTGACGACGGCGATCAACGCGATCATCCCGGTCGGCACGCCGTTCGAATCGGACGCGTTGCTCGCCGTCAGCTTGCCGTCGAACCCGGCGTTCTGGCTGCGCATCGGCATCGGCATCGTCTTCCCGGCGGCGCTGGCGTTCATGGCCTACAAGTCGAGCCAGGAGAAGTCGATGATGTCGGCGACGGGGCTGCTCTACATCGCCGTCGGCGCGATCCTGGCCGGCGAGGCGCTGGGGAGGGGCCTCCTCTTCGTCACCGGAGCGCCGGTCTAGCCAAAATCGGGCCTGAGTCTAGACCGGGATCGTTAGCGGTCCGTCATCATCGCCTTCGCAGCCTCTTCGATCAGGCGTGCCTGCTCGCCGGTGGCGCGGAACAAGAGGCCGTTTGCCTCCGCCAGCAGCTTACCGTCGGCGTCCCGCAGCTCGGCGACGAGGTCGAGGGTCTTCCCACGGTCGCGGGCGATGCGGGCACGGACGCGCAGCAACTCGTTCGTCGGCACGATGCCGCGAATGCGCGTCTCCAGCTTGCCGGTGAGCGCCCAGATGCCGCGGCCATAGGTCGCCCAGCCCATTGCCTCGTCCAGGAGAGAGGAGACGATGCCGCCGTGGACGTAGCCGGGGTAGCCCTGGTGCTCGCGCTGGGCCACGAAATCGGCGACGGCCCAGTCATCCTCGACGCGAAACTCGAGGTGGAGGCCGATCGGGTTGAGGTCGCCGCAGGCGTAGCACCAGCGGGCGATCTCATCGTTGCGAGACCAGGGGCGTCCGGAGGGTCGTTCTTCGGTCATGCGTCGATTATGAACCCGCGCAGATGTAGAGGCGACCTTCAGGTCGCCACGCGGCGTCTCACTGGCGACCTGAAGGTCGCCTCTACATGACTCCCGGAAGTTCGGCCGTGCCGGCGATCAGCACCTCGTCCGTCTGGCTGACGCACTCGACGGCGTAGCGGTGGCGGCCGTCCTTCGTCTCCGTGTAGCGGGCGCGGGCCGTGACCGTAACGCCGGGGCGCGAGGGCGCCCGGAAGCGCACGTCCAGCCTACCGCCCGCGAGCCAGGCCCGGCCGAAGGCGCCGGTCATCATCTCCGAGATGAAGGACAAGACAAGCATGCCGTGAGCGATCGTCCCGCCCATCGCCGTCGTTTTCGCGAAGGCCTCGTCGATGTGAATCGGGTTGTGGTCGCCGGATGCGTCGGCGTAGGCGTTGAGCATCGGCTGCGTTAGCTGACGCGTAACCGGCGCTACCTCCGGCGCCGTGGTCACGACGGCGCCGCCGGCGACATCACGGTCGCGCGCGTCGAGACGGCGGTTGTGCCGTCGAGGAGGATGTCGGAGTCGAGCACGGATACGACCCAGCCGCCGCGGACGGAGCGTTGGGCGAGGCGGGCACGGCACTCTAGCGTCGCATCGACGGGTACGGGCGAAACGTATGTAACCGACTCGCTGGCGTGCAGCGTCCCCGGAGGCAAGGAGACGCTCTCGAGCAGCGCGCCGAGGGCAAGGGCGGCGACGGCGAGCGGCGGCACGAGGCCGGCTTCGTCGTAGAGGGGCAGCGTGTCACCGGTGGCGGCACGGTAGGCGCGCGACTGCGCTGCGTTGACTGAGAAGGCTATCGGTGGGAAGTCGTGGCCGGCGGGCAGGTCGGTGAGGACCGTCACGCTAGACGATCGGGTCGGCCATGTGGGAGCGGCCCCACTTCTCCAGTTGGCCGAGCGCGTTGCCCAGCTGACGCCCCTTGTCGGTCAGGGCGTACTCGACCCAGGGCGGCATGACGGCGATGACGTTGCGCTCGATGATCTCGAGCTCCTCGAGGCCCTTGAGGCGGTCGCGTAGCGTGCGCGAGTTGCAGCCGCCGACGACGCAGGCGAGCTCGTTGAAGCGGCGCTTGCCACGCATCAGCTCGTAGATGATCCGCGGCACCCACTTCTGGCCGAGCAGCGCCAGCGTGGCGCGCATCGAGCAGTAGTGGTTGTCCTCGTCCAGCGCGAGCTTCGGGTCGAAGAGTGAAGACGTTGTCGTCACGGGGCCAGTTTACTACGAACTGCGCACTAATTAGTAACCCAAGTTGTCAAACCGGTGCGCAAGCACGGAATTTTCGTCCAGAATCGGCTGTTTTGGGGCTGGATTGAGCGGTTTCGGCAGCCAAGGTTCTAGCGCGCTGCTTGCTGCTCGGGCGCCTTCTGGAGGACCGCCTGGCCGCTGGGCTTGGCGCGGCTGCTGCCGAGTTGCTCCAGCGTCACCCAGTAGTTGGTCACGGGACCTGGCACGTCGCTTGGGAATTTGACGAGGATCTGGGCCGTACCGTCGAGGCGCGGGACGAAATCGCCGAGCGCGATCGTCTGGTCGCCCTTCGTCGCCCAGAGCGCGTACGTCAGGCTAGACGCTGTCGACGGGATGTCTTTGCAGGTGAGAGCGCCGAGCGATTGCTGGCTGCTCCAGACGTAGTTGCAGCGCGCGGCGGACGCGAGCTGGGTGCCGTAAAGCGCCGTCGGAATAAGTTCGGGGTCGAGCGAAATACGGAGCAGCGCGTTCAGGTCTTCGATCGAGCGCTGCTGGGCGTACTGTGTGGTGCTCAGATCGCCGACGGAGCGAAGCATCGCCTGGCGCTGGGCTTCGTCGATCTGCGAAAGCTCCGAGGCGAGGTTGGTGTTGTTCTCGCGCAGGTTGTGCACCTGAGACGAGAGGATGATCGCCCAGGTAAGCGCCGCGACGCCGAAGCCGACGAGGACGGCAGCGGCGGTTGCGGCCCAGATGCGGCGACGCATCAGCCCGGCGTAGACCGGCGGCCGGAAGGCGCCGATGCCGCCGAGGATGCGTTCCTTCAGCCGCCGCGAAGGGCGGAAGAGCGGCACGGCGAGGGCGATGTGCTCGACGGCCATCTCGTAGGCGCGCGCGATCTGGGCGCACTCGTCGCAACCGCGGATGTGCGCGGCGACACGACGCGCTTCGTTCGCCTCGAGGGCGCCGAGCGAGTACGCTTCCAGCTCTTCGCGGGCTTCTTCGCAGTTCAAACCGCGGCGCTCCCCCCTTCACGCTGATCGATCAAGACGATCCGCAGCTTCTGCAAGCCGAGGCGGATGCGCGTCTTCACCGTGCCCAGCGGCTGGTGCAGCCCCTTCGCGATCTCCTGCTGTGTGTAGCCGCCGAAGTAGGCGAGCTGAATCGCCAGCCTCTGCTCCGGTGGCAGCGTCGAGAGCGCTTTTTCGATGACGATGCGCTCTTCACTGAGCACGGCGGCGTCTTTCTCTTCCGGCGCGCCGGCGGCCTCCAGCATCTCTTCAGACGCGAGGCTGGGCGGTGATTCATGGCGAAAGCGGCGGCCGCGGCTGCGGCGCTCGTCGATGCCGCGGTTGCGCGCAACGCTAAGGAGCCAGGTGACGAAGCGTCCGCGCCCGGCGTCATACAAATCGGGCCGGCGCCAGAGACGCAGGAAGACTTCTTGGGTCAGGTCCTCTGCCAGTTGCACGTCACTTACCATCCGCAAGCACATCGAGTAGACGTATTCGCCGTAACGGTCGTAGAGCATTTCCAACGCCCGCGCATCGCGTTCCTCGAGGGCAACGACGAGACGCTCATCCGTTACTGCCGTGTAATCGGTGATGCGGGCTGCTTCCTCGGCTTGCCCTCTTATGTCTACGTTAAAAGGGAAGCGCCGGATTCGCAGCGATTTTCGGGTTGGCTCGAGGGATGACATTGCCTGCTCTCCCCGTGCTCCTGTTACCGATCCAATCTTATCGCATCCGCAATCGCCGCAATGCCCACACCATTGCTACGATTGCGGCGTGAACGAGGACGCATCCGGACGTTCGGGGCGCTGGCGGCGGCGGGAGACGCGTCAGAAGCGAGCGCGGGAGCGCCTGCAGAAGCACGGCGCCAGCCTGCGTCGCGTCTACGCCGACGCGATTCGCAAGCGCCTGCGCGCAAAACGCGCCTCTAAATAATAGAGGAATCGTTTAAGCAGTTGACGATTCGTGATATATTACTAAGGCGTCTTAGCATCTGACGCCTGATAATACGATGGTCAACGACCCTTTCGACAACTACATGGACCTGGTGGAGGCGGCCCGCATCCTGGGCATCCATCCCCAGAGTCTGCGTCGCCTGATCAAGCAGAAGAAGGTGCCCGCCGTGATCTTCGCCGGCAAGTACCTGATCGAGCGAGACAAGCTCGAGATGTTCAAGGCGAACTACGACCCTCGTCCCGGCCGCAAGCCCCTGCGGCGCCTGCTTTAACAGCAGACAGCTTTCAGCCTTCAGCTATCAGGAGAAACAGAAAGCGGGCCTTTCGACCCGCTCCTAAATGCTGGCTGCTGATAGCTGACGCCTACGTCACACCGGCGGCTTGATCTTGATGTCGGCGTTGATGTCCGTGATGTTCATCTCGAGCTCGATGCCGACGTCGGCGCCTGAATCGTCCGAGGCCTTCGCCTTGAGGACGATCTTCACGGGGATGCCGTCTTCGGTGACCCAGATGTCGAGGTTGGCCGACTTCAGCTGCTCCTCGCCGCCCGTGACCTCGCCGAGCTGCTCAGCGATCGACTCGAGCGCCGCCTTATCGAAGGAGTAGTGCGTCGTCTTGACGCCGTTGACGGTCTCGCTGCTGGTCTTCGCGACCTTCAGCGCTTCCTGGGGCAGAAAGTCCTTCGCCATGTCGAGGGGCGAGTCGCCCAACGGCCCGCCCATCGCGGTGGCGTCGGTCTCGGTCCAGTTCCCGCCCTCGTACACCCAGGCCCGGTCGCCGACCTTGACGTAGCGCACGTCCATGCCGAGGACGTTCATCTTCATCTCGGTGTCCGCCGGCGCGACGAAGGCTCCCTCCGCCTTGATGTCAGAAAGGAACGCCATCAGCATCGCGCCGAAGACGTCGTCCTCGGTCGAGTCGGGGTCGGTGCTTTTCAGGGCATCGCCGAGGTCGAGCTTCAGCTTCAGGTCGAAGCGGAAGCTGCGCAGCTCCGTGAGCTTTGCAGTCGACTTGGCGATGTCGAGCGTCTGGCCGGAGGCGCCTCCGCCGCCACCGGGCTCGATCGCCGTGTCGTCTTTCTTGTCGCCGCTGCAGGCCACGAGCAGGGCCAGCGCTAGAACCGCGAGGGGCAGAAGAATCAGCTTTCGCATGCGGGGTCCTCCCTCTTAAGTCTCGACCGCGCAGGCCGCGACCGCAACTCGGGCAGTCTAGTCGAGCTTGAGGAAGGTGAGGTCGTTGCTCAGGTCCGGCTCGTAGACGAGCAGCAGGCCGGTCTCTGACGAAGGCAGCTTGAAGCAGACGTTGCCCTCTGTCTGGCCCCCGGGGAACAGCGTCGCGTCGATCGATTTGGGGATGATGCCGCAGTCGTTCTTCGCGTCGTAGGAGGAGTAGAGGACGTTGTTGGAGCCGGTGAGCTTGAAGTTGAAGTCTGAGACGTTCGCCGGGTCCTGCTTGGTGGCGATGTTCTTGACGCGGACCGTGATCAGCACCATGCGCTCGTTCGCCGCCGGTTTGTCGTTGAGGCTGCTTTCCTTGAGCACGACCGCTGCGGCGTCGCGGTTGACGGCGACGACGGTGAGCTGCCACTTCTTCTCGACCTCGACGCTCTGACCGAGCGCGATCGCCGTCGTGCGCGTGCCGCCGGGGCGGTTCGCGGCCGCGGTTGCGCTCGGGCCGGTCGGCGTGCTCGAGGGGCCGGATGCCGAGGCGTCCTCGCCGGCGAAGGACTGGAGCTCGCTGCAGTCGCCGATGTAGGCCTTGCCGTCGCGCTTGACGACGAGGAGTGGGTCGCCGCTCGTCACGTCGGTGCCTTCATCGCTTTCTTCGAGGCCGAGGCTACCGAAGAACTCGTTCGCATCGACGAACTTGCCGTTCACCTTGACGCGCAGCTTCTCCGGGTCGGCCGGCTTGACCAGGATGCCCTCGTCCGTCTTCTCGTACTCGAGCTTCCCGAAGTCGACGTCCTCGATCTTCGCCTTGGCGAGTTCGGGCGCGAACAGGCGTATGAGGGCGCTTATGCCGGCGATGTCTTCCTCGTTGACACCCTCGCGGCACTCGGGTGCGTAGACGTTGAGCAAGTCGGATGCCGTCTTACTGCCCGTGAACACGCCGAAGGTCGCCAGGACGTAATCGTGGACGACTTTGGCGGCTTCGCTCTCGCTGGGTGTGCCGCCGCCGGAGCCGCTGTCCTTGTCGCCGCCGCCACCGCCGCAGGCGAACGCCAGCGTAACGAGCAGGATCGGGACGATGAGCCAGGCGCGCTTCAAGGTTCTGGGGGCCTCCACTACTATTCTCGGCTACTGACGCAGGTAGTCCAGCGAGCGGCGGTACCAGTCTTCCGAGATGTGACCCATCGACATGAGGTAGTTAAGCGTAACCTCCAGCGTCAAAGCGCTGTGGAGGTTGATCCCAGAGGCCTTCAGACGCTCGCGGGCGCCCTGCTGGCGGTCGATGAGGACGAAGGCGTCGCGGACGACGAGACCGGCCTCGCGCAGGCGCTCCGCCGTCTCGGCGATGCTACCACCGCCGGTGACGAGGTCGTCCATGATGATCGCCGTCTGGCCGCGCTCGAAGACGCCCTCGATCGCCGAGTCGCCGTCGCGCGCCGGGTGAAGGTAGATCATCGGCACCTTCGCGAGCAGCGAGTACGCCGTGGCGATGTGCAGCCCGCCCAGCGGCACGCCGCAGACGAGTTCGAACGGCGCGACCTGCTGGTTAAGCATCGATTGCAGGGCGCTGATCTCTTCGTTGATGACGCTGGCGGCGCGCCAGAGCGCCGTGGGGTGGCCGATCAGCTTGCGCACGTTGAGGTAAACGGGAGAGCCGACGGCGGTACGGCCGAGCGTGAAGTTACCGAACTCAACAGCGCCGAGGCGGTAGAGGGTTTCGGCGAGCCAGAGGTTGGTGTTATCGGCGAGGGTCATCGTTTCTCAATCTTCGGGAGCGGCTCAAAAAAGGGGCCGGAGGCCTTTCGTAGCCTCCGGCTCTTGGGTCGAAGCTTACACCGGTTGCGCACTCAGACAACTGCCTGACGAAGTTGGGCTGGAGTCTTGTGCTTCTCAGCCTTTTCAACCTACCCGTGCTGTACCGGTGATGCTGGGCGCCCTGTCGGCCCGACAGGGCAAAACCTATCGACCTGCCATACTCCCCAGCGAATCCGATCCGTCATTTCACCCTCCTTTTCCTGGGTGATTTGTCGGAACTCCGGAGTTCCAATCTGAGATTAGCACTTGGGGCGCGCTTGTCAATTTGCCGCCAAGCCTACGGCGTCTTTATGACGATTTCGATGGCCGCCAGCGTCGTGTAGATCGATGGCGTGATCTTGCTGGCGATCCGGATCGCTACCGTCGTCGAGTTAACGGCGGAGAAGAAGGTGAAAAGCGGTTGCTCGAAGGCGTTGCGGTTCGCGTTGAGAATATCGACCAGCGCGTCGGCATCGAGGGGCGAGCCGTCTGGGAACTGGAGGCCGCTCTTGAGCGTCAGCGTCAGGACAACGCGGTCGTCCGAGAGCCCCCAGCCCGTGGCGATGTCCGGCGAGAGCGTGCCGGCGTTGTTCTTGATGATGTGATGCACTTCGGTCGGCGGCTTCGGTGTCGATGTCGGCGCTGCTGCACCGCCACCGCCCGTTGGCTGCGTGGGCGCAGCCGGCCCACCGCCACCGGAGCTTGACGTCGACGAGCAGTTGGCGATGAAGAAGGCGCGTTCCGTATCGGAGCGATAGTCGGTGCCGCGGATCGCGGCGCAGGTCGTGCGGTCCGGCTGCTTCGTCGGGCCCGCGGTCGGCGTCGCAGCCGGGGTCGCGGCGACGCGGGTGGGCGTGAACGTGGCGATGGCGTCGCTGTTGCTGACGCCGCGGGTGAGCGTCGACGTCGGCCGGGCGGATGCCTGCTTATCGCCGTCGTCGTCGCCGCCAAGGGCGGAGCCGGCGACGAGGTAGAGGACGCCGGCGGCAGCGGCGCCCCAGAGGACAACCGCGATGATGGTCTGGCGCGTCAGGTAACGCCCCATTTGGCCCGTAGTTTATCGGTTGGGAGAGAAACGTAAAGCGCCGTCAGGACATCGAAGGCAAGCAAGCGGAAAATCGGTCACAGCCCCTTGCACTTGGCGCAAGATTTCGGCACAATGCTTTAGCACTCGCCCCACCAGAGTGCTAACAAGCTCTACACCACCAATTCCAATCTACGGACCAACCAGGAGGTCAACCGTGGCCAAGCAGATGCTCTTCGACCAGGAAGCCCGCGCCGCGATGAAGGACGGCATTGACGCCCTCGCCGAGGCGGTGAAGATCACCCTCGGCCCCAAGGGCCGCAACGTCGTCCTCGACAAGAAGTTCGGCGCGCCGACAATCACTAACGACGGCGTCACGATCGCCAAGGAGATCGAGCTCGCCGACCCGTTCCCGAACATCGGCGCCCAGCTCGCCAAGGAGATCGCCTCCAAGACGAACGACATCGCCGGTGACGGCACGACGACGGCGACGGTGCTCGGCCAGTCGATCGTCGCCGAGGGCCTGAAGAACGTCACCGCCGGCGCCAACCCGATGGCGCTGAAGCGCGGCATCGAGAAGGGCACCGAGAAGATCGTCGACCGCCTGCGAGAGCTGGCCACGCCGGTCACCGAGCGCGACCAGATGGCCCAGGTCGCCGCGATTTCAGCGAACAATGATGAGGCGATCGGCGAGCTGATCGGCGAAGTCATGGAGAAGGTCGGCAAGGACGGCGTCGTCACTGTCGAAGAGTCGAAGGGCATCCGCACCGAGGTCGAGTACGTCGAAGGTATGCAGTTCGACCGCGGCTACATCTCCCCCTACTTCGTCACGAACTCGGACAAGATGGAAGCGGAGATCGAAGAGCCTTACATCCTGATCACGGACAAGAAGATCTCGGCCGTCGCCGAAATCCTGCCCGTGCTCGAGCGCGTCCTCAAGGTCTCGAAGGACCTGCTGATCATCGCCGAAGACGTCGATGGTGAGGCGCTCGCCACGCTGGCCGTGAACAAGCTGCGCGGTTCGCTCAACGTCGTCGCGGTGAAGGCGCCCGGCTTCGGTGACCGCCGCAAGGAAAACCTCGGCGACCTCGCCGCGCTTACCGGCGGCAAGGTGATCAGCGACGAGCTCGGCCGCCGCCTCGACGCAACCGAGATCGAAGACCTCGGCCGGGCGCGACGTGTGGTCATCGCCAAGGACGAGACGACGATCGTCGAAGGTCGCGGCCCGAAGGAAGAGATCGAGGGTCGCATCGGCCAGATCAAGGCCTCGCTCGAGTCGACAACGTCAGACTGGGACCGTGAGAAGCTGCAGGAGCGCCTCGGCAAGCTGGCCGGTAGCGTCGCCGTAATCAAGGTCGGCGCCGCAACCGAAGTCGAGCTTCGCGAGCGCAAGCACCGCGTCGAGGACGCGCTGAGCGCCACCCGCGCCGCCATCGAAGAGGGGATCGTCCCCGGCGGTGGTGTCGCCCTGGTCAACGCCCAGAGTGTGCTCGACAGCATGGAGCTCGAAGGCGACGAGCGCACCGGCTTGATCATCCTTCGCCGCGCCCTCGAAGAGCCGCTGCGCCGGATCGCGATCAACGCCGGCCAGGACGGCTCTGTCATCGTCCAGGAAGTCAAGACTCTGCCCGCGGGCCAGGGTTACGACGCCGCCCGTGACGATTTCAGCGACATGATCAAGCGCGGCATCATCGACCCGCTGAAGGTGACGCGCTCCGCCCTGGAGAACGCGGTCAGCATCGCCGGCATGGTGCTGACGACGAACTGCCTGATCACCGACATCCCGGAGGGTCAGGCGAGCGCCTCCTCCACACCGTCTTACTAAGACGCGAACGCAACTTCAGGGGCCTCGCGAAATCGCGAGGCCCCTTGATCTATTCCCGAATAGAGGGCTAAATAAGAACTGATGTACAGTGAAAACGGCGTCCTGATCGACTTCGACGAGATCGCAAAGCTGGTTAACAGCGCTGACGTCTTCGTCGTCGGCTTCAGCAACTTCCCCGAACGCCTGATCGTCGACACGCGCGTCAACGAGAACGAGCTGCCGCTGGTGCAGGTCGTCGAGCCGGCGCGCTCCGCCCGCGACCGCGTCGCCTGGCTGCACCGCCGCCGGCCGTCGCTCGGCGTGCCGAAGCAGTTCAGCTTCTTCGCCTGGCCGCATTCGCCGGGCTTCCTGCGCGACTCCGGGACATGGGAGCGCATCCGCCGCAGCGTCAACGCGGACGCCGAACCGGACCTCGCTGCCCAGTGTGACGCGGCGATGCGTCAGCTCGAAAACCTCGACGCCGCGGCGATGCTGGCGGTGCTCAAGGGCGAAGGCTGCCTGACGCTTTGGCCGCGCGAGGAAGACTCCGAGGACGAAGCAGAGCAGTCCTGAGGCCCAGCCGCACCTCGACTTCAACCTCTCATCGACGGGCGTTTTCGTTTCTCAAGAGGTTACGAATTCGTAAAGACGAACAGGATCGCGCGAATGCTGCCGATCCTAACAACAGAGGCTGCTATCGTAAGTAGAATGGCAGCTTGGCCGCCTCGCTTCTTCATCTCCTGGAGGGTCCTTTGTTAAGCAAGCGCATGCTCCTCGTCGCGCTCACCGCTCCCCTGATGCTGGCGCTCGTCGCCTGCGGTGGCAGCAAGAAGTCATCGACCGACTCCGGCTCCACGCCGACGGGCGCCGATCTACCGGCCGCGACGGCGACGTCGAGCAGCAACAACAGCGATGCGTCACTCGCCAACTGCCCTCAGTACGCGAACCTCGCCGCCCTGGCTGCGAAGGGGTTTGGCGGCACGGGCACTACGTCATCGTCATCCACGCTGGACAAGAAGGCCCTCGATGAACTCGTCAAGAACTCCCCCAAGGAGATCAAGAGCGACATGCAGACCTTCGTCGATGCGTTGATTTCCTACATGTCGACCCTGGACAGCCTGGGCGTTAACCTAAGCGACCCGGCGAGCTTCGCCAAGCTCGCTTCGGACCCAGCAAAGATGAGCCAGCTCGAGGCCGCCGCAGATAAGATGGAAACGGAGAAGGTGCAGAAAGCCCTCGATCGCATCGAGGCGTACTTCGAGGGCAAGTGCAACTAAGCCGAGATCGAAATCAAGACGCCGATCTAAAGTCTCACCTCGGCAACTGATTGAGAAGGCCGGGCTCACGCCCGGCCTTCTCGTTTCCCTGACCCGCGCCACGTAGAATCGACGCATGAACCAGGACGAATACGTCGCCGGCGTAGACCTTGGCGCGACGAAGATCCTTAGCGTCGTCATCGACGCGCAGCACCGCGTCGTTGGCGAAGACACGCGCCCTACCGACGCGGCGTCCGGCGGCCCCGAGGCCGTCATCGAGCGCATGGTCGCCTCGGTGAACGCCGCCGCGCGCGGTCGCAAGCTGCGCGGCGCCGGTATCT
>DATDPC010000004.1:0-3566 GCA_035292965.1 Dehalococcoidia bacterium | reverse complement strand
GCAGGAGAAGGACGAAGCGTCTCATCGTCAGGCCTGGCGTTCGGCGGGCAGCGCCGTGAGACAGGATTCGAGCCACTCGCGCGTCAGCCGCGCCGCCGAGGCCTTCGAGCCGAGCGCGATCGCGTCGAAGCTCGCCGCCGGCGTCTCGACCAGCTCTCGGGCGATCGATTCGCCGTAGGCGCGGCAGGCGTCGATCTGCGCCTCGACCAGCTCGCGGGCGAGGGCGGGGTCTTCGTCCATAGCGAAGTAGAGCTTGACGAGGAAGACGCTGCGCACCTCACGCATGCGCGCGACGGGCCTGCGCAGCCAGCGCTCGAACTCCGCCTCGCCTTCGGCGGTAGCGGCGTAGATCGCCTTCGGTGGGTACTCGCTGCGGTCCCATTCGCCGTCGATCAGCTCGAGGCCGGAGAGCGACTTGAGGATCGCGTAGACCATCGCCGGCTCCACGGGGCAGACGCGCGCGAGGCCCTGGCCACCGTTGAGCCGCCGCTGCAGCTCGTAGCCGTAGGTGGGCCGCTGTCGCACGAGGCCGAGGACGGCGTACTCGTTGGCGGTGAGGTAGGTTTTCGTCCGCGGCATAGAGAAACGATGATTACTCAATCATTGAGTATCGTCAAGTATCGGCTCTAACGACCCGTCGAGGTACTATCGATTCGCATACGTCACCGTCTCTCGTCATTCCGACGCAGGAGGAATCTTGCCGAAGGGGCAGACGCGGCGGCGTGGGAGGCGCCCCTGCAGAATCGGGCCGGGTGGTGAGGACGTGCCGTCCGCGGGTTGTCGCTTACACACGGCGCTGAGCGGAGCGCCTCTCTTCAGCGGGAGTCCGAGGGTGTCGCGCATACACGGCGCTGAGCGGAGCGCCTCTCTTCAGCGGGAGTCCGAGGGTGTCCCTCGGTTTAGATATAGGAGACAGGTCATGGAATACAGAACGCTCGGCCGCACCGGCCTCAAGGTCTCGCCCCTCTGCCTCGGCGCGATGATGTTCGGCGGCAAGACGGCCCACGAGGACGGCGTCGCGATCATCGACAAGGCGATCGACCAGGGGATCAACTTCATCGACACGGCGAACGTCTACAGCCGCGGTCTCAGCGAAGAGGTCGTCGGTGACGCGCTGAAGCGTCGCAGCCGCCGCGATTCGATCGTCCTCGCGACGAAGGTGCACGGCGTCATGGACGCCGAAGACCCGAACATGCAGGGCAACTCCCGGCGCCACATCATCCAGCAGTGCGAGGCGTCGCTGCGGCGCCTCCAGACAGACTGGATCGACCTCTACCAGATCCACCGCCCCCAGTCAGACATCCCGATCGATGAGACGCTGCGGGCGATGGACGACCTGATCCGTTCCGGCAAGGTGCGCTACATCGGCACGAGCACCTTCGCCGCCTGGCAGGTGGTGGAGTCGATCGCGGTGGCGGAGAAGTACGGCCTCAACCGCTTTGTTTGCGAGCAGCCGCCCTACAACCTGCTCGACCGTCGCATCGAGCGCGAGCTGATCCCGATGGCGCAGACCTACGGCATCGGCATCATCCCCTGGAGCCCGCTGGCCGGCGGCCTCCTCACCGGCAAGTACCGCCGCGGCGAGCCGCTGCCGACGGACACGCGTTTCAACGAGAACATGCCCGCCTTCCAGCGCAAGCGCTACAACGAGCGCGTCTTCGACGTCGTCGAAGGCATCGAGCCGATCGCCGAATCGAAGGAGTGCACGCTCTCGCAGCTGGCGCTGGCGTGGGCGATGCAGCAGCCCGGCGTAACCAGCCCGATCATCGGCCCGCGGACGATGGAGCAGTTCGACGACAACATGGGCGCCCTGCGGATCACGCTGAACGAAGACGACCTCAAGGCGATCGACGCCGTCGCCCTTCCCGGCGACTCCGTCTCGTCCTACTACGAGGCCGACTTCGGTCCGCACCAGTTCCGGGTTTAATGTTGAAGCCGGGGACACCCCGGACCCCGCTGAAGAGAGGCGCTTCCACTCCGGGCCGTCTGTGACCCACCCCGGCTAGAATATCTCCCATGGCCCCCGTCTCCCGGCGAGCCTTCCTGCGTGACGTAGCCGGCGCCGGGCTCGTCCTCGGCGGGATCGTAGCCGGGCGCACCGGCTGGAGCCTTGTCGACCAGCACGAGACCTGGGAAGAGGCGTCGTTGCCGAACGACGCCTTCTTCAATCGACACGCCGCCGACCTCGACCGCCTGACGCTCGGCGGTACCTTCGCGCCGGAGCAGTGGACAGACGATGCCGCGTCGCAAGCAGAAGCGCTCGCGGCGCTCGGCGTCGCGGTCCGGCAGCTCGGTATCAACCGCACGCGCCTTGGCCTGCGCTGGAGCCGCAGCGTCGACGCCAACGGCGCCATCGACCTCGCCTACTACCGGCCAACGCTCGACTACTGCGTCGCGAACGGCGTAGACCTCTGCTTGAACGTCGGGCCCGTGCGCGTCTTCCGCTGGCCGGAGGACCATATCCCGCAGCGCGTCATGGATACGGTGCGTCTGCCGGAGCACGGGGCGAGGATCAGCCCGGACGAGCCGCTCGCCGTTGCCGCGTTCGACCACCTCGACCGCCTGCTCGACACGCTTCGTAGCGAGTACGGCGCGCAACTGACTGCCCGTCTCGAGTCGGTGCAACTGGAGAACGAGCCCTTCTATCACATCGGGCAGAACAGGTGGCGCTTCAATCAGGCTTACATGCAGTCCCTGATCCAGCGCGTCGACACGGCTTTCCCAGCGACCAGGCTGCTCACCACCTCCGCCGGACGGCTGAACCTCAACGCGATCCGCGACCTGTACGAGACGCTGCTCCGCGATGAGCGCTTTGCCGGGCGCCTGGTCAGCGGCTTCGACTTTCACTACCAGACCCCGACGCGCGACTCCTACCCGATCGTGCGCTACTTCGACCAGATCTCGTATGCGCTGCCGTTTTCAGCGAGCGCCGCCGAGCACCTGCGGGATGCGCGCCGGCTCGGCTTCAGCGTCGAGGTGACGGAGGGGCAGGCGGAGCCCTACGGCAAGTTCACCGAACCCGGTAACTCCGTGAAGCACTTCCGTTTCCTGATCCTGCGCTGCCTCGACAAAGTGCTCGACCGGCAGGCGCCGGCGCTGATCCGCGTCTGGGGCGTCGAAGCGCTGGCGAAGAAGATGCTGCGCGGCGAACTGACGGACGAGCATCGCGACATCATCGCCATCCTCCAGCGCGTCAACGGCGCCACGCCCGGCTCCATCGATGCGGCGAACCGCTAGCTGGCGACCCCTCACGCCTACAATATCGTCGTGGCAGATTCACCGAAAGCGGCGGCTATCGTCCTCGCCGGCGGTCAGAGCAGCCGCCTCGGCCGCGACAAGGCGAGCGAGCTGCTGCTCGGGCGGCCGCTGCTCCAGCACGTCCTCGACCGCCTCGCCGGCCTCGTCGACGAGATCGTCGTCGTCAGGGCGGCAGGCCAGGGCCTGCCGGAATTATCGGCGACCGCGGCGCTAACCGTGGTGGAGGATGTGTACACCGGCGCCGGGCCGCTCGGCGGCATTCAGGCCGGGCTCGCGGCGGCGCGCGCGCCAGTCGGCCTCGCCGTGGG
>DATDPC010000003.1:0-4310 GCA_035292965.1 Dehalococcoidia bacterium | reverse complement strand
CCCGCCTTGTCGAGGATCTGCTGCGAGTTCGTGTAGGAGTGGATCGTCGTCATCTGGCCCTTTAGGAACCCGAACTCTTCGACCAGCACCTTCACCGGCGGCGCCAGGCCGTTCGTCGTGCAGGAGGCGTTGGAGATGACGTGGTGCTTCGCCGGGTCGTACTTCTCGTCGTTGACGCCGAGGACGATGGTCACGTCTTCGTTGCGCGCGGGGGCGCTGATGATCACCTTCTGCACGGAGTCGTGCTTGTGCGCCACCGCCTGCGTGCCGTCCGTGAAGAAGCCCGTCGACTCGATGACGATCTCGACGCCGGCGTCGCCCCACGGGATCTTCGAAGGGTCGCGCTCGGCGAAGACGCGAATCGGCTCGCCGTCGATCGAGAAGCCGCCGTCGATCGCCTTGACGTCGCCGTTGAAGCGACCGTAGTTACTGTCGTACTTCAGCAGGTGGACGTTCGTATCGACGTCGACGAGGTCGTTAATCGCGACGATCTGGAGCTCGCCGCCATGGCGCTCCCGGATCGTTCTCAGCACCTGCCGGCCAATGCGGCCGAAGCCGTTGATACCTACACGCGTCGCCATGGTTTCTTCCTCCATCTCCCGCAGGCCGCGGGATGCGAACCGCCCAGCACGAAGTTGGGCCAGGGTCTCCATTGTAGGAATCGACGGGCTTGCGTGGAATACGCAGAGCGTGAATTCGCGGCTACGGCTACGTGAAGCTCGTCTTATAGTGAAGGCCCCGCGTATCGAGGCATGAGGAGACTGACGTGACCCAGCAGGCAGACACCGCATCCGAAGTACAGGCCCTGCGCCGGCAGCTCGACGAGGCGATGAGCGAGCTGCGCTACCTGCGCGACCGCCAGGCGATCTTCGAGGCCGTGCGCCGCCACGCCCGCCGGCTACGACCGCAACGACCGCGATCTGATGGCCAGCGCTTACTGGCCAGACGCCCAGGTCAACTACGGCGACTGGTACTCCGGCGAGCCGCAGGGGATGATCACCTGGGGCAACGCTTTCGTCCAGAACCGCACCGTCGCCCGCCTTCACCACGTCACGACCCAGACCGTCGAGATCGACGGCGACGTCGCCCACGCCGAGACCTACGTGATCTGGACGATGCTCTCGCCCGACAAGGTCGCGAACATTGGCTCCGGCCGCTACCTCGACAGGCTCGAGAAGCGCAACGGCGAGTGGCGCATCGCGATCCGCGAGTTCCTCGGCGAAACGACGGCAGACGTCCCGGCATCAGCCGACCCGGCGGCGATGGCCGGCGCCCAGGACCGCAGCGACCTCTCTTACGCCCGCCCGCTGAAGCGCCGCCCTGAATGACCGGCCACGCCGGTCTCCTGCGCGCCGTTGAGGACTACCTCGCGGCGCTGGCGAAGCGCGACATCGGCGCCGTGGTCTGGCGCCGGATGCGCGCTACACAGAGGGCTGCATGCGTCTCAAGCCCGGCGAGGGCCTCTGGGCGACAGCGACCGGCCTCAGGGACTACCGCCTCCCCTTCGCCGACGCCGCCGGGCAGCAGGCGGGCTGCTTCGCCATCGTCGAGGAGATGGGCGCGCCGGCTCTGCTCCTGCTCCGTCTCGCCCCCGCGCAACCTCCGGCCTTCGACAACGGTCGTCGCGGAGCTGTTCAAGGTGAGGAGCGGGCAGATCATCAGAATCGAGGCGCTGCTCGACTTTCTACCCTACGGCACGCCATCCGGCCGGGAGGAATAGACACTCCCGATCTCCGCGACTAAGGCACGTTTAGATTCGATTAGCGTTCCAAATCCTCGCGGCAGCCCTATGCTCCGACGCCAGTCGGCTGATATCATCCTTAACGTGAAGGTACGGGGCGGATGAGCACCTCCACGGCTGTTCTAGTTCTGAACCAGAACTACGAGCCCCTAAACGTGTGCAACACGCGCCGCGCCTTCGTCCTCGTCGATCGGGGCAAGGCGGAAGTGCTGGAGCATGCCGAGGGCGTGATTCGCAGCGCCATGCACGCCTTCCCCAAGCCCTCCGTCATCCGCTTGATCTACATGATCAAGCGCCCGCGGCCCCAGATGCGCCTCACCCGCCGCGAGGTCTTCGTCCGCGACCGCTTCACCTGTCAGTACTGCGGCAAACAGGGACGCGACCTGACGATCGACCACGTGCTGCCGCGCCATCGCGGTGGCCGCCACAGCTGGGAGAACCTCGTCGCCAGCTGCCGCCACTGCAACCACAAGAAGGCGGGCCGCACGCCGAACGAGGCGCGCATGGATCTGCTGACCCAGCCGCGACGCCCTCCCGCCTCGTCCTACTACGTCTTCTACCACTACCTCGAGGCACAGTCGGACTGGCGCAAGTTCATCCCGGGCTGGGAGCAGTACGAGGACGCAGCGGGTTAGGCCAAACGTTTCTTCAGCCACGAGACGCTGTAGGGGCCGTTCGCGAACGGCCCCTACGACGTCTCTTCAACAAGAAGCGCCTTTCTACAGCAAGAACCGCTTTGGCGCTGTGCCCGAGCCGCGGCGGAAGTTATGGATCAAGTACCGACGGTCGTTGGCGTCCCGCACCTCTTCGACGCGGCAACGGTCGTCGCGCGATAGCGCCGCGTCGACGCGCTTCTGCAGCGCTTCGTACTGCGCCCGGGCGTCGGCGGCGATGACGAAGCGCTCCGGCGACTCGACCGCAACGCGCAGCTGCCGCGCCGAGAGCGCCAGCAGCCAGCCGAGGACAATCTCCGCCCAGCCGAGATGAAACGCCCCGTCGTCGAACGCGATCGTGATGAGGCGCTGGTTTGACTCCGGCCCCGTCTCCAGCAACGACGGCCCGAAGTTCGGCCGCGTGAACTCAGTCGCGGGGCGGAAGACGCCGCCGAGGACGTCGTCTCTCGCGATCGCGCCGCCGGCGTAGTAGCGCCCGAGACCAACCTCGACCGCCTTGAAGCGCTCGTCCGGCTTCAGCGCCTCGGTCAGCCACGCTTCGTGCTCCTCCATCTCGCCGCCGAGCAGGCCGATCTGCGCCGCGATCAGCTCGCAGCTGCTGCGCACCAGCGGCAGCGTCGACGCGTAGGACGCGCGCATCACGAGCAGCATCGCATCGCTGAGCTGCGTGTAGGCGCGCGACCAGAACGCCGCAAGTGCCGCCAGCGCGTGCGTGCGGTACTGCGGCGGCCTCGATTCGCGGACCAGGCGCAGCTGCAGGTTCATCGCCTCCGCAAAGAGGTCGAGGTCGCCGCCGAGGACGAACTGTGTCTGGCGAAACGCGTCGAGGACGGTCGGGCCAACGCCGGCGGGACGCGCGGGCAGGACGTATTCGTCGGGCGTCGCCACCGCCGCGACGCGTGGAAGGGAAGGTTGGTTCAAGGAGGGGTACCTGACTACCGAGTGCCGGCCGCGCGCATCTCCGCGACGTGCGCCTTCAGAAGGACCTGTTCCTTGTCCTTAAAGCGCGGCGCCCAACCCATCTTGTTGGGCTTGCAGAGGGCGCAACTGTGCCGCTTGGCTCGGTACTTCTTGCGGTTGCCTGTCATCGCCTCTGTGCCAGCATCGTGCCACCAGCATAGCGTGCGCGGGCGCCGAGCTCAGCCTCGATGCGCAGGAGGCGGTTGTACTTCGCGGTGCGTTCGCCGCGGGCGGGCGCGCCTGTCTTGATCTGGCCCGCGCCCATCGCGACGACGAGGTCGGCGATCGTCACGTCCTCCGTCTCGCCACTGCGATGGCTGATCACGGCGCTCCAGCCGGCGCCCATCGCGCGCTGCGTCGCGTCGATCGCCTCGGTCAGGGTGCCGATCTGGTTCACCTTGACGAGGATCGAGTTCGCTGCCTTCAAGGCGATGGCACGCTCGAGGAAGCTCGTGTTCGTCACCAGCAGGTCATCGCCGACGAGCTGGACGCGTGAGCCGAGACGCGCCGTCAGCTGCACCCAGCCCTCCCAGTCGTCCTCCGCTAGCCCGTCCTCGATGCTGACGATCGGGTAGCGGTCGCACCACGAGGCCCAGAGGTCGACCATCTCGGCGCTGGTCAGGCTGCGACCCTCGCTCTTCAGCACGTAGCGTCCGTCCTCGTACAGCTCGCTCGTCGCCGGGTCGAGCGCGATCGCGATGTCCTCGCCGGGGCGATAGCCCGCCGCCTCGATCGCCTGAACGAGCAGCTCGACGGCGGCGACGTTGTTCTCCAGCGATGGCGCGAAGCCGCCCTCGTCGCCGACGTTGGCGTTGAGGCCGCGTTCGCCGAGCAGGCGCTTCAGCTGCTGGTACACCTCGGCGCCGGCGCGCAACGCCTCGGCAAACGTCGGCCGGCCGATGGGCGCGAGCATGAACTCCTGGAAGTCGGTGCCG
>DATDPC010000002.1:0-2973 GCA_035292965.1 Dehalococcoidia bacterium | reverse complement strand
GGCGGCGGCGGCGGCGTCGGTTGAACCGTTTGAGGCGGGAGCCTGGCCTGCTGCCATCTCCTCGGCGGCGATTTCGGACGCGGGGCGCGTCTCGAAGGGGACGACGTTGCTGGCGTCTGCCGGCGTCTCAGAAATATCGATGGAGTGTTCGATCGTGCCGGCGACCTTCTCGAGCTCGCGCGTTATGCCGCCGGTATGGTGGGTGACAACCGAGGCGATCTCTTTCCAGTCCTCGCGCGTGGCGCCGACCTCCTTCTCGAGGTCGGCGATGACGTCGTTGAAGTCGCGCGTGAGGTGCTGGCCGTAGGCGCGGGCGCGGCGGATCCAGCGCGCGAGGTCGCCGGCGACGGTGGGCAAGCGGTCGGGCCCGACGACCACGATCGCGAGGAACATGACCACCATCAGCTCGAGGATGCCCACGCCGAACATCTGCATCTTGTTTGCCCCCACGCGGCGCCTGCATTGCCGCCGCGTATCCTTCGACCGGCCGAAATAGCGTCCGGCGGGCGTCCCTGCCGCGGTCATTGACAGGTTACCGCATAGGAGAATACGCCGCGACGTGCGGGCGTGGACTCGCCGAGCGGCGTCCGTCGCTGCGCATCCTTCTGCTTCGCGTTGCGAGGCTTCGGCTGCTCCGCTCACGTTTAGAGAAAGAGAACTGAGGGGAGACCCCTCAGACTCCCCCCGCATGGCCCTTCGAGAGCCTCAGGATCGCCCCCGCTACCTCTGCTGGCGTTTGTCTATGCCACGATGTGGCGCTTTGGTTGCCAGACGCCGGTGAAGATGTCTGGGTGGCAGACTTTGCAGACGCGGTAGCCGGCGGCCTGCGCTTCTGCTTCAGACGCGAAGCTGACACGATTCGAGGGCTTCGTGCGCCTGCCGGGCGGGCAGTTCTCGCGACAGTAGATCTTTGTGGTCGTGCAGCCGTTCAGCATTCGCCGCCTCCTCCTCAAGAATAAGGTGTGTAGCGGCGACCTTCAGGTCGCCATGCGAGGATTCGAGCTTCGAAAGACTCTCTCCGTGAAGCAACCCAGTCCGTGGCGGCCTAACGGCCGCCTCTACGGAGCGTCCGCCGGACACAAGAAGAAGCCGGGCTTGTCGCCCGGCTTCTGGTGTCTCTGGGAGACGGCGCTTTACGCGTCCTCGATGCCGAGGTCCTTCAGGTAATCGACGGCGTCCTGGACGGTGACGATCTTCTCTGCGTCCTCGTCCGAGATCTCCAGCGTCTTGCCCTCTTTGCTGAACTCTTCTTCGAGCGACATGATCAGCTCGACGAGGTCCAGCGAGTCGGCGTTGAGGTCGTCGACGAACGAAGCGGCCGGGACGACCTGTTCTTCGTCCACGCCCAGCTGGTCGACTACTATCTTGCGAACGCGCTCATAAACGGCAGCCAAGTCTAGTTACCCTCCTGCGCGCCCGCCTTCGTGGCGCTGATGGCCCCAAGGGCCCCATTGACGAATTTGCTGGAGCTGTCGCTCCCGTATTTCTTGGCCAGCTCTACGGCCTCATTTATGGCCGCGCCGACCGGTGTCAGATTATCCAATAAGAACTCCCTTATCGCAATACGGAGAATGTTGCGGTCCACCGGCGAGAGGTCCTGCGCCGGTCGCTGCGGCGCTGCTTTCTCGATCAGCGCGTCGATCTCGGCGCGGTGCTCGAGGACGCCCGCGAGCAGGATCCGCGCGAACGCCGTCTGGTCTTCACCGAGACGCGACTCGATGATCAGGCGCTCGAGCGCCGCCTCGGCGCCGTGACTGCCGACGTCCATTTCGTAGAGGGCCTGGAGGACGGCTTCGCGCGCCCGCCGTCGCGGCGCCGGCATGGCTTACGTCAGGCCGCCATCAACGGCGATGACCTGCCCTGTCAGGTAGCTCGCCTCGTCCGAAGCGAGGAAGAGAACCAGGGGCGCGATCTCCTCGCCGGTCGCGTGGCGGCCCATCGGGATGCGCTTCAGCAGCTCGTTCCACTGCGCCTCGGTGAGCACCTCGGTGAGGCCCGTCTTGACGAGGCCCGGCGCGACGGAGTTGACGGTGATGCCGCGGCTCGCGACCTCGCGCGAGAGCGAACGAGTGAGGCCGTGCTCCCCCGCCTTCGCCGCAGAGTAGTTGGTCTGTCCCGCGTTGCCGACGACGCCGCTGACGCTGGTGATGCTGATGATCCGGCCGGAGCGCTGCCGCAGCATCGGCCGCAGCGCGGCGCGCGTGAAGACGAAGGTGCTGCGCAGGTTCGTGTGGATCACGTCGTCCCACTCTTCGTCGGTCATGCGCACGAGCAGGTTGTCCGCCGTCTTGCCGGCGTTGTTCACGAGGATATCGATGTGACCGAAGCGCTCGATCGCGGCGTCGACGGCGCGCTGCGCGGTCGCCGACTCGGCGGCATCGCCCTTGATCAGGACGACCTCGCAGCCGGTCTCGCCCACGAGCTTGACGGTCTCTTCTGCCGCCTGATCGTTGGAGATGTAGTTGAGGACGAGATTGGCGCCGGCGCGGGCGAGCACGATGGCGATCTCGCGGCCAATGCCGCGGGTGCCGCCGGTGACGATCGCTACTTTGCCTTCGAGACTGAACAAGCGTTTACCTACTTGCTGGCGGCGCCCTGCTTCTCTCCCAGGGCTTCGATACCGCTGACGTTAACCAGCTCTGCGCCGGGAACGATGCGTTTGGTCAGGCCGGTGAGCACACGACCAGGCCCGAACTCGATGAAACGGGTAACTCCTGTCGCGGCCATCAGTGTAACGGATTCGTGCCAGCAGACGGGACTGGCCACTTGCACCGCCAGCTCTTGGCGCACGGCTGCGGCGGTTGTCAGGGGCGACGCGCTCGCGTTCGCTACCACCGGGACGGCTGGATCGACGATCGTCGCGCGCTTGATCGCCTCGGCGAGGCCGGTGGCTGCCGGGCGCATGAGACGGCTGTGGAAGGCGCCGCTAACGTTTAGCTCCTGGGCGCGAACGCCGCGCTGCTTCGCGAGCTC
>DATDPC010000001.1:0-15048 GCA_035292965.1 Dehalococcoidia bacterium | reverse complement strand
CAAATCGGAGTGCCCATCCACTTCCACTCCTCGACGACGTCCGGGTCTGCTTCCTTGATGAGCTTGCGCATTCTGCTGAGGGTTTCCCCGCGCCAGTCCCCGAGTTCGGCGATTCTTTTCGAGATGAGCTCCGATGCCGACTGGCCTTGGCTCGCGCCCGACTTTTTCATGTTCTCATCCTAGAAGTTCCAGATATATTTCATTTGCAAGACAGTGGAGGATAGTCATGTAAGACTTCAGAGCAATGTTACGGCGGGCGTATATGCGCGGAAATAACCAATCGTAATGATTTTTTCATGAAAGCACACTGCGCACCAGGCGAAGCGCCATCGCTTCAAAGCGCCTGCGTGGGCGACGGAGCGTTTCCGCGTCCGGTACGTCCGACGCTGCGTGGTCTCCGACCAGCTGGCTCCGGGCGTGTTCGACGCCTACAGCCGCATGGGTAACAAGTTAGAGATTAGATAACGTTATGTCGACTAATCGCCTATTCACGCTGGAGGAGGCGACGCAGCTGTTGCCGACGGTTCGACAGCTGCTGATCGAGATTCGGGCCGCCAAGGCCGCGCTCGACGTGCGGACGGCGGAGCTCGACCGGCTGGCGGCGATGACGGGCGGCAACGGCCACCTCGCGGGCGATATGGCCTCGGCGAGGAAGGCGATCGAAGCTGCGGGTGTCGAGTTGGAGCGCTTAATGGCGGAGT
Organism: Dehalococcoidia bacterium; assembly: GCA_035292965.1. Classification (GTDB taxonomy): domain Bacteria; phylum Chloroflexota; class Dehalococcoidia; order DSTF01; family WHTK01; genus WHTK01. The sequence continues at coordinate 14,347 of DATDPC010000001.1, read as the reverse complement.
TGGACGACCTCGGCGTCGAGCTCAAAGGCATCGACGACGGGCTGATCGACTTCCCGACAACGCGCGAGGGCCGCGTCGTCTACCTCTGCTGGCGCCTCGGCGAGGACGAGATCGCCTGGTGGCACGACGTCGAGACCGGCTTCGCGGGAAGGCAGCCGCTCTGATGGCGCCGGACGTATTTCAGGCGCTGAGCGCGCAGGACGCGGCGATGATGGAGATGATCGTCGCGCGGATGGAGATGCGGGCGCGCGACCCGCGCTTCGTCGTCATGCGCCAGGCGTATCTCGACGCGGTCGACCTTGCGAGCGCGAAGACGCTGCTCGACCTCGGCGGCGGTACGGGCCTCGACGGGCGGGCGGCGGCGCTGCGGCCCGAGTTCAAGGGTCGCGCCGTCGTCAGCGACTTGAGCGCCGTGATGCTGGACTCGGGACGCCGGTTCTCGGCGGACGAGGGCGTCGGCGGACGGATCGAATGGCGGGTTGAGGGTGCTACGAGCGTCGACCTGCCGGACGGCGCCTTCGACGTCGTGATCATGCACACGCTGGTGAGCCACGTCGTCGAGCCGCTGGCGGTGCTGCGGGAGGCGGCGCGGCTGCTGGCGCCGCACGGGCGGATGGTCGTGTTCGACGCAGACTTTGCGTCGCTGAGCTTCGGTTACCCGGAGCCGGAGCTGGCTGAAGCGATGGAAAAGTCGCTGCTGGCCGCGATGGTGGCGAACCCGCGGGTGCTGCGGGCGCTGCCGGGGCTGCTGCAGCGCGCCGGGCTGGCGATAACGCGGGTGCAGTCTCACGTTGTCGCCGATGTCGGTACGGGGGTGTTCTTCCCCAACTTCGCGGAGTCATACGCGCCGGTGGTGGCGCGCCAGGGGCTGCTGCCGCAGGAGCGCGTCGACGCGTGGCTGGCGGAGCAGCGGGCGGCGCAGGCGGAGGGGCGGTTCTTCGCGTCGTGCAACTACTACGCGTACATCGTGGGGCACAAGGCGTGACGTAGGGCGGATGCGCGCTCGACGGCCAAATGACGGCGAGCGCGGCGTTTCTAAGGCTTCGAGGCTTACGCTAGCGTCTGTCAAAGGGCACAACGAAAGACACGCTTACTTGGCCAGCGTTCTTGCACCCGGCTACTAAGACGGCCGGTATTCCGTCCGGCGCTTGGAGCCGATTCGGCTCAGTGTTGAAGTCGTAGAAGTAATTCTGTGGCACGCCAGATTCAAGACCAAACGGCACTGTGGGAGCTTCCTTCCTGCCTTGAAGTCGTGGGTGGGCCGGAGGCCATCTAAAATCGCGGCCATCGAATTGAACAGTCAGATCTTGAACTGTGTCTGGCGTCGATGAATGATTCGTGAACTGTGCTTGAAGAATGACGGTGGCGCCGGTTGCAGAGCCTCCCCCAATGCGAACGGTGAGAACCTCAACCTCCACATTAGGCCCTCGTTTCTCCTCCCGGGCCGCGAGGTCACCTTGGAAGAGGTCATTTTGCTTCTCGGCAGCGAGAGCGGCGCGCCGGGCGTAGTGGACGGCCAGAAGCGACACGATTAGCGTGATGACTGCCAACTCGATCATTCCGCACCTCTTATAGCACAAATGGTCTAGGCCATGAGTACTACTCGGTGACTCCGAAGGCCCGTGTCTAGGTTGGTTCTCTTGCTGCCCAGTCGTCTATGGCCATTTGGGCTACCTGGTCTCCCATGCGGATCGAGTAGTTCTGGCCGCGGTCTTCGGGATAAATCTGCTGCATGTTCGCGAGATAGAGGCCGGGGACGGGCGTGCGGTGGTCCGGCAGGTCGTTGCCGTAGTTCATGCGGATGATCGGCTGGGCATTGGGGCCCTTGAAGACCCAGCGGTCGATGATCCAGTCGCGGTTGAAGTTGGGGTTGAGCTTTTCGAGGTGGGGCAGGTAGAGGTCGTCCAGCTGCTCGTCCGAGAGGCTAAACCAGGGGTGGTCCGGCGCGAGGTAGTTGGAGAGATAGACGAAATGCTTGCCGGCGTAGCGCTCCGGCTCGATGTAGTTCGTGTGCTCGATGACGGCGATGAAGGGGGTGCCTTCATCGCTGATGTTGAGCCAGTAGATCGGCGTCAGCTGCTCTTTGAGGGCGAGGACGTAGCAGAGGGCCCACTGCCAGCGTGCCGCTTTGACGCGACGCTCGTACTCGTCGCCGAGGGGCGGCGCCATGTTGAGGAAGCGCGCCGAGGGGACGCAGGCGATGACGACGCCGGCGTCGACATTTTTGCCGTCGGCGAGCTGGAGGCCGGTTGCGCGGCCTGCTTCGTCGACGGTTATGCGGCGGACGGTGGCCTCGAGGTGGACCTCGGCGCCGAGGTGACGGATGCGCCGCTCCAGCTCCTCGATGTAGACGCCGAAGCTGCCGAGGAGGTAGCCGAGCTGCTCCTTCTGGGTTGTGCCCTTGCGAGAGGCGAAGCGGAGGTGGATCTTGCTCCAGAGCCACGCCATCGCGACTTCGTCTGCTTGATCGCCGAACTTGCCGCGCAGCAGCGGCCCCCAGACGACCTCGAGGCCGCGCTTGCCGACCCAACGGCGCAGCCAGCGCATGGCGGTTATGCGCTCGAAGTGGCTCCATTTTGTCTGACGGCGCAGGTAAAGGCCGGCGAGGCCGAGGCGAACGCGGTCGATGATGCCGAGGGGCTTGAAGCGCAGCAGGTCCATGGGCGTGACGAAGGGCCAGATGCGGCCTTCGTGGTAGAAGCCGACCTTGGAGTCGCGCCAGGTAAGGCGCTCGCCGAGGCCTAGCTCCTCGATCAGGGCGACGATCGTCGTGTCGGTGCTGAAGAGGTGGTGGTAGAACTGCTCCAGCGGGTCGCCGCCGGTATCGAAGGTGCGCACGAGGCCGCCGAGGGCGTCGCTCGCCTCGAAGAGGGCTACTTCGTGGCCGGCCTGGAGGAGGCGGTAGGCGGCGGTCATGCCGGCAACGCCGCCGCCGATCACGGCTGCCTTCATTCGAGCCTCGTCGTCGCTACTGGAACCGTTGGTGTTTGGCCGAGCATGTCGCGCAATGATAGCGACGTTGTCCAGACGAGGACGAGGCCGACGATGATCACGGGCGCCAGGAGCAGCGCGTGCAGCGCCAGCGCGTAAGCCGAGGCGCTGGCGCCGGCGACGTCGAAGTAGACGAGGACTTCGCGGGTTGTCACCTCGAAGGGGCCGATGCCGCCGGGAGAGGCGAAGACGGACAGCGCCAGGTTGGCAGAGGCGGTGACGAGCAGGTAGACATCGAAGCCGACGTTGAGGTGAAACGCCTCCCCGACGATGTAGTACATCGTCGCCTCCATTAGCCAGGAGGCAACGGAGGCGACGGCCGCCTGCAGCAGCATCCAGGGGTTGCGGATCGACCGCAGGCCCTCGAGGAAGGCATCGAGGAGGCCTTCCGCCTTTTCGGCCAATGCGGCGGGCAGCAAATGCAGCAGCCGGGTGACCCAGACGCGCGCCCGCACCGGCGAGAGCGCAAGCGTGACGAGCGCCGTTGTGACGGCGACGAAGAGCAGGGCCGAGACTACGCCGATCGCCTTGACGCCCGCATCGGCGCCGGACGCGATCGTGACGATGCCGAGGATCGCGACCAGGGTCAGGCCGTCGAAGGTGCGATCGACGGCGATCGTGCCGAGCGCCGTCGTCTTGCTCATCGACTGACGCTCGCCGAGGAGATAGGCGCGCACAAGCTCGCCGACGCGCGCCGGGGCGATGTTGTTGGTCATGAGGCCGATGAGGACGACGGGGTAGAGGCGGCGGATCGGCACGTCGGCGATCGGCCGCAGGAGGAAGCGCCAGCGCACGGTGCGAAGCCAGAAACCGAAGAAGTACAGCGGCACGGCGGCGACGGCGAGGAGGAGATCGGCGCCCTCGAAGGCGGTGCTGATCTCGTGGAAGTTGGTCCGGGCGAGGAAGAAGGCAAGGAAGCCGAAGCTGACGATCAGCCCGAACCAGAAGCGTTTGCGGCGGAGGAGCTGTGATCCGGTAATGACGGTGCCAGTATACGTCACGTTTGCGATGCGACCTTCGGTCACGGGCAAACTGGCAAACGGGCTAACGAGCAAACGGGCTAAGAACTCTTTGCCAGTTTGCTTGTTTGCCCGTCGGTTGACAGTGCCACGGCCCGGACGGATGATCGATTCGCCCCCGCCCTGCTCAAGGAGGACTCCATGGCCTTTCGCGGATACGTACTCATCGAGGCTGAAGTCGGCCGGTCCAAGGGCGTGGGCGAGGCGGTCTTGAAGCTCAAGCACGCCGACGCGCGCGTCACCAGCGTCGACACGGTAACCGGCCCCTACGACGTCATCGTCCAGATGGAGGCGGAAGACCTGGACAAGCTGGGTAGCGCGATCACGGAAGGCATCCAGCGGATCGAGGGCGTGCAGCGCACGACGACGTGCCTGGCGGTGAAGCTAGGTTAGAGAAGCCAGAGGCGCCCGGGCCCGCTAAGACGGCTCGTCTAATAGATGGCGTGGAGTCGTCGGTTCTGCAGAGACGCTTTTCGCTAGAGCTGCCGACTTCGGTTCAACCAGATTCCTCCTGTCGCCGGAATGACAGGAAGACGTGACGCAGGGCTGGAGGCTGGCGGTTTGCCTCTCGATTGTGGAAGCTAGTTTGACGATGCAGCGAGGCCCCGCATGACCACCGACGGCATGATCAGCGTCGAGGAGGCGCGGGCGCGCATCCTCGAGGTCGTGAGCCGCCTCGAGCCCGAGACGGTGGCGCTGGCGGATGCGCTGGGCCAGGTCCTAGCTGAAGACGTCACTTCTCCCATGACGATCCCGCCGCTCGATAACACGGGGATGGACGGCTACGCCGTTCGCGCCGCCGATACGTCCGGCTCGACGCCGGCGACGCCGAAGCGCCTGCGCGTCATCGGCGAGGTGGCGGCGGGCTACATCTTCGACCGCAGCGTGGGGCCGGGCGAGGCGGTGCGGATCATGACCGGCGCGCCGATACCGCAAGGCGCGGACGCTATCGTCCCGTTCGAGGAGACGGACGAGACTGCGGGGCGCAGCTTCGGCACCTTCGCGAAGGGACGCGACGAGGTCGGCGTCTACAAGGCGGCGGCGGTGGGCGCGAACATCCGTCGCGCCGGTGAGGACGTGCTGCGTGGCAGCCCCGTCATGGAGGCCGGGACGGAGCTGCACGCCGCCCAGATTGGCGTCCTGGCGTCTCTGGGGACGGCAACGGTGCGAGTCTACCGCCGCCCCGTGATCGCGATCATCTCGACCGGCGACGAGCTGCTCGAGCTGGGCGAGGCCGCGACCGAGGGGCATATCTACGACGCGAACTCGTACAGCGTCGCGGCCCTGGCGCGAGAGGCGGGCGCGATACCGAAGCGCCTCGGCATCGCCCGCGATACGGTCGAGGAGCTGACGGCAAAGATCCACGAGGCGCTGGACGCCGACCTGATCGTCACGTCCGCGGGCGTCTCGCGCGGCGACTACGACGTGGTCAAGGACGTGCTGCTGCGCGAGGGCGACGTCGACTTCTGGACGGTGCGGATGAAGCCGGGCAAGCCGCTCGCCTTCGGGACGTTCACGGCGCCGGACGGCCGCAAGGTGCCGCACATCGGCCTGCCGGGCAACCCGGTGAGCTCGATGGTGACGTTCGAGCTTTTCGGCCGGGCGGCTGTCTACAAGATGATGGGTCGCAGCGGCTGGGAGCGCCCCGTGGTGCGCGTCACGGTCGAGGAGCCGGTTGAGAACACGGACGGGCGGCGATTCTACGCCCGCGCCATCGTCTCGGTGCGTGACGGACGCTACGTTGCGTCGCTGACGGGGCCGCAGGGCTCCGGGATCTTGACCTCGATGGCGCTGGCGAACGCGCTGGTGATCTGCCCGGAGGACGTGCCGGTGGTGGCCGCGGGCGAAGAGGCGGACGCGATCATGCTCGGGCCGGTGGTGGGCGAGTAGGGCCGAAACGTGGAGCTATCCGACTATGCGCGTCGTCAGATGGCTTTTCGAGGAATAGGCGACGAGCAGGTGGAGGGACTGCTAGACTCAGTTGAGCCGTTCACTTACCGCCAACGGGGTGTCGAGCATGTCGGCTACTACGATGAGACCAGCAGGCTATTCGTGGCGGCAGTCGGCGACGTGGTTATCACCGCATTCTTTACTCGGCCTGCCTATGTTGCGGGCCTGAGGAGGCGAGGATCTTGAAGCTGGAGTACGACAAGCGCGTAGACGCCGCTTACTTTTACCTGGTGCCACCGGTGCCAGGCATCGCAAAGAAGACCTATGCTTGTGACCCTGATGAAGTCGGAGGCCAGATTCAGCTCGACTTTGATAGCGAGGGTCATCTAATCGGGATTGAGATATTGGACGCCAGTCTCATCCTTCCGAAGGAAGCGCTGAAAGGCGCTCAGGAACCCGCGACGCGCTAACTCAGTGCACCGGGTGCTCTACGCCCTCGTGGTAGGTGGCGCGCGGTTCGACGGTTTCGGTCTCGGCGATGCATTCGTAGACCTGGAAGGTGCCGATGAAGAGACCGTCTTCGGCGCGGCGGTAGCGGCCTTCCATGACGGCGAGGACGGTGTTGAGCCAGATGTACTTCTCGGCGCCGGTCATGAAGTACATGCTGCCCTTGAAGTGACGCAGGCCATCGACCTCGATGCCGTAGCCGCGCACCTCGTAGTAGACGGACTCGCCGTCGTCGGTGAACAAGATGCCGCGGATGTCGGGCGTGACGACGTTATCGGCGCGGAGGACGGACTTGTTCATCGCCTGGTGGCGGCCGCGGACGCGCTCGCCGAGGATCGTGCCTTCGCGGAAGAGCCACGAGACGCTCTCCTGGCCGAACTGGCCCTGCATCTTGACGGGGTGCATCTGGACGTACTTGTGAACCATCTCAAACAGCGGTACTAGCTTCATTCTCTTGTCCTCCCTGCGAGGGGAGATGGTACTCCACCCTTCAGGGTGGAGCATGCATCCGGACATCGCGAAGGGCTGACGGCGCTCTCGAAGCGTCGCCGGGGCAGGCCTGAAGGCCTGCGGCTACCGGCGCTTTTGGCGTCTGCGTGGCGGGCCGGAGCGTCGTTCGGGGCCGCTGAGGCCGAGGGCTTCGCGGGCGCGCGGCGTGTCGGGCAGGAGGACCCAGGCCGAGAGCTTGTCGCCGCGGACGCCGGCGTTCCAGATCAGCGTCTGCTTCGCCTCTTCTTCGTCGGGCAGGCCGAGGTGGGAGCCTGGGGTGTGGCCGAGGACGGCGACGCCGCCGGGGTTCTGGGCGAAGCGCTGCGGGTGGATGACGTAGGCGGGGAAGGCATCGAAGTAGGCGCGCCAGGCTTCGCGCAGGTTCTGCTTGCCAACGACTTCCGGCTCGTCCATGACCTTGAGGACGTGGTTGTCGGTCATCAGGCGCAGGAGGGCTTCGAGGTCGCGGCGGTTGATCGCGCCGATGAAGGCGGTGACGGTCTCGCGCGGCGTCATGCGATCGTGAAGCCGTCGTAAGCGGCGGTTGCGTCGGTCCAGGTGGTGTCGACGGCGGTGACGTAGGCGCCGGGCGGGCCGAGCTTCAGCGCCGCGGCGAGGGCGTCGAGCGCGGGACGGGCGCCCTCGGCGATGACTTCGACGGTCGTGCCGTCGGGGAAGTTGCGGGCGCTGCCGTTGAGGCCGAGCTCGCGGGCGCGTCGGCGTACCCAGTCGCGAAAGCCGACGCCCTGGACGCGGCCGCGCACGAGGGCGCGTAGGGCAACGGCGGTCGATACGGGCGGCTTTTCGCTCACGGGGCGTTCTACCCTCACCCTAGCCCTCTCTCCTTCGGCAGGCTCAGGACGGCGCCTGCTAGGGAGAGGGGATTTGAGTGAAAGACCGAGGCTAGAAAGCCTCGGCTACGTCCGCGACGGGCGCTACGAGAGCATGTCATCGAGGACGGCTTCTACGACGGCGGTTGGGACGTCTGCGCGGACTACGGGGCGGCCTACGTCCTCGAGGAGGACCCAGCGTTGGCCGCCGGCGATGACCTTCTTGTCGAGGGCGAGGGCGGCGCGGATGCGGTCGCGGTCGAGGCCCGGTGGCGGTTGTAGGGGCAGGCCGGCGCGTTCGAGGAGGGCGCGTTGACGCTCGACGAGGGCGGGGGGCGTGACGCCGACGCGCTCGCCGATCATCGCCGCAGCGACCATGCCGACGCTGACGGCCTCGCCGTGGAGCAGCGCTTCGTAGCCGCCGGCGGCCTCGAAGGCGTGGCCGAGGGTGTGGCCGTAGTTAAGCAGCTCGCGGACGCCGCCGGTCTCGCGCTCGTCCTCGCTGACGACGGCGCCCTTGATCTGGACGTTGCGGGCGATGACCTCGGTCGTCAGCTCCGGGTCGAGCGCGAGGAGGTCGTCGAGGCGCGCTTCCAGGAGCGCGAGCAGGTCGGCGTCGCGGATCAGGGCGTGCTTGATCACTTCGCCGAGGCCTTCGACGAGGGCGCGGCGCGGCAGCGTCTTCAGGGTCGCGACGTCCTGGACGACGGCGCTGGGCTGGTAGAAGGCGCCGACGATGTTCTTGGCGCCGGCGTGATTGATCGCCGTCTTGCCGCCGATCGAAGCGTCGACCATGGCGAGCAGCGTCGTTGGGACCTGGACGATGGGCAGGCCGCGCAGATAGGTGGCGGCGATGAAGCCGGAGAAGTCGCCGACCATGCCGCCACCGAGGGCGACGATGGCGTCGCGGCGCTCGGCGCGCTGGGCGGCGAGCCAGTCGTAGACGCGGGCGGCCTCATCGAGGCTCTTGCTGGCGTCGCCGGACGGCAGCGTCAGGGTGGCGGTCTCGATGCCGGCCTGTCGGAGGCTGGCGACGGCGGTCTCGCCCCAGCGGCCGAAGACGGCTTCGTCGGAGATGAGGAAGGCGCGTCGAGAGCCGCAGGCCCTTAATGTCAGCTCGCCGAGGCGGTCGAGGGCGCCCCATTCGACGTAAACCGGGTATTCGGCGGAGGCGGTGCGGACGATCGTTGTCGAGCCGGGCGCATCGGTGACGGGAGGCATGACGGAGGGCGTGCGCGTCAGCTGCTCGACGCGGCCGGGACGGTTGAAGGCGCGGTCGCCGTGCTCCTGGTAGAAGCGCACGACCTCGGCGGCGGCCTCTTCCTGCGTCAGCGCGTCGGTGGCGATGCTGAAGTCGGCGAGGTTGTAGAGGGCGGCGCGCTGGTCGACGAGCTGGCGGACGCGGGCGGCGCGATCGGCGCCGACGAGCATCGGGCGCGGGCGGCCTTCACGTGGCGTTGTGCGATCGAGGATCGTCTCGAGTGTCCCCGTCAAGCAGATGACGAGGCCGGCTTCTACGATGGCGCTGCGGGTCGACTCGAGCAGCGTTGCGCCGCCGCCCGCGGCTACGACGAGGCGCTGACGGCCGGCGAGACCGGCGAAGACGGCGGCTTCGCGCTGACGGAAGGCGGCTTCGCCCTCTTCGGCGAAGATCGCTTCGACTTCCTTGCCGGCGCTCTCGACGAGCAGGTCGTCGGCGTCAATAGCGTCCCAGCCGAGCTGACGGGCGACGTGGCGCGCAACCTCGGTCTTGCCGACGCCGAAGGGGCCTATGAGCGTAATGCGAAGCGGTGCGGTCATCGCGACTAGTCGCCGCGGGGGCCGATGGTCTGCATGTAGGCCTTGTAGTTGGCGAGGAGCTCACGCAGGTTGTCGCCGCCGAACTTCTCGAGGACGGCGTCCGCGAGGACGAGCGCGAGCATCGCCTCGCCGATTACGGCGGCGGCGGGCACGACGCAGACGTCTGAGCGCTCGTAGAAGGCGGGTTTTAGCTCCGCCGTGAGCAGATCGGCGCTTGGGAGCGGCTGCTGCAGCGTCGATATCGGCTTGAGGGCGCCGCGGACGACGACATCCTCGCCGTTGGTGACGCCGCCTTCGAGGCCGCCGGCGCGGTTGGTGGCGTGGCGCCAGGGACGGTCGGACCACTGGTCGCGCGGCAGGATGACATCCTGCACCTCAGAGCCCGGAAGCCCGGCTGTCGTGAAGCCGCCACCGATCTCGACGCCCTTGACCGCCTGCATGCTGACGATCGCCTGGGCGATGCGGCCGTCGAGCTTGCGGTCCCAGTGGACGAAGCTGCCGAGGCCGATGGGCACGCCGGTGGCGCGCACCTCGAAGACGCCGCCGACGGTGTCGCGCGCCTCTTTCGCGGCGTCGATGCGGGCGATCATCTTCGCTTCGGCGGCGGGGTCGGCGCAGCGCATTTCGGAGGCTTCGACGCGCGCCCAGTCGATGTGTTCGGGCACCTCGGCGCGCACTTCGCCGACAGCGACGACGTGGCCGTGAATCGAGACGCCGATCGCTTCGAGGATGCGGCGGGCGACGGCGGAGGCGGCGACGCGGGCGGTCGTCTCGCGGGCGCTGGCGCGCTCGAGGACGGGGCGGACGTCATCGAGGCCGTACTTGATCGCGCCGGCGAGGTCGGCGTGGCCGGGGCGCATGGAGGTGAGGCGCTCGACCTCGCCCTCGACGGGCGCGACGGCCATGCGGCGCTCCCAGCCCTGGTTCTGCCAGTCGCGGTTCTCGATGCGCAGGCCGATGGGCCCGCCCATCGTCTTGCCGAAGCGGACGCCGGAGACGATCTCGGCGAAGTCGGTCTCGATCTGCTGGCGCTTGCCGCGTCCGTAGCCCTGCTGTCGGCGGGCGAGCTGGGCGCGGATGTAGTCCTCGGACAGGTCGACACCCGCGGGCGCGCCCTCGACGATGACGAGCAGCCCTTTGCCGTGCGATTCGCCGGCGGTCATAAAGCGGAGGTGACTCATGGCCTAAGAATAGCGTCTATTTGCCTGAGCGTCCGCCCGGGGAATCACCTAGGCCCAGGCGATGGGCTCGACCGGCTGGAGCCGGTCCGTGGCGCCGGCGCCGAAGCGGGCTTGCGTCAGCTTGATGAAGTCTGCCGGGGCGGTCTCCTCCCAGTCGATGTGCTCCACGGCGCGTCGTTCGACGTCTGTGCTGAGGATGCAGCGCGGCTGCGCGCGCCCCTCCTCGTCCCTGAACGAAGTGTATACGTCGATCTGGACGTGGTCGAGCTTCACGTTGGGGACGTCGTAGAGCAGCATCTCGGCGAGCTTCATCGTGATCTTCATGCCCTCGGCGAGGGGGCTGCTGCTCTCGACGCGCTGGCCTGCGACGAGCGCGTACTCGCCCTCAGCGCTGCAGTTGACGCGGGCGCCCTTCGGCGTGACGTCGGTCAGCTCCACGGTCTGGATGCCGTGCCAGAGCAGCGCCGGCGTGCCCTTGGGGACGCGGGATTCGTGCCAGTGCTCAACCTCGATCTCGATGATCTGCTTGATCGCCTCGACGTCGCCCTTCGCGACGAGGCTGCGCCAGAAGAGCTGCTGGTTCGTCTCTTTGACGATGACGAAGCCGGTGAAGAGCAGCAGCAGGACGATGATGATGATGCCGACTACCACCCCTCCACTCCTCCCCGCCGGGCAAACGGGCAAACGGGCAAACGGGCAAACGGGCAAAGTCGCTTCACGCGAGGCGCTCCTGCGCTGCTTTTCGCATTATGTCTACTGGTGGTTCTCTGCCCGTCCAGTGCTTTACGGAGGCGGCTGCCTGGTAGATCAGCATTTCGAGGCCGGGGATTGGCTTTGCGCCGGCTTCGCGGGCCAGCTTCAGGAGAACGGTCTCGAGCGGGTTGTAGACGAGGTCGGCGACCCAGAGGTTGGGCCGGAGCAGCGTCTTCGGCAGCGGCGAATCGGTCTCGCGGGGCGTGTGGCGCATGCCGATCGGCGTGCAGTTGACGACGAGGTCGGCTTCGGCGATGCAGCTGCTGAACGATTCGTCCCGCCAGCCTACGGCCATTACGTCGATCGCGCTGGGGGCTGTTTTGCGCAGCTGGGTCGCGGCGGCGGCGACGCGCTGCGGGTTGCGCCCGGCGAGCGTTATCGAAGCTGCGCCGGAGGTGGCGAGGCCGTGGCCGACGGCGCGGGCGGAGCCGCCGACGCCGAGGAGGACGACGCGCAGGCCTGCAGGCTCGCAGCCGGCCTCGCGCAACGAGCGGAGGAAGCCGTATTCGTCGGTGTTGTGGCCGATGAGGCGCCCGTCTGCGCCCTTCGAGATGCAGTTGACGGCGCCGATCGCCCTCGCTTCGTCGGAGACGGCGTCGAGCAGCGGGATTACCGCCTGCTTGTGGGGGACGGTGACGTTCATGCCCAGCATCTCGTCGCCGCGCAGGCGCTCGATCGCGGCGGCGACGCCCTCGGGCGGCGTGTCCCAGGCCTCGTAGCAGGCGTCGATGCCCATCGCCGGGAAGACGGCGTTGTACATCGCGGGCGAGAGCGAGTGGCCGATCGGGTGGCCGATGATCGCCAGGCGTTTCATCGTCGCGCCTCTGAGGCTGATCGGCCTGAGGGCACCAGAGCGGTTGCCAGTCGTCTACCGCTGGTACTTTTCGACGTTGGCTTCGTGTTGTTCAAACGTCTCCGCGAAGGCGTGGCTACCGTCGTTGCGGGCGACGAAATAGAGGTATTTCGTATTTGCCGGCCGGATCACGGCGATTATCGAATCGATGCCCGGGTTGGCGATCGGGCCGGGCGGCAGGCCAATCTTCGCGTACGTATTATAGGTCGAGTCGAACTGGAGGTCCTGCTGCGTCAGCTGGTTCTTCCAGTAGCCGTACTCGACGACGCTGCCCGGCCTCGATGCGACGGCGTACTGCACGGTTGGGTCTGCCTGCAGGGGCATGTCGATCTTGAGCCGGTTGCGGTAGACGCTGGCGATCAACGGCCGGTCCGAGGCTATGACGGCCTCGCGCTCGACGATAGAGGCGAGGGTGAGGACTTCGTGGAGGCTCATACCCTGGGCGCGGGCCTCGGCGCGCAGCGCCGGCGGCAGCGCTTTCGAGAGGCTGCTGACCATCTGCAGCGCCACTTCCGGCGCCTCGATGTTGCGCTTGAAGCTGTAGGTCGCGGGGAAGAGATAGCCCTCCAGCGTCGCCGAGCGCGGTTTGTCCTTCAGCAGGTCGGTATCGAGGCCGGTGCCGTTGGTGGCGAGGGCGTTGACGGCGGCGAGGAAGTCGCTCGCCTTGACGACCTCGCGCTTTTCGAGCAGCGCGGCGATCTCTTCGAGGCGCAGGCCCTCGGGGATCGTGACGATGCGGGCGGAGGTGAGGCCGGAGTGAATGCGGGTCAGGGCGTCGAGGACGCTGGTGCCGGGGACGAACTCGTATTCGCCGGCGGCGAGGGCGCGGTCACCGCCGGTTATCTTCGCGAGGCGCTCGAACGATGCGGCGCTGTCGATGACGCCGGTGCTCTGGAGGCGTTTGGCGATCGAGGAGGCGCTGTCGCCGGCTTCGACGCTGACGAAGACGGGTTCGCCGCCGGGTGACGAGAGGCCGACGCCGTGGCGCGAGACGGCGCCGGGCGAGCCGGTGATCACCCAGGCAGCGCCGCCGATGACGATGGCGATGGCGATGCCGATGAGGACGGAGTGGGTTGTCGTGTTGTCGCGGCTCAAGGGGCCGGCTCCGCGGCGAAGCGCTGGGCGTCGAGGTAGGCCTGGAGGATGATCGAGGCGGCGAGCGCGTCCGTGTCGGCGTCGCGCGCCTTGGCCTTGCGGCCACGCCCCGGCTGGTCCGAGACGAGGTGCATGGCTTCCTGGGTTGAGAGGCGCTCGTCGTGGAGGTGGACGGGCAGCTTGAGGCGGGCTTCGAGGTCGCGGGCGAAGGCGATCGTCGTTTCGGTTTGGGCGGTGTGGTCGCCGCTGAGCGAGAGGGGCAGGCCGACGACGACGGCGGTGACGTCCTCGGCGCGAGTTAACGCTTCGATTTGCCCGATCGCGTCGCCGGCGCGCGTGTCGATGCTGTGCAGAGGCAGCGCGAAGCGGGCGTCCGGGTCCGAGATCGCGACGCCGATGCGCCGCTCGCCGAAATCGAGGCCGAGGATGCGTCCTGTGGCCATCTTCCTCCTGGTGTGGCGACCTTCAGGTCGCCAGCTGGCGTTCGTGGTGGAGGGCGGTTCGTCACGTTTTGGACGATCCGTCTCATGGCGACCTGAAGGTCGCCACTACATTTGTGACTGGGCTAGCTTCTCCTCGATGACTTTGCGCCCGGCCGCGAGCGCTGCATCAAGCTTCGACGGGTCGACACCGCCGCCGCGGGCCATCTCCGGGCGGCCGCCGCCGCTGCCACCGGCAGCCTGCGCCGCCGCGCGTGCGACGTCCCCGGCGGGGCATTTCTTCGCCGCGTCCGGCGTGGACATGGCGATGAAGGCGGGCTTGCCATCGATCACGGCGCCAAGGAGGACGACGACGTTCTTGAGGCGCTGCTTGAAGCCGTCGCCGATCTCGCTGAGGAAGTCGGCACTGGGGGCGTCGGAGACGCTCTCGACGACGACGTAGGTGTCGCCGAGCTTCTCCTCGACGCCGGTGGTCTCGCCGCGGGCCGATTCGACGAGG